>JALSRZ010000012.1 GCA_026984515.1 Thiohalobacter sp. | reverse complement strand
CGAGGTCGATGATTTGCTGTCCAGTCTGGGATTTTAGGGAAGCAGAAAGATGAGTCTGGATACTGACGATGAAATCCTGCAGGACTTCCTGGTCGAAGCCGGAGAAATCCTGGAGCAGCTGAACGAGGAACTGGTTGAGCTTGAACAGCGACCGGATGATGCTGATCTGTTGAACGGTGTGTTCCGCGGCTTCCATACCATCAAGGGTGGAGCCAGTTTCCTGGGCCTGGAAGGACTGGTGCAGGTCTGCCACCGCGCTGAAGATGTATTCAATGTACTGCGCAACGGTGAGCGGGCCGTGGACACCGACCTGATGGACACGGTGCTGCAGGTACTGGATATCGTAAATGGCATGTTCGCGGAGGTGCAGGGCGGCGAGATGCCGACCCCAGCGCCCGCGGAGTTGCTGGTGACCCTCGAAGGGCTGGCGGTGCCGGCTACGGGCGCAACAGCGACGGATGAGCCGGAAGTGCCGGCAGAGCAGGCCCCTGCAGGCGACGAGACCGATGCGGAATTTGAAGCCATGCTGGATATGGCAGCGGAGGAAAAGGGAGCGACCGGCAGTGAGCACAGCGTCACCGTATCCGGCAGTGACGATATCACCGAAGAGGAATTCGATGCCCTGCTGGACCAGTTGCACGGTGCCGGCAAGGGACCGGTCGCTGCACCCGCGGCTGTACAGCAGGCGGCTGCAACCGCCCCGGCCGTTCCGGAAGCGGTGAGCGCAGCGGCTGACGACGACATCACCGAAGAAGAATTCGACGCCCTGCTGGATGAACTGCATGGTGCCGGCAAGGCACCGTCACCCGCCAGTACCGGCAGGTCGCAGCCGGCTGCACAGGTGAAAGCAGCCGCTCCCGCAGTTAAAAAGAAAACAAAGCCACCTGCGCCCGCGCCCGCTGCGAAGGCGGAGGCTACCGTGCGCGTCGACACCAGTCGCCTGGACGAAATCATGAACATGGTGGGTGAACTGGTGCTGGTGCGCAACCGCCTGGCGAACCTGCGTGAGGCAGAGGCCGGCGAGGAGATGTCCAAGGCCATCTCCAATCTCGACGTGGTGACCGCTGACCTGCAGAACTCGGTCATGAAGACACGCATGCAACCGATCAAGAAAGTGTTCGGTCGTTTCCCGCGCGTGGTCCGCGACCTGGCGCGCAGCCTGGACAAGGAAATCAACCTGGAACTGCAGGGTGAGGAAACCGACCTGGACAAGAACCTGGTCGAGGCGCTGGCCGATCCGCTGGTACATCTGGTGCGTAACGCGGTCGATCATGGCATTGAAAAGCCGGATGTGCGCGAGGTGGCCGGCAAGCCGCGCGCCGGCACCGTGATCCTGGCCGCCGAGCAGGAAGGCGATCATATCCTGTTGTCCATTGAAGACGATGGCGCCGGTATGGACGCCGACGTATTGCGCCGCAAGGCTGTGGAGAAAGGGCTGATGGATGAGGAAGCCGCCGCACGCCTGGACGACCGGGAGTGCTATAACCTGATTTTTGCAGCCGGGTTTTCCACCAAGGAAGTGATCTCTGACGTGTCCGGCCGTGGTGTTGGCATGGACGTGGTCAAGACGCGTATCGGCCAGCTGAACGGCAGTGTCGAGATCGATTCGGAATTCGGCAAGGGCAGCCGCCTGATGATCCGGGTGCCGCTGACCCTCGCTATTATGCCGACCTTGATGGTGAAGATCGGCGAGCAGCCCTTTGCCCTGCCGCTGGGCAGTGTCAGTGAAATTTTCGACCTGGACGAAAACCGCACCAGTATCATCGATGGTCAGCTGGTCATCATGGTCCGGGAAAAGGCACTGCCTCTGTTCTACCTGCGCGAATGGCTGGTGGGTGGTTCGCCACCTGCGGACGAGGACATTGTCAGCCACGTCGTGGTGGTACACGTTGGTAGTCAGAAAGTCGGTTTCGTGGTCGAGCAACTGGTCGGCCAGGAGGAAGTGGTCATCAAGCCACTGGGCGCCTTCCTGCAGGGTCTGGCGGGCTTTGCCGGTGCAACGATCACGGGAGATGGCAGGATTGCGCTGATCCTGGACGTGCCGAGCCTGATGAAAGCGTACGTCCGGGGTCGATAGGGACTGCCATCGTATGCAAGGAACGCAGAGCAGAGCCGCCGCGAAGACACGAGTCCTGGTCGTCGATGATTCAGGATTTTTTCGCCGACGGATCGTCGAGATCCTGGAGGCGGACAGCCGAATCGAAGTTATCGGCAGCGCGGCCAACGGCAAGGAAGCCATCGAGCAGGTGGCCAGGCTGAAGCCGGACGTCGTTACCATGGATATCGAGATGCCGGTCATGGACGGGATTACCGCGGTGCGTCATATCATGGCGGCCAACCCGCTGCCGGTGCTGATGTTTTCCTCCCTGACGCACGAGGGCGCCCAGGCCACACTGGATGCCCTGGAAGCCGGCGCGGTGGATTTTCTGCCCAAGCGTTTCGAGGATATTGCCAAAGACCGGGAGCAGGCCGGGCAGCTGCTGCGTAATCGTATTCTCGCGGTAGCGGTACGTCCGCCAGGCAGCCTGTCTGCGCCCTTGCCTGCAGCGCGCTGCCGCGCTGCGGTTGTGCCGGCAGCACCGCTCGCGCGCGGGCAGTTCCAGGTGGTTGCCATCGCCAGTTCAACCGGTGGCCCGGTGGCGCTGGCGCAGGTGCTGACGGTACTGCCGGCGAATTTCCCCTACCCGGTGGTGGTGGTGCAACACATGCCGGGCACCTTTACCCCGGCATTTGCCAAACGTCTCGATCAGCAGTGTGCGGTCAGGGTCCGGGAAGCCGGTGACGGGGATGCGCTGGAGGCGGGCACGGTGCTGCTGGCGCCAGGTGGCCGCCAGCTGACCTTCCGGCAAGCCGGGGGCAAGGTACAGGCAACCGTCACTGACGGCGACGCCGGCTTGCACTACAAGCCGTGTGCCGATGTGACTTTTGATTCGCTTGCCTCGGTATATGGTGGCAAGACACTGGCACTGGTGCTGACCGGGATGGGTGCGGACGGACGGGAAGGTGTGCGTACACTGAAGCAGCAGGGCGCCACCGTGTGGAGCCAGGATGAGGCCAGTAGTGTGATCTACGGGATGCCCATGGCGGTGGCGGAAGCGGGTTTGACCGACCAGGTCCTTTCGCTGCGTGATATCGGTCCTTCCCTGGTGAAGGCAGCAGGTGGCTGAGCATGGATATGCTGAGCATGGTGGGGATCCTGCTGGCACTGGTCGCCATCCTCGGCGGCAATGTGCTGGAAGGCGGACACATGTCTTCCCTGGTGCAGTTGACGGCATTTGTGATCGTGGCCGGCGGTACGCTGGGCGCGGTCATGGTACAGACCCCGATGGCCACCTTTGTGCGTTCCATGAAAATCGCGGTATGGGTGTTTGTGCCGGTCAAGCTGCAGCCGCAGGAGGCCGCGGAAAAAATTGTGAACTGGAGCAATATCGCGCGTCGCGAAGGCCTGCTGGGCCTGGAGGCGATTGCCGAGGAAGAACCGGACCCGTTTGCGCGCAAAGGACTCCAGTTGCTGGTGGACGGCAGTGAACCTGAAGTAATCCGCTCCATCCTGGAAGTGGAGATCGACGCGCGTGAACACCAGGATATCCAGGCCGCGAAGGTATTCGACGGCATGGGGGGCTACAGCCCGACCATCGGCATCATCGGCGCGGTGATGGGCCTGATCCACGTGATGAACAACCTGGCCGACCCTTCCAGGCTCGGTGGCGGTATCGCGACCGCTTTTGTTGCCACCATCTACGGGGTGGGTTTCGCCAACCTGCTGTTTCTGCCCATGGCCAACAAACTCAAGAGCCAGGTGCATAGCCAGACCCAGTTCCGGGAGATGGTGGTCGAGGGCGTGATATCGATAGCGGAAGGCGAGAACCCGCGCAACATCGAGACCAAGCTGCAGGGATACTACCAGTAGCCGCGTCGGCACGATGCAGCCTCGATCCGCTTACAGTTACCACGGGCAAAGACAGATGGCGAGAAAGAAACGCATCGAAGAACACGAGAACCACGAACGCTGGCTGGTCTCCTACGCGGATTTCATTACCCTGCTGTTTGCGTTCTTCGTCGTCATGTACTCGATTTCCTCGGTGAACGAAGGTAAGTACCGCGTGCTGTCGGATTCCATCGTGGCGGCTTTCCGTGACCCGGCGCGCAGCCTGAAGCCGATCCAGGTCGGTCAGCTGTCGCGCTCACCGGTCCAGTCGGAAAGTATCCTCGACCGCAACAAACAGATCTTTGAAATTTTCAGGGTGCCGCTGCCGGACGAAAGCACGCAGGCGGAACAGCAGGAGGACAAGGCCGCGCAGCCGCAACCGGAGTCCATGCAGGAGCCGCTGCCGGACGAAGGAGCCGACGCAGCAGCCGGGCAGCTTGCCGATTCCATCGAGGCCGCGATGGCCGACCTGGTGGACGCAGGCCTGATCGACGTGCGGCGCGACAAACGCTGGATCGAGGTAGAGATCAAGTCCAGCATCCTGTTTCATTCCGGCAGCGCCAGGTTGTCGGAGCAGTCGGTGCCGGTGCTGCGCAAACTGGCGGAAAAGATACAGCCGCTGGACAACGTGATTCATGTCGAGGGTTTTACCGACAATGTCCCGATCAGCAACTTCGAGTTCGCCTCCAACTGGGAGCTGTCGGCCGCGCGCGCGGCCAGTGTCGTGCACCTGTTTACCGGGCTGGGAATCGATCCACGGCGCATGGCGGCCATCGGTTATGGTGAATACCGCCCCGTCGCCAGTAATGCCACCGAGGAAGGCAGGGCCAGGAACCGCCGTGTCGTGCTGGTGATTATGTCCGGTTCGGATGCACGGGTTAGCCAGCCGCTGGATCATTTGCAGACTACGCGTGAAGGCCTCGCTGCGCAGCTACCGGCAGCCGGTGGCGGGCAGGCGGTCGGGGGTGCGCCATGATCGTGTGGACCGTATCCAACCAGAAAGGCGGCGTGGGCAAGACCACCACCGTGGTGACGCTTGGCGGTCTGCTGGCGCAACAGGGTTGCCGGGTGCTGCTGCTCGATCTGGATCCGCAGGGTTCCATGAGCTCGTATTTTCGCCTGGACCCGGATAGCGCAGAAGGCAGTGTCTACACCCTGTTTGAAGCCTGCGCCAACCAGACCCGGGTGGAGCACCCGGAGCGCCTGTTACAGGCGACCGGTGTAGAGGGTTTGTCGCTGTTGCCGGCATCGACCGCCATGGCCACACTGGACCGCCAGCTGGGTGCGCGCGACGGCATGGGCCTGGTCATCCGGCAGACACTGACACGACTGGAAGCGGATTTCGACTACGTGCTGATGGATTGTCCGCCCATGCTGGGTGTGTTGATGGTCAATGCACTCGCAGCCTGCCAGCAGTTGCTGATCCCGGTGCAGACGGAATTCCTGGCCCTGCGGGGACTGGACCGCATGCTGCACACCCTGCAGATGATTACGCGTTCGCGTGGCGGTGCACTCCCTTACACCATTATCCCCACCTTTTTCGATCGTCGTACCCGGGCATCGATGGACGCGCTGCGCGCCCTGCGCGACCAGCACGGCGAGCGGGTATGGCCGCGGGTGATCCCGGTCGATACCCAGTTTCGCGAAGCGAGCCGGGTTGGCAAACCGCTGTCTGTCCACAACCCGGCCGCACGTGGCAACGAAGCCTATGCCTCCCTGTTGCGCAGCCTGCAGCGGAACGATGCGCCACCGGCACTGGCGGTGGCGCAATGAAAACCGCGACGGGCAAGCCGCAATTACTGGATCAGCAACTGGCGCTGGGCACCTACCTGGACGTGATGCTGCACGAGGTCCACCCGGTTCAGGAACCGGTGGCATCGTCACCGGCCGTTACAGCACCCGCTCCGCAACGCCAACTGCCCGCCTGGGCGACCACGCGCTTCCAGGCGCTGCTGTTCGAGGTGGCCGGGATCATGCTGGCAGTACCGCTGGTCAAACTGAAAGGCGCGGTGCCCAATGACCGGGAGCTTGCCCCCCTGCCCGGGCATTCGTCCCTGTTTCTCGGTGTCGTACCCTACCAGGGTGTCAACGCCAGGGTCGTGGATACGGCACGCTTTATCCTGCCGCAGGACCGCGCTGCGCGACTGGATAGCGATGTCGCTGCACGCAGCACCTGGCTGGTGATGATCGATGAGGGACGCTGGGCGCTGGCCTGCAATGCGATCGGTGCGGTGGTCGAACTGGAGGCGGACAAGGTCAATTGGCGGGGCGCCAACAGCCGCAGGGCCTGGCTGGCCGGGACCCTGGTCGAGCAGAGGTGCGCCGTACTGGATATTGACGCCCTGACCGAAGCGCTGGCCAGTGGCCTGGCATGAATCCTGCTTTTTTCAGGGTATACACGTGGTCGCCTGATTTTTGACGCCAGGCGCTGCTTCAGACTAACCGGGCCGAGGATTCGATATGCCGAACGTGGCTGCCAGAGCAAAGCAAAATGACGAGATAGTACAGTGGGTTACCTTTCGTCTCGCGGACGAGACCTACGGGATCAACGTAATGCAGGTGCAGGAAGTCCTGCGCGTCACTGAAATCGCGCCGGTGCCCGGGGCGCCGCACTATGTGCTGGGTATCATCAACCTGCGCGGTAATGTGGTAACCGTCGTGGATACCCGTATCCGGCTGGGCCTGGAAACCACCGAAGTCACGGATGCAACCCGCATTGTCATCATCGAGGGAACGAAGCACGTGGTCGGCATCCTGGTGGATTGTGTTGCCGAGGTGGTAGACCTGCACGCTTCCGACCTGGAGTCCGCCCCCAACGTCGGGAACGATGAAAGCGCCAAATATATCCAGGGGGTGGCCAGTCGCGACAACGAGCTGCTGATCCTGGTCGACCTGAACAAATTGCTCACCGATGAAGAGTGGGAGGAACTGGCCAGTCTGTAGCTGGCCGATTCCTGGTGCGGTACGGGACATGCCATCATGCCCGGGATCGGACAGTTGCCACCTGCCTATCGCGTACCGCCCGCACAGCCGGGCAAGGGAGCCGGGCAGGGTGGGCGGGCACCCAAACGCAAGCCGGACCGGGAGCGTCCGCCGGCGGACCGGCATTCACCGCGCAAGCCGCGTGACGACGATCCACCCGGAATAGACGAATACGCCTGAGGTAGTGAATATGATCACCCGGTTTTTGACAGGATTCGGTATCCGCGCGGCCTCCGGCCTGGCGGAGATAAAGGCGGCCTGGCGGCGTGCGCGTTGCCGTGAGCAGAGCCTGTGCGAGGAACTGCAGCTTACCCGCCAGCGGGTTCGGCAACTGGAACAGGAACTCGCTGCGTTGTGCAGTGCGTCAACGGGTGTAGGTGATCATGTCGTCAGGCTGGAACAGCAGGTATTGCGGATCATCGAGCGACAGGATGTGCTCGAACTGCGCAGCGGCGGCGAACGTCCCTACCGCCAGGCCAGCCAGCTGGTGCACAATGGTGCGGATATCGAAGAACTGGTAGGCACCTGCGGGCTGACCCGTGGTGAAGCCGAGCTGCTGGTCATGATGCAACGCGGTTCCGCCTGACCTTCGTGCCAGAGACCGGGTTTCCCCACACGCTGATCAATGCCGGGGCCGCTTGCCCGACAGGTGGTAGGCAAAGGCGATGACCTGGGCAACCGCCAGGTACAGGGCTTCCGGAATTTCCTCGCCGAGTTCTACACGCGCCAGCATGCTCGCCAGCGCGTCATTTTCCTGCAGGGGTATGCCGTGTTGTTTTGCCAGCGCGACAATCTGATCGGCGATCCCGTCACGTCCCTTGGCCGTTACCCGGGGTGCGCGTTCGCCGTCGTATTGCAGGGCAACGGCCAGTGGTGTATCCGTGTCGCTGCGCTTCATACCTTCTCCCTGATCAGCGCCTGACCAACGCCACGCTTGCCGGTCTGCATGCTGCCGTGCCGGCAGTTCAGCTCCTCTACGTCCAGCCCGACACCGCTGAGCGCTGCGTGCAGCTCGTGCAGGTGGTCACGAAACAGTGGCAGGACCCCGGCCTGTTCCGTCCAGAAATGTGCGGACACCCTGGCATCGCGCAGTTGCACCTGCGCCTGTACCGGGCCCAGTCCGGGCAGGTCGAATGCCAGCTGCACGGTCCAGTGCGGGGATGGCCGGCGTGCCGCCTGTGCCGGCTGCTCGTTGTCACGCAGCAGTCGCAGGGACCAGAGGTCGATATCGTCGCCGCGGCGTATGGGAAGTTCGAACAGCCATTCCAGCAGGCCGCGTTCGCCCTCCCTGGGCACGGCCGCGAGCTGGTGTAACTGTATGCGCGCCAGGGCGGCTTCGGCCTGTTGCAGCAGGTCGGTGCGGAAGTTTCCCAGCCGATTGACCAGGTCCAGGCTGGCCTGCAACGCTGACTGCGGTATGGGTACCGTGCCGCGCAGGGGTGCCGGCAGTTCGTCGCCGGCCGGGGTGACGGGCGCCGGCGCAACGTTGCCGACTGCGGGGCCTGTCGTTGCCGCCGCTACGGGAGTGGCCGGTGAGCGGGCGGTCACGGTAGCGGGCAGGGCGGTACGCGCCGCGCGCCGCAACTGGTCTGCTGCCGCGGCCGGTGGCACCTTGCGGGTGTCACCCGGTGCCTCGCCTGCGGTGGATGGTGCGGGTTTCGCAGTTGTTTTAGCGGCACCGGCTGCGGGCAGCGGTGCACCGGTCCCGGTAGGCAGCGGATGCGCGCCTGCAGTTGCAGCGTTACTACCGGCAGGCACAGCGGGGCGTGCATCGCCGGCCGGCCAGTTACGCACCAGTTGCACCAGGCGCAGCAGGTTGGCCTTGAAATCCTGTGGCGCGGCCGGTGCATCGGTTTTCCCCGCGGCCTGCTGCAACAGTCGGTTCTCCAGGAAGATACCCGAATCGGCGATGGCCTGTTTCAGGCCCTGTGGACTGGATACAGTGGTGATATCGGGCAGTTGCTGCAGGGTCACGCGCAGCTGTTCGGTCAGTAGTGCCGGTGTGGGCGGGTTGGGCAGGCGCGCCAGCTGCCGGATCGAGGCCAGTAACGGCGTCAGCGGCGCCTGCCTCGGCAGCAGCCGGCGTACCAGGTCGGCAAGTGGTGACCCTTTCAGTGCGGAGATGATCTGCAACACCGGCTGAGCGCCCGGGCTGCGTACCTGGAGGGTCAGTTGCTGGCCTTTTTCCAGCGGCAGTGAAGTCTCCGCACTGACCTGCCGATTACCAATAGCCAGGAGTACTTTGCCGGCACTCTGCCCGGTTACCGTGGCCTGCAGCAACTGGCCTGTCTGCCACTGCCGTACTGTGGAAGGGGCGTCACCGGTGCTCAGGCCGGGCAGTCCGGAAGTGGGGCCGGTAGTTACCACGGTCTGGCAATCAGCGGTTCAGACATGGCATCTATACTGCATCATTTGCCCGGATAAGGGAACGGCACGACGGTTTGCAGGCAGTTTATGAAAACAACAGACAGGAAGCACAGGATGCTCTGGTACACACGCCGTGACGGCATCGTGCGCGGGCCGTACCCGGGGCGCCAGGTTAGTCGCTATATTTTGCTGGGACGTATCCGTGAAAGTGACGAAGTAAAACCGGACGGGGGGAAGTGGACGGCCCTGTCGGCTCACCCGGAACTGATTCCGGACGTGATGAAGCTTCCGCCCAGTGAGGAAAACCGGCAAAAGTTGTTAATGGCGCGCATGCGTGAGGATGAGCGCCAGCCCGGTGACCGGCGTGAACGGGAACCCAATCAGGATGCAGAGGGGTTCCGTGAACAGCGTAGCGGTGCTGAACGGCGCCGCCGGGAAAGCGAAGAGGAACTGCGTCACCGGCTGTTGCGCTACCAGCTTACGCACGCGGCGCAGGCAAGCCGCACGGCCTACCGCTACCCGCTGGTCGCGAGTCTGCTGGTACTGCTTGGTTTACTGCTCGCCTTTGTGCTTGCACTGTTTGAACCGGAGGAAGTGGCGCCGGACTGTGCGGCACGAGCGCACCCGGGAGTGAACTGGAACAATTGCAACCAGGCAGGCCTGGTTGCCAGCCGCGCCGACCTGATCGGCGCCAGCATCAGCAATGCCCGCATGGACCGTTCGCAACTGTCGGGCGCACAACTTACCGGGGCGAACCTGGAATACAGCAGCCTGAGCCTGAGCGATCTCCGTCGCGCCGACCTGGGTCACGCCAGGCTGGTGGGTGCGACCCTGCGCGGCGCGGACCTGCGCAACAGCAGCCTGGTACAGGCCGATCTCTCTTACGCCAACCTGAGCAGCGCCCGCATAGAGGGTGCGGACTTCTCCGGCGCCATCCTGGATAATGCGATCTGGGTGGACCAGAAACCCTGCGTGCCCGGTTCGGTCGGTGTCTGTATGCGCTACCGTAAAAAGTAGCGGGTGTGGATTGCCTCGCTACAAACACCGGCGAGAAATCCGGGTAAATAAATCACTCTTTCATCGCTAACCGGCCCGGTTTTCCGTTTCGCCAAAATATTCCGTCGTGTAGCGCCATACCCTGAGTGTATCGGACCAGTGCCCGGGCGGCAGGCCGGCCTTGACGTTCAGCTGGCGCAGGAACTCCTCGCGTTCCGGCAGCGATTCCCAGACCGAGGGCAGGAAGGTGCCACGGTTCGGACCATCCTGGAGGATCAGACCGTCCACGCCGGGGCGGATCTGTTGCAGCAGGTCTTGCCGGGAGCGGAACTCGAGTGCTTCGGGTTTGCCGAGAACCGAGATATCCAGCGTGATGTCGTCCAGTTCGTCCTCCCTGACAGGCGGGAAACGCGGGTCGCGAAACGCGGCTGCAAATGCATTTTCAGCAACGTCGCAGATCAGCGGGCGAAAGGCTTCGAGGGTTCCGATACAACCGCGCAATGTTCCCCGCCGCTGCAGGGTGACGAAACTGGCGCCATTGGCTGCGAGTGGCTGGTGGTAAGCGGACGGGTCCACCTGCAACGCCCTGCCGTGAGCAAGACCATGCCGGATGGAACGCCGGGCCGTGTCCAGCAGGGTGGTGCGATGTAACTCAGACAAAGGCATAGGCACCGTATCCTACTACCCGGTCACGGCTGCCGGCGGTATCGCCGGAGTTGCGCAGGTCCAGGGTGGTTGCGTGCAGGCCGTGTCGGCGTGCCGCGACCAGCAGGCCGCTTACCGGGTTGCGCCCGCAGGCCTGCTGGTAGTCGATGGCCTGCGGGTCGAGTTGCTCGATTGCGGCCGAGGTTGCACGGTCGAGGCGTTGTGCAGCGGCGTAATCGAGGTAGTGGCTGAGATCGGAGCTGATCAGCAGCAAGGTCTCGGGACCGCCCCACAGTCGTTCCAGTACCTCGGCGACTTCCCCGGCGCTGGCTTCGCCCACCACCAGGGGGACCAGGCTGAAATCCTTTTTCAATACCGTTTGCAGAAAAGGTAGCTGAACTTCCAGGCTGTGTTCTTCGCGGTGGGCCTCGTCGTGCACGCGCACCTGCGGGAGCGAAACAAGGTCATCGATCGCGGACCGGTCGATACGTACCCGGCCCAGCGGGGTGGAAAAGTAGCGCGCGCTGGTAGCGGCCAGGCCGCGAAAGCCGACCCGGTGGGCCGGACCCAGCAGTACCACGCGCTGGATCTGTTCACGTACCGGTAACAGCTGCAGGTAGGCGCTGGCCGCTATCGATCCGGAATAGATATAACCGGCGTGGGGGACGATCAGTGCCTTGGGCGCCGGTCCGGCCGGGATGTCCCGGTCCAGCAGGTCATCCAGTTGTCGTTGCAGCAGTACCGGGTCATCCGGGTAAAACAGGCCGGCAACGGCCGGCTCGCGGGTCTGTGTATCCACCTTTACCTCCCTGGCATGTGCCGTTCAAGCGGTCAGGTAAATGCTGATTAATTCGTCGCTGACGGTGGTACATGGAATTGATCAGGCTTCTTAATAAATAGGGTGCTTGTTACGTAAATGCAAGGGTCAGGAGCCCAGGGTGAAGAAAAACGTGGCGCCCTGTCCGGTTTTACTTTCGGCCCGGATGGAGCCGCCGTGCCGGTAGATAATCCGCTGTACCGTGGACAGGCCGATACCGGTACCGGGGAATTCCCTTTCGTGATGCAGCCTCTGGAAGGGAATAAACAGCTTGTCCATGTATTCCATGTCGAAGCCGGCGCCGTTGTCTTCGACCAGGTAGACCGTTTCGCCATTCTCCTCCCGGCAATGGAAACGTATGCGGGCATCGGGCGTCCTGGCGGTAAATTTCCAGGCGTTGCCAACCAGGTTGGCGAGGGCATCCCGTATCAGGTGGGGGTCTCCCTGCACCATCATGGCGGGCTGGACCTGTGTATCGACCTTGCGCGAGGGGTCTGCAGCGCGCAACTCTTCAAGCACCTCGTTGCAGACGCGGCTGATGTCGAACGATACGCGACTGATTTCCGCCCGGTTGACGCGCGAAAGGGTGAGCAGATCATCGATCAGTTCGGCCATCTTCAGTGCGCTGTTGCGGATACGGTCCAGGTAGTTCCTGGCATGCGTATCCAGTTGTTCGCCATAATCGTCCGTCAGTATCTGGGCAAAGCCGTTCACGCTGCGCAAGGGGGCGCGCAGGTCGTGGGAAATGGCATAGGCAAACGATTCGTACTCGCGGTTGGCATCCTCCAGTTCGCGGGTACGCTCCAGGACCCGTTGCTCCAGGCTGGAGTTGGCACGGGCCAGCTGGCGGCGTTCCTCGGCGATCACCTCGGCCATGGTGTCGAACGCAGTGCCGACCTGGCCGACTTCGTCGCTTTTCCGCAGCCGGGTGCGCACCGAATAGTCGCCCTGGGCAACCTTGTTGGCGGCCTGCACGACTTTCTGCAGGCGGTAGGTCAGCAGGTAGCCGAAACCCAGGCCGAATACGGCAATCAGGCCCATGCCGATTGCCGCGATGGCAATGCCCCGGTTGCGGATTTCCTGGAAGCTGTCCAGCTGGGCCTGGCGGGAGAACTGTACGCTCAACGCCCCCAGCGGCCCGGCGGCGTTTTCGATCCGGCTGGTACGCCAGTGGCTGACGCGGCTGTTCACCAGTTCCGGTACGCTTTCACCCAGTTCGCTGAGGGAGCTGCTCGCCACGATGATGCCGCGATCATCCACCAGCCTGGCCCGGAGTACGCCAGGGTTTTTCGGCAGGGATTCGATATAACCCTGGACGCGATCGTAGTCTTCGTTGAGCAGTGCAACACGGCTGATATCGCTGACAATACCCAGCGTGACCTGCTCGGCTGCACCGATCTGCTTCTCTGTGTTTTCCAGGGAATGTCCCAGCGTATCCCACAGTACAACGGTCATCATGATCGTTTCCAGCAGGAAGATGACGATGGCTATCTTGTATTTCAGTGACAGATTCATCGTTGGTGTGGATCCGGATGCTTGCAGCTGGATCCGGCAGGGGAATACAGGCGTGGCGGTTGCATCGGGCGTTCCGTGCTACCGGGCTGTATTCCGGATCTGTGTCATGATTTTCCTGACCGGGTCGTAGTCCCGGTCGCTGCTGTCAACGAAGCCAGGCATTTTGATGCTGTCGAGCAACTGGCGGCCGGCTGCGTCTGCTGACCACAGGCCGATGCGTTTCTGCAGGGCTTTGCGAATCGGTTCCGGTACGCGCCTGTGTGCCGCATAGGGCGAACCCGGAACTGATGTGCTCTGTGCCAGCAGCCTGAAATGTACACCGCTCTTTTCCTCGAAAATATACAGCGGCGCCGCGGCTGTGACGCAGGCTGCCGCCTTGTGGATCATGAGCTGGCGCAGGCAGGCTGCGTGGCTGCGCTGGTGGTCTATGCGGACCTGTTTGCCAGGTACCAGGTGGTGGTCGAGCAGGGTCCGCCGGCCGAGCAGGCTGACAGCGGCCTGTTCGGGCGGCGCTGCAAGGACCCGGCCGTCCAGGTCCCCGAGGTCGGCAAGGTCGTTGTCCTGCAGTGTTACGAACAGGGCGGAGAGCGCGCGGGTGGGGCGGGATATGGAGCGGTAGCCATGCGGGGCGGCGGTTCCCGCGTAGGCAAACGGCTGGATGAAAATCAGGTCGAAGACTTCGTTGCGCAAGCCTTCCCGGAAGGCTGAAAACGTCGGCCGGGTGCGCAGCTGCACGGGATGGCCAATCGCCTGCGACAGGTCCGCGGCTACCGGTGCGTAGAGTTGTTCCAGGCGTGCCGGGGGCAGGTAAGGGAATACCCCGAAAAGGATTGGCCGCGTGTCGTCCGCGCACAGTGCGAAAGCGGTGACCGACAGTATTCCCGTGAGCAGGTACCGGCACAGCCGCTTGCGATATCCGCTCCGGTGCCGGGTCGGGATGTGTTCCTTGTGATGACAGAGGGGCTGCATCAGGTATAGCCCGGCATCATCTGTTGTCAGGTTCTGATAATGATCAGCCCTGCCAATGGTGGCAGGTCGATTACGATGGAGTGTGGCTGGTTCATCCAGGGGACCGATTCGCTGCTGTGGAAACCTTCTACGTGCAGATTACTGCCGCTGTAGAGGCCGGCATCGGAATTCAGGGCCAGCCGGTACTCGCCCGCGGCGGGCACGCCTACCCGGTAGCCCGGCCGTGGCACCGGGGTGAAGTTCAGCACCACGACGGCGGTCTGTCCGCCACCCAGCCGGAAATAGCTCAGAATGGAGTTGTCGGCATCATTGCAGTCCAGCCAGCGAAAACCCTGCGCCTCGAAGTCGTATTCGTGCAGTGCGGGTTCGTGACGGTACAGCTGGTTCAGGTCATGCACCAGCAGTTTCAGGTTAGCGTGGCGCGGGTCTTCCATCAGGTGCCAGTCCAGTGAACTGTCCGCATCCCACTCGGCGTACTGGCCGAATTCATTCCCCATGAACAGCAGCTTCTTGCCCGGGTAGGTGAACATATAGGTGTAGAGAAGGCGCAGGCCGGCGAAACGCTGCCAGGTATCGCCGCTCATCTTGTCCAGCATCGAACCTTTGCCGTGCACCACTTCATCGTGGGAAAAAGGCAGGACGAAATTTTCATTGAAGGCGTACAGCAGGCCGAAGGTGAGCTGGTTGTGGTGGAACTTGCGGTGCACCGGCTCCTTGCTCATGTACAGCAGGGTGTCGTGCATCCAGCCCATGTTCCATTTCATGCTGAAACCCAGTCCACCGCTGTCGACCGGGCGGGTAACCTGCGGCCAGGCGGTGGATTCCTCGGCGATGACCATGCTGCCGGGTTGTTCGGCGTGGGTGACCTCGTTCAGGTGGCGCAGGAAGTGGATGGCGTCCAGGTTCTCCCGGCCGCCGTACTCGTTCGGGATCCAGTCGCCCGGGTCGCGCGAATAGTCCAGGTACAGCATGGAAGCCACGGCATCGACGCGCAGCCCGTCGATGTGCATTTCCTCCAGCCAGAACATGGCGCTGGAGAGCAGGAAGTTGCGCACTTCATTGCGGCCGTAGTTGAAAATGAGCGTGCCCCACTCGCGGTGCTCGCCACGCCGCGGGTCTTCGTGTTCATACAGCGGTGTGCCGTCGAAGCGCGCCAGCGCGAAATCGTCCCGGGGGAAGTGGCCGGGTGCCCAGTCGAGTATCACCCCGATGTGGTTGCGGTGGCAGTGGTCCACGAAATAACGGAAGTCGTCCATGTTGCCAAAGCGGCTGGTGGGTGCGAAATAACCGGTGGTCTGGTAACCCCAGGATGCATCGAGGGGATGTTCGGTGACCGGAAGCAGTTCGATATGGGTAAAGCCCGTCTCTTTTACATAGTTCACCAGCCATTCGGCCAGCTGGCGGTAGTTGAGAAACTGCCCGTGCTCGTCGCGCTGCCAGGAACCCAGGTGCACTTCGTAGATCGACAGGGGACTGTGCAGCCAGTCCCGTGCGGCGCGGGCTTCCATCCATGCGTGGTCGTTCCAGCGCCAGCTGTCGGGGCGGAAGGTCACGGATGCCGTGCCCGGGCGCAGTTCAAAGGCCTGGCCATAGGGGTCGGTTTTCAGGTGGATGCTGCCGTGTTCGCGGTTGCGGATTTCGTACTTGTAATAGCTGTGGGCACCGACGCCGGGTATGAACAGGCTCCAGATGCCGCTGCCGCCGCAGGCGGCCATGGGGTGTTGCCGGCCATCCCAGTGGTTCCAGTCACCGACCACGCTGACGCGTTCCGCACCGGGCGCCCACACGGCAAAGCGGGTGCCCTGTATGCCATCCACTTCGCACAGGTGTGCGCCAAGGAAACGGTAGGCGTGCAGGTGACGGCCTTCCCCGAACAGGTGCAGGTCCAGGTCGCCTGGTTGCACGGCAAAGCTGTAGGGGTCGTATGCCGAGCATTCCAGGCCATCCTCGTCGATCCAGCTCAGCTGGTAGTGCGCGGGCAGATTGCCCGTGGCGCCGCGCCACTCGAACAGGTCGGTGCCTTCGATGCGTGTCAGGGGTGCCCCGGTATCCGCAATACGCACATTTTCGCTGCGCGGCAGAAAAGCCCGGACCAGTTCCTGTTCCCCTTCACGCTGTACGCCCAGCACCTCGAACGGGTTGTGGTGACGCGCTTCGACGATGCGTGCCAGGGGTTCGGGGAGCGGGTGGTAGGGCGTTTTGGAATCCTGCGCCTGCGACGTCATAAGAAGCGATGTCTCTGATTCGTGAAATGTTGGCTTTCCTGCAGCGGCACAGATGGTACCATACGCAGTCAGGCAGTCAGGATGTTAGCACTTAATCCGCAGCTGTGTTGATGGATGACAGGGAGATTGCATGAATTCGGTGCCTACACCGCGCTTTGTTAGCCGGCTGACCCGCGATACGCTGGCGCTCATTCTGGCAGGGGGGCGTGGATCCCGGCTCAAGCAACTGACATTATGGCGTGCCAAACCGGCCGTCCCGTTTGGCGGCAAGTTCCGCATCATCGATTTCCCGCTGTCCAACTGCATGAATTCCGGTATTCGCCGTGTGGGTGTCCTGACCCAGTACAAGGCGCACTCCCTGCTTCAGCACATCCAGCGTGGCTGGGGGTTTCTGCGCGGCGAGTTCGGGGAATTCGTCGAACTGTTGCCGGCCCAGCAACGTATCGAGTCCTCCTGGTATGCCGGCACGGCCGATGCCGTCTACCAGAACCTGGACATTATCCGCAACCACCGGCCGGAGTACGTGCTCATCCTCGCGGGGGACCATATCTACAAGATGGACTATGGTCCAATGGTTGCGGCGCACGTCGAGAACGGTGCCGATATGAGCGTGGGTTGCCTGGAGGTGGACCTGGATATGGCGCGTGCCTTTGGCGTCATGACCACGGATGAAGATGGCCGGATCCGGGAGTTCAACGAAAAGCCGTCATCCCCCGCGCCCATGCCTGGCAGCGACGATACCGCGCTGGCGTCGATGGGGATCTACGTGTTCAATACCCGCTTCCTGTTTGAACAGCTGATCAAGGATGCCGATGACAATAATTCCAGCCATGACTTCGGTCACGACATTATCCCGGCCATCATCGACCGCTACCGGGTGTTCGCTTATCCCTTCCGTGACGTGCAGAGCGGTCGCCAGGCCTACTGGCGTGACGTTGGCACGGTCGACGCCTTCTGGGCCGCCAACCTGGAGCTGATCGGTGTCACCCCGGAACTGAATCTGTACGACCAGGACTGGCCGATCTGGACCTACCAGGAGCAGATGCCGCCGGCCAAGTTTGTTTTTGACAACGAAGAGCGGCGCGGCATGGCAGTGGATTCCATGGTGTCCGGTGGCTGCGTGATATCGGGCGCCACCGTGCGCCATTCGCTACTGTTCTCCAATGTGAAAATCAATTCCTACTCGGTATTGCAGCATGCCGTGGTGCTTCCCGACGTGGAAATCTCGCGACACTGCCGTATCCAGAACGCCGTGATCGACAAGGGCTGCCGTATCCCGGAAGGAACAGTGATCGGAGAGGATGCCGCGCAGGACGCTGAACGTTTTCATGTCACCCCGGGCGGGGTGGTGCTGGTCACCCCCGAGATGATGGGGCAGGAACTGCACCATGTCCGCTGATGCCGGGCTGCACGTCGTACTCTGCTGGCACATGCACCAGCCACAGTACTGCGACCTCATCAGTGGGGAATACAAACTGCCGTGGACCTACCTGCACGCCATCAAGGACTATGCCGATATGGCCGCGCACCTGGAGGCGGTGCCCGACGCGCGCGCGGTGGTCAACTTTGCCCCGGTGCTGCTGGAGCAGCTGGATGACTACGCCGCCCAGGTGAGCGGTTTCCTGCGTGACCACAAGGCGATCCGTGACCCGCTGCTGGCAGCGCTGGTATCTCCCGTGCTGCCCTCCCACCCCGAGCAGCGGCTGGAGCTGGTGAATAACTGCATGCGCGTCAACCGTACCCGTATCGTCGAGCGCTTCCCGGCCTACCGGCGCCTGTTCGAACTGGCCGAGCCGTTCCTGAAAGACTGTACCGACCTGCTCTACGTCAGCGACCAGTTTCTTGCCGACCTGGTGTTCTGGTACCACCTGGGCTGGATTGCCGAGACCGTGCGGCGCAGTGACCTGCGTGTGCAGCGCTGGCAGGAGCAGGGTAACAATTTTTCCCTGCACGATCGTCGAGAACTGCTGGTACTGATCGGTGAACTGCTGTCCGGCCTGGTGGACCGCTACGCAGAGCTGGCCGACCGTGGCCAGGTGGAACTGGCCATGTCCCCCTACGCCCACCCCATCCTGCCGCTGATGCTGGACCTGCAGAGTGCCCGCGAGGCCATGCCGGACGTCCGCTTGCCCGAACTGGAGTTCTACCAGGACGGCGAGCAGCGCGCGCACTGGCACCTGCGCGAAGGGATCAACGTCTTTGAACAGTATTTTCGCCGCAAGCCGGCCGGCTGCTGGCCTTCCGAGGGCAGTGTGAGCAAGGCAACGCTGTGCTTGCTGGAAGAGTACGATTTCCGCTGGGCCGCGACCGGCGAGACGGTGCTGCGCAATTCCCTGCGCGCGGCGCAGGGAGATGACGCGGCCGCGGCTGCGGATGCCGTGTTGCAGGGCTACCGCGTGGACGACGGCAAGCTGACCTGCTTTTTTCGTGACGACAAGCTGTCGGATGAAATCGGCTTCAACTACTCGACCTGGCACGCGGACGATGCCGTGGCCAATTTTATCCATCACCTGGAGCGTATTGCCGAGGGCAACCAGGGGCGCAGGCTGGTGCTGCCCGTTATCCTCGACGGCGAAAACGCCTGGGAGCATTTCCCGGAAAACGGGTACCACTTTCTGCGCGCACTCTATGAACGGCTGGCTGCACACCCGACACTGAAGTTATCCACCTTTTCCGAATGTCTGGATGCCGGCGTGGAAACCGGCAAACTATCCGAGCTGGTAAGCGGTTCCTGGGTTTACGGAACCTTCTCAACCTGGATCGGTGACCGCGACAAGAACCGGGGCTGGGACATGCTGGGCGATGCCAAGCGTGCGTTCGACCAGGCGGTCGGCAGCGGTGATCTGAGCGGTGACCAGGTGCTGGCGGCCGAGTTACAACTGGCTGTCTGCGAGGGTTCCGACTGGTTCTGGTGGTTCGGTGACTACAACCCGGCCAATTCCGTGAGCGATTTCGAGGCCCTGTTCCGCTTGCACCTGTCCAACCTGTACCACCTGCTGGGAGCGGAGCCGCCCGAATACCTGGCACACACCTTCGCCCGCGGCAGTGGCGACCCCAGCCTGGGTGGTGTGATGCGTCACGGCCAGGCCGGTGACTGAAGTCCGTTCGCGGCAGTATACCGATGCAGTTGTTCAGTAAACGCCGCGCCGGCATCCTGTTGCACCCGACTTCGCTGCCCGGCGCGCAAGGCAATGGCGACCTGGGGCCGGATGCCTATCGCTTTGTGGATTTCATCACGGGCTGCGGGCTGACACTCTGGCAGACGCTGCCGCTGGGCCCGCCCCATGAAGACCTGTCCCCCTACCAGTGCCTGTCCGTGCACGCCGGTAATTTTCGCCTGATCAGCCTGCAACTGCTGGTGGACCAGGGCTGGCTGGACGATGCCGCGCTGGATGCGTCCGGCGACCTGGATGCACAACGCAAGGTGCGCCTGACGGCGGCCTACAATGGCTTCCAGCGCAAGGGAAGTGAGGAAGAGCGTGAAGCCTTCACGGCCTTTAAAAAAGAACACGCCCGCTGGCTGGATGATTTTGCCCTCTACCAGTCGATCCGCACTGCGCAGGGAGAGCGGGCCTGGTATGACTGGCCGAAGGTGCTGCGTGACCGGGATGCGGATGCCCTGGAGAAGGAACGCAGGCGCCTTGCCGCGCAGGTGGAACAGGTGCGTTTCGAACAGTTCCTGTTCTACCGGCAATGGAAACAGCTGCGCTGTTACGCCAACGACCGTGGCGTGCTGTTGTTTGGTGATATCCCTATTTTTGTAGCGCACGACAGCGCTGACGTGTGGGCGCACCGCGAATGGTTTACCGTTGGCGACCAGGGACAGCTGGAGGTGGTGGCCGGTGTGCCACCGGACTATTTTTCCGCTACGGGACAGCGCTGGGGCAATCCGCACTACCGCTGGGATGCCCTGAAAAAAGACGGCTACGGCTGGTGGCTGGAGCGTATCCGTTCGCAGATGGAGATGTTCGACCTGGTGCGTATCGATCACTTCCGCGGGTTCGAAGCGTACTGGGAGATTGATGCGCAGGCGGAAACAGCGATCGACGGCCACTGGGTCAAGGGTCCGGGCGAGAGTTTCTTCCAGGTCCTGAAACAGGTTTTCGACGATTTGCCGCTGGTGGCGGAAGACCTCGGTGTCATTACACCGGAGGTGACCGCCCTGCGCAGGCAGTTTGAACTGCCGGGCATGAAAATCCTGCAGTTCGCTTTTGACGGTTCTGCCGATAACCCCTACCTGCCGCACAACCACGAAGAACTCAGCGTGGTCTATACCGGTACCCATGACAACAACACTACACTGGGCTGGTACCAGGAGTTGACGGACGAGCAGCGCAGGGCGGTGTACCACTACCTGGGTGATTCCAGTGAACCCATGCCCGGGCTGCTGGTGCGCACGGCGCTGGCCTCGGTGGCGCGCCTGGCGGTGATCCCGCTGCAGGATATACTGGGCCTGGATGCGGCGCACCGCATGAATATTCCCGGTGTAACCGAAGGCAACTGGCGCTGGCGTTTCGACTGGAGCCATGTGCAGGACGAGTGCCGGCAGCGCCTGCGCGACTGGGTGCACTTGTATGGTCGTGTCTAGCCCGCATTTCTCACCGACTTCCTGCTGCGGCGGCGTCATGCCGCGCGCTAAGCGGCGTTCACTCGGTCGGGCTGCTCGACATGGTGTCGACTATGCCTGCGCGGCCCTCGGTCGCGAATGCCGCTTATCACACGACCTGCCACCGCCTCGTTACGGAACCCGGTGAGAAATGCGGGCTAGCCCGGTTTCGGCGGCATGGCGCGCAATTGTGCTGCTGCTTCACTCATGTGTTTTAATGCCTTTTCCACTTCCGGCCAGTCACGTGTTTTCAGGCCGCAGTCAGGGTTTACCCACAGCCGTTCGACCGGTATGCGCCGTGCGGCTTTTGCCATCAACCTGATAATTTCATCGACACCCGGCACGTTCGGCGAGTGGATGTCGTATACGCCGGGTCCGATTTCGTTCGGGTACTCAAAGTCCTCGAATACATCTAGTAACTTCATATCGGAGCGTGATGTTTCTATGGTTATGACGTCGGCATCCATCTTCGCAATGGCAGTGATGATATCGTTGAATTCCGAGTAACACATATGTGTATGAATCTGGGTTTTATCGGCTACACCTGCGGCGCAAAGCCTGAAGGCATGTACTGCCCGGTCCAGATAGGCCTGCCATTCGTGCCTGCGTAGTGGTAGGCCTTCGCGCAGTGCCGCTTCGTCGATCTGGATAATGCGGATGCCGGCCCGCTCAAGGTCCAGTACTTCATCGCGCAGCGCGAGCGCAATTTGTGTGCAGGTCCTGGCGCGCGGCTGGTCGTCGCGCACGAATGACCAGTTAAGCATGGTTACCGGGCCGGTGAGCATGCCTTTCACCGGTTTATCGGTGCAGGACTGGGCAAAACGAATCCACTCGACAGTCATTGGCGCGGGCCGTTCGACGTCACCATAGATAATCGGCGGTTTGACGCAACGTGAACCGTAGGACTGTACCCATCCGTTGGTGGTGCATGCAAATCCGTCCAGCAGTCCGGCAAAATATTCCACCATATCATTGCGCTCCGGTTCGCCGTGCACCAGCACGTCGAGGTCCAGTGCTTCCTGGCGCTGTACCATATCGGCGATTTGAGCCCGCATGCGGGTTTGATACTCGTCGGCATCGATTGCCCCCAGCCGATAGTCACGACGCGTAGCACGGATCTCCGGTGTTTGCGGAAAAGAACCGATGGTCGTCGTTGGAAACAGCGGCAGTTTGAGCCACGCCCGCTGCAGAGGGGCGCGTTCGGGGTAGGGTCGATTGCGCTGTGCAAGGGTGTCGTCAACTTCCGTCAGGCGTTTGCGTACCGTGTTGCGGTGAACATCTGTAGAGCAATGGCGTGCCTTGATCGCGGCGCGTGCTTCCGATAGTGCCGTGGCCACGGTGTCACGCCCTGCATCGAGAGCGCGTCCAAGCACGTTGATTTCGTCGAGTTTTTGTACGGCGAAGGCCAGCCAGCGTTTGATTTCCCTGGTAAGGCCGGTTTCCGTTGCAAGATCAACCGGCACGTGCAGCAGCGAACAGGAAGGTGCCAGCCACAGACGTTCACCGAGTCGGTGGTGTGCCCTCTCCAGCCTCGCCAGTGCCCGGTCCAGGTCGGTGCGCCAGATATTACGTCCGTCGACAATGCCTGCTGACAGCACCTTGTAGGGGGGTAATCGATCCAGTAGGGCGTCGAGTTGTTCCGGTGCGCGTGCAATGTCAACGTGCAGGCCGTCCACGGGCAGTCGGCAGGCCAGGTCGAGGTTGTCGCCGAGCGCGCCGAAATAGGTTGCCAGCAGGCGTTTTACGCCATCGGGCTGCCAGCGGCTGTAGACGGATTCGAAAGCGTTTTTCCACGCCTGCGGCAGATCCAGCACCAGGGCGGGTTCATCAATCTGTACCCATTCGACACCCTGGTTTCCGAGACGGTTGAGGATTTCGCCATAGACCGGCAGCAGCGCATCAAGCAGTTCCAGCCGGTCGAAATCCCCTTCTGTGCATTTGCCCAGCCACAGGTAGCTCAACGGGCCGAGTATGACCGGCTTGGCCGCATATCCCAGTGTTTGCACTTCACTTACGTGCTCGAATAACTGTGATGATGACAGTGCGAAGCGCTGCCCGGAACGGAATTCCGGTACCAGGTAATGGTAGTTGGTATCAAACCATTTGGTCATTTGACAGGCTGCTGTCGGTTGTCCGTCGTGCGCATAGCCGCGGGCCATGCCGAACACAGTATCGGGGTTCACTTCGCCACCAGGGTGTCCGAAGCGTGATGGAATTGCGCCCAGCAGGCAGGACAGGTCCAGTACCTGGTCGTACCAGCTGAAGTCACCGACTGGTACCAGGTCGAGTCCAGCCTGTGCCTGCAACGTCCAATGGTGTGCGCGCAGGGTTTTACCGACCTGTTCCAGTTCGTCGCGATCAATATCACCTCTCCAGTAGGCTTCCACGGATCGTTTCAGTTCGCGCCGGGCGCCGATGCGCGGGAATCCCTGATTGTGTGTGATGGTCATGTATCTGCCTTTCTGTTTGCTGTTGTCATTTGCGCGGCAGTATGTCGGGCTGCGGGATATGTTACAATTTCATATTGTTTGTATTTATTATTAAATATATTCATTATGTATCTTGAACTCAGGCATATGCGCAGCTTCATTGCCATCAGTGACACAGGCAGTCTGGCGCGTGCCGCAGAACGCCTGCACCTGACCCAGTCAGCGCTGTCGCACCAGATCAAGGCGCTGGAAAACTATTATGGAACCCCGCTGTTTCTGCGTTCGACCAAGCCGCTCAAGCTGACCCTGGCAGGACGTAAACTGCTGGAACTGGCACACCGCGTGCTGCCCGGTGTCGAGCGGGTCGAAGGGGAGCTGCGACATATCGCGCGGGGCAAGTCCGGCCGCCTGCATATATCGATCGAATGCCATGCCTGTTTTGAATGGTTGCTGCCGGTGCTGGATCGTTACCGTGAACAGTGGCCGGAGATCGAAGTGGATATCCGTCTCGGGGTGAGTTTTGATCCGATTCCTGCCTTGCAGAGCGGCGTAGTCGATCTGGTCATCAGTTCGGATCTGGTGGCAGGGCACGACCTGGTGTTTGAACCGCTGTTTGCTTACCAGGCGCTGCTGGTGCTGGCGCGGAATCACGCGCTAACGAACAAAGACAGGGCAGAAGCCGGTGACCTGGCTGATCAGACGCTGATTACCTATCCCGTGGAGCGTAAACGCCTGGATGTATTTACCCGTTTCCTGCAACCGGCCGGAGTGGAGCCGGCGCTGGTGCGCCAGGTGGAACTGACGGCCATCATCCTGCAACTGGTTGCGGGACGACGCGGTGTGGCGGTTCTCCCGGACTGGGTGGTGCGCGAACCGGTACAGCAGCGACGTCTGTCCGTGCGGGCACTGGGCGCCTCGGGAATGTTCGGTACCCTGTATGCGGCTGTGCGCAGCGCAGAAAGGCCGGCTGCATATATGGAGGCGTTCATCCAGTTGGCTCGCAATGCATCCGGCGCGGGAAATCATGCTGTGGTGTGACAGCTTCGGGTAATGGGTCCGTGGCTGGTGCACTGTGCAAGCGCTGTTCAAACGGGAACGGAGTGGCCGGTAAAGTGCGTATAATGACCTGATGTGCTCTACCAACACACAACTGCCGGGTGTGTTTTATGCGGCCATCGAGCAGGAGATTGACCGCCATCCGGGCGGGATTCGCGAATATGACCTGATCAGGGCGCTTCGGGCAAGAGGGTTTTTCGGATCTCTGCCGGCGCCGCCTGCTGCGCCCCAACAGCTGTTCCGTGCACATTTCCTGCTTTTCCATGCGCTGTATAAACTGCGCGACAGGCTTGCCGCGTCACAGCAGGGTCTGTTGCAGGTCGAGCCGTTATGTATTCGCCGCCTGCCCTGGACTTCCGGGCCTACCGCACTGTCAACACCGGATCCGCTGCGCGCCTATTACCTGGACTGGACGAATCTTGAACACACGAGCGAGAAACAGGTCAGCGAGTTGATTGCCTCGTTCTGGAACCGGATCGGCAGCTTCGAAGGGCGAGCAGCAGCGCTTGCCGAACTGGGACTCACCGACCCCGCGGACGATGCCACCATCAAATCGGCCTGGAGGCGCCTCGCGATGGAACATCATCCCGACCGGGGCGGGGACAATGAGCGCCTGCAGCGTATT
>JALSRZ010000011.1 GCA_026984515.1 Thiohalobacter sp. | reverse complement strand
GGACATCAATCCACAGGCGCCGACGCATGTACTGGTGGTCCCGAAGCAGCACGTGCCCACCATCAATGACCTGGATGCTGAAAGCGCAGCGCTGATCGGCAAAATGATGCTCGCCGCTGCAAAGATCGCGCAGCAGGAAGGGTTCGCGGAGCAGGGTTATCGTACCGTCATGAACTGCAATGCCCACGGCGGACAAACGGTGTTCCATATCCACCTGCACCTGCTGGGTGGCCGGGTCATGGGCTGGCCGCCGGGGTAGTGCCAGGTTCCGTGGGTTGTCCCGGCTACCGTTTTAGCGGGGTGCTCATGGTCTTCACCAGCCGCGCGTAGTTTTTGAAGCGGCGCTCACTGATCTTGCCGGAACGTACTGCATCCTGAACCACACAGCCCGGCTCGCTCACGTGCAGGCAGTTATTGAAGCGACACCCGCCGAGGAACGGTTCGAACTCTCTGAAGCCTTTCGCCAGTTCGCCTGGTTGCACCTGGCACAGGGTGAAGTCGCGCACACCCGGCGAGTCGATCAGGTCACCTACATCGGGCAGGTGGTAGAGCGTGGTCACCGTGGTGGTATGGCGTCCCAGTCCGGTCACCTGGGACAGCGCGCCGATGCGTATATCAAGGTCCGGCAGCAGCGCCTGTACCAGAGATGATTTGCCGACCCCTGACTGGCCAACGAGAATACTGGTGTGCGACCTGAGTTGCCGATGCAGTTCCTTCAGGCCGTCGGTGGTACGGGTGCTGGTAAATAACTGCGCGTAGCCGATGTCCCGGTAGATGCCAAGGCGTTGTTCCAGTTTGTGACGGCTTTCGTCATCCAGCATGTCGGACTTGTTCACCACGATCACCGGGGTCGCATCCATCAGTTCCGCGGCCACCAGGTAGCGGTCCAGCATGCCGTATTCAAAACTGGGCCGGGTCGCGATGACCACTACGATCTGGTCCAGGTTGGCCGCGACCGGTCGCACCCGGTTGCGCTGATCGGGGCGGGCCAGGGTGGTTTCGCGTTCGAGGACCTGGTTGATTACACCCTCGCGTGGATTGCTGGCCTGCCACAGGACGTGGTCACCGCAGACAGTGCGCGGCAGGTTCTTGCGCGTGGCGCAGCGGTATACGTTTCCTTGCTCGTCTTCCACCAGGCTGACCTGGCCGTAATGGGCCAGTACCAGGCCAGGCTGGCCCTGTGCTTTTTCGGGTTTCCGGGTGGTGGCGGGGGAGCGTGTCTGGCGGTGGCGTGCTCCCACGGGGTCCGGAATCAGACGTCGCCGGCAACGAGCGCGTCGATCCTGGCCGCGCAGATGAAGTCGTTCTCGGACAGACCCCCCACCGAGTGGGTGCTGTAGTGAACCACACAGCGGTTATAGCCGACTTCCAGGTCCGGGTGGTGGTCCTGCCGGTGGGCAATCCAGGCCAGCGCATTGACGAAGGCGATGGTCTGGTAATAGTTTTTGAAGCGGAATTCGCGCAGGATCGACTGCCCGTCTTCGCCGAGCGACCAGTCAGTGTGGATTTCTGTCATCAGCGCCTGCACGGCGCCGCTGTCCAGTCGGCTGGTTTCGCGCTGACAGTGCCGTTCAGTGAGCCCGGTGTCACTCATCTGCTTATTTCGCAAAGTGGTAGAACGACTGGTCCAGGTAGTCCGCCACGGCGCGCGCATCTTCCTCGAACCACTGTGCGCCCACGTTGAGCTGGCAGCGCTTGACCTGCTTGTCGAGTGCGTCACGGTTGCTGATAAAACGCTCCTTGCGTGTGTAGACCTCGTTACCGTGGCACTTGGTGCAGTGTTCGTCGTGCAGCTTTTTGCCCTTGTCGGCGTCCGCGAGCGCCACAGGGGCAGCGCTGAGGAGGATAAGGATGAATGCGAAAGTTTTCATGGTGATGTTTTCCCCGTCCGTCGAGTGGTACATGCCGGTGTGTGTGGTTTTTGCCTTGTCCGCTTAGCGCAGTGTAGCCCTACAAATCAGCCGCAACACGCCCGTTACCCCATTTTAGTCGATAAATGAGCCACCCGCACCGGCGCCGGCGGGTGTGAATCATAGAATGCCGAATACAGTGGGTCAGGCGTCAGCGTGCTGGCATTTTCCCTGTACATTTTCACCAGCGCGTGAACCAGGTCAGCAGCGCTGGCCTGGCGGGCCGCGTAGTCGTCGGCCTCGAATTCGTGCTTGCGCGAGAACCAGGAGGACAGCGGTTGCAGGAACAGCGTGAATACCGGCGACACCATCAGGAACAGCAGCAGCGCCAGGTGGTTGGACGGGTGCTGTACGCCGAGTCCCTGGTAGAACCAGTCCTGGTCGATCAGCCAGCCCAGCAGCGCCAGCCCCGCCAGGCTCATCAGCATCATGGTGACGATGCGTTTCTGTACGTGTTTGCGCTTGAAGTGGCCCAGCTCGTGGGCCAGTACCGCCTCGATCTCGTCTGCTTCCAGTGTTTCCAGCAGGGTGTCGAAAAACACGATGCGCTTGTTCTGGCCCAGCCCGGTAAAATAGGCGTTACCGTGGCCGGAACGGCGCGAACCGTCCATGACATAGATGCCCCTGCTTTTAAAACCGCAGCGGTCCAGCAGGGACTGGATGCGCTGCTGCAGCTCTTCGTTATCGAGCAGCGTGAACTTGTTGAACAGCGGGGCGATGATGGCCGGGTAGGCCCACAGCATGGTCAGGCTGAAACCCGCCCACAGCAGCCACAGGTAGAGCCACCACAGTTGCCCGGATTCCTGCATCAGCCACAGCGCGGCCCAGGCCAGCGGTACGCCCAGCACCAGCATCAACGCCGCCTGTTTGAGCAGGTCGCCGAAAAACACCGCCGGCGTGGTCTTGTTGAAACCAAAGCGTTCCTCGATCACGAAGGTGTGGTATAGCGAGAAGGGCAGTTCGAGCAGGGCCATGATCAGAAATGCGCTGACCAGCATGCTGACCCCGGTGGGGATCTCCGGCCAGCCCAACTGCTGCCAGCGGCTGTCCAGCCATTGCAGTCCGCCCCCGAGTGTCCAGGCGATCAGCAGCAGGCTGTCGTATACCAGTTCCAGCCGACCCTGGCGAGTGTTGGCGAGGGTGTAGTCCGCTGCTTTCTGGTGGGCCTCCAGCTGGATATGGTCGGCAAAGGCTTCGGGCACGCGGTTACGGTTGGCGCCGACGTTGCGGATCTGGCGCTGTGCCAGCCACAGTTTCAGCACTACGGAGAGGCCCAGCGCAATCAGGAATATCCACGAGAAGTTGTTCATAAACAGAAAATAACGGCATTGTGATGATGGGCATCAGGGTAGCCTTTGCTACAATGCAACACAACCATAAGGAGCATCGGGAATGTCAGACAAAAAAACCAATCTTATCTGGATCGACCTGGAAATGACCGGGCTGGACACCCTGCAGGACGAAATTATCGAAATCGCAACCCTGGTGACCGATTCGCAGCTCAACGTGCTTGCCGAAGGCCCGATGCTGGCCATTCACCAGCCCGACGAGGTGCTGGCGGCGATGGATGAGTGGAACACCCGGCAGCACGGCCAGTCCGGCCTGACGCAGCGCGTGAAAGACAGCACCCTGACGGTGCAGGACGCGGAACGCATGACACTGGAATTCCTGGTCGAACACGTCGATGCCGGAGCCTCGCCCATGTGCGGCAACTCCATCTGCCAGGACCGGCGCTTCATGGCGCGCCTGATGCCGAAGCTGGAGAAATTTTTCCATTACCGTAACCTGGACGTCAGTACCCTCAAGGAACTGGGCAAGCGCTGGGCACCCGCAGTGATGGCCGGCTATAAAAAGGAATCCAGCCACCTCGCCATGAACGACATCAAGGATTCCATCGCCGAACTGCAGTATTATCGCGAGCATCTGTTCAAGCCGTTCCCTGAATGAGGGCAGACCATCCGGCCCATGGCGCATTGCTGGTAAGCTGTGCTGCGCTGATGTTTGCCTCCATGGGGGTGCTGATACGCTTTGCCTCACAGGACCTGCCCAATGAAATGGTCGTCTTTTTCCGCAACCTGTTCGGCTTGCTGGTGCTGTTGCCGCTGGTATGGCGGCAGGGTGTCAGTCACTCGCTGAAGACCGCTTATCCCCTGTTGCACCTGCTGCGCAGCCTGTGCGGGCTCGCAGCGATGTACTGTTTTTTCTATGCGCTGGCCAACATGCCGCTGGCGAGCGCGGTGCTGCTTAATTTCACGGCGCCGCTGTTTATTCCATTCATTGCCCTGCTGTGGTTGAAAGAGCCGCTTGGCTCGCGTGTGGTGGCCGCAATCCTGGTCGGGTTCGTCGGCGTGCTGTTTGTGCTCAAACCGGGCAGTGGGCTGCATTCACAGGTGGCGCTGATCGGCCTGGCATCCGGCGCCTTTGCAGCCGTGGCCATGGTGAGCCTGCGACGCCTGTCGCATACCGAACCACCTTTCCGGGTGGTGGTGTTCTATGGCATCACCTGTACCACGGTCTCCTCCCTGCCGCTGTTGTGGAGCTGGCAGACACCGGGCAGCGAAACACTGTTGCAACTGGCCGGTGCCGGGGTCTTTGCGACCGCCGGTCAGTACCTGTTGTCCAAAGGCTATGGCTATGCACCCGCAGCACAGATAGGACCCTTCACCTACACCTCCGTTGTTTTTGCGGCAGGCTATGGCTGGTTTTTCTGGCAGGAAATCCCCGACTGGCTGACGGCAAGCGGTACGCTGCTGATTATCCTTGCCGGAATACTGGCGATGCGGCAGAGGAAAGTGGTCGTGGTGGCCTGACGATCTCCTCCGTCCTCTTTTTATAGGGCCACAACAAAGAGGAGAAGCACTGGAAACGAAATGACTTTGTGGGCCATAATCCGTTCAGTCCGGGCGGGTCACTAGCCCGCAAATCCCGGGCTGGATTTGTTAACAGCTTCGCAAGTTAACCGACATGCCTGTTCGGGACCGTCAGGCGCAGGGATGCGGCTGTTGAGCGTACAGGGAAGTAGTTACAGCGTGTCACGAACAGGGATTTCGGTTATCTTGTGAACTTCCTGGATCCAGGTGCCGTTCAATAAGGAGTTCTCCAGGTGTACTCTGGTTACGGTTTTATAAAGTCGGAAATCGGCGATGTCGACGTGGTCATGCACAACGGGGAGTACCACCTCTTTCACCTGACGGTACCCAATCATGACTACATCGCGCACGCAGTGAGCAGGGACGGTCTGCGCTGGCGGCGTGTCAAGAATGCCCTGTTTGTCAGCGACCCGCCGGCCTGGGATGACGACATGCTGTGGACAATGCATGTCTCCAGGAGTCCCCGTCACTCCGGCTCCTGGCGCATGTTCTACACGGGACTCTCATTGCAGGAGGGCGGACGGGTACAGCGTCTGGGCCTCGCAGTCAGCGACGATCTTTACCACTGGCGCAAGGTGAACGAAGCGCCGTTTCCACTCGAAGCCCGCAGCCCGCACTACGAATCGACACTGGACGAAGGCCGCAAATGGGTGAGCTTTCGCGACCCGTACTTTGTCGAACACGAAGGCGAAGGCTACCTCCTGGTTTCGGCCCGGGTTCCACAGGGGCCGATCATCCGGCGGGGTTGCGTCGCTGTTCTGAAGGAAACATCGCCCAACCACTTCGAACTCCGTCCCCCGGCATTCCATCCGATGCGCTACGACGACCTGGAGGTGCCCAATCTGGTCCGGCTGCGCAATCGATTCTATCTGGTCAGCTCGATCCGGGAAGACATAAAGGTACACTACTGGTATGCGGACCAGGTCGAGGGGCCGTATCGCAACTTTGCCGACAACGTACTGCTTCCCCAGGGCAACTATGCCGCCAGGGTTTGTCGAACCAACGGTCGCTACCTGGTCTGGAACTTCTTCTACAAGGGGCTGAAGATGGACGGTATGCATCTGATGGCTCCTCCGAAGGAACTCGTTGCCGACGACGAAGGGCGACTTCGCCTCAGGCGCTTCGCCGGGTTTCGGGAACTGATGGCGTCGACGCGGGATCCGCAGCAGCTGATCCCGCTTCAAGCCGTACTCGGCAATCCCAGCGCTTCAGCCGAGGCGACGCCCGGCCTGTGTCACGTGTCATGCGAGGGCGGCATGGAGATCTTCCTCCTGCAGGGCGAATATGATGACTTCCAGCTCTCCGGGGACATGTACATCGAAGGCAAGGGCAAGTGCGGACTGGTGCTCCGGGTCAATGAACAGGGAGATGGTTACTTCCTGAGCCTCGATCTCTACAAGGGGATTGCCCAGCTCCGTGCCTGGGGGCACAACCCTGAGGGTGGTCACGAGGGGGCATTCCATTATCAACAGCTGCAAACATCGAACTTCCTGCCTACGCAGGAACCCCATCGATTCAGTCTGCTCGCTCACGGGCAGTACCTCGAGCTGTCTCTGAATGACTACGTGGTTTTGACCCTTGCCGACGATCAGTTCTCCCGCGGCCGGATCGGGTTCTACGCGGAAGGCGCGAAGCTGCGGGTAGAGCACCTGGCCCTGAACACCTGCGCAATGCCTGCCAGCCTCGACTACCCCGAAACTCTTGCGGGGCTATGATGAGGGGAAAAGGGGCCGCAGGGATTTAAATTTAATCCTTCCTTTTCGGTCTTCCGCCCCGCTCAGGCGGCAAAATCACTCAGCCGTACCGCTTGCCGTTGCGCGCCCCAGTTGCCGGGCTGTGCTTCGAATACCCCGGCGCAGGGCGTCCCGCAGGCGGCGCATTTTCCGTCCGCGGTCAGGTTCCAGTCGCTCAGTACGTACCAGTCACGGCCGATCAGCAGTTCACCGCACTGGTGACACCAGGTGCTGTCACCGTCCTTGTTGTGGACATTACCGGTGTAGGCGTAGCGCACACCGTTGTGCATGGCGATTTCGCGCGCGCGGACCAGGGTTTCCCTGGGCGTGGGTGGCACATCCTGCATTTTCCAGTCGGGGTGGAACGCCGAGAAGTGCATGGGGACGTCCGGCCCCAGTTTCTCCACCACCCAGCGGGTCATTTCGTCGAGTTCCTTTTCGGAATCGTTTTTCCCGGGGATCAGCAGGGTGGTGGTTTCCAGCCAGACATCGGTTTCGTGCCGGATGTATTCCAGGGTTTCCAGTACCGGTGCCAGGTGTGAGCCGGTGATCTTGTGGTAGAAGTCTTCGCTGAAGGCCTTGAGGTCGACGTTGGCGGCATCCATGTAGCGGTAGAATTCCGCGCGGGGCTCCGGGCACACGTAGCCGGCAGTGACGGCGACCGACTTGATGCCTCTTTCCCGGCAGGCCTTTGCTACATCGATGGCGTATTCATGAAAGATCACCGGGTCGTTGTAGGTATAGGCTACACTGCAGCAGTCAAGCTGCTGTGCCGCGCGCGCGATGAGTTCCGGCGAGGCGGCGTCGGTCAGCGTGTGGATTTCCCGTGACTTGCTGATGTCCCAGTTCTGGCAGAACTTGCAGGCCAGGTTACAGCCGGCGGTGCCGAACGACAGGACCGGTGTGCCGGGCAGGAAGTGGTTCAGCGGTTTTTTCTCGATGGGGTCGATGCAGTAGCCGCTGGAACGCCCGTAGGTGGTGAGTACGATTTCGTCATCCAGGTTTTCCCGCACAAAGCACAGGCCGCGCTGGCCGGCGTGCAGTTTGCAGAAGCGGGGGCAGAGGTCGCATTGCACGCGGCCGTCGTCGAGTTTGTGCCAGTAGCGGGTGCTGACGGTAAACGGGTCCGGTTTGCTCATCACAGAATACCTGCTGGTTTGCGATCCCTGTACGGCTATAATTATAGACCAGTGATTTTCAGTTACCCTGATGCGTATCAAGTACAGGCGGCATCAAATCTGTAATGCTGCGCAGTCGAACCCCGGCGTGTCGTCAGGCCGGGTTGCCCCTGAACCGTGCGTAAGCAGAGAACACAGCCATGACCGATAAAGACATGACATCCCGGCCGGATTTTGCCCGGCATGGCCGGGGCACCGGGCCCCTGCGCACGCGGCGGCCGATCTATGTCGATTACCTGCCCCCCTGCAACAACGCCTGCCCGGCCGGCGAAAATATCCAGGCCTGGCTGGCGCTGGCCCAGGCCGGTGAGTACCAGGCGGCCTGGCAGCGCCTGATCGAGGATAACCCGCTGCCGGCGGTGCACGGCCGGGTCTGTTATCACCCCTGTGAAAGCGCCTGCAACCGCAACGCGACCGACAGCACGGTGAGCATCCACGCGCTGGAACGCTACCTGGGCGACCTGGCGCTGGAGCAGGGCTGGCAGCCCCGCTACCGGGACCGGCCGGGCGGTGGCCGGGTGCTGGTCATCGGGGCCGGTCCCAGCGGCCTTTCTGCAGCGTACCACCTGACCCGCCTGGGGCACGAGGTGGAAATCCGCGATGCGGGTCCGGTGGCCGGTGGCATGATGCATTTTGGCATCCCGGCCTATCGTATGCCCCGCAAGGAGCTGAATGCTGAAATCCGCCGCATCGAGAAGATGGGGGTAAAGATTACCCTGGATCACCGGGTGGAAAAGGTGCTCGAAGAAAAGCAGGCGGGTCAGTTCGATGCCGTGTTTATCGCCATTGGCGCGCACATCAGCAAGAAGATCGATATCCCCGCGCGGGAAGCCGGCAAGATCCTCGACGCGGTCAGTTTCCTGCGCCAGGCCGAGAGCGGGGATCCGCCCAAACTCGGGCGGCGTGTGGCGATCTACGGTGGCGGCAATACCGCCATGGATGCCGCCCGCACCGCCAAACGCCTGGGCGCCGATGAGGCCATGATCATCTACCGGCGTGACCGCGCCAGCATGCCGGCGCACGATTTCGAAGCCGACGAGGCGCTGGAGGAAGGGGTCAAGATCAAATGGCTGCGTACCATCAGGGAGATCGACCAGACCCGTTTCCAGGTCGAGGTCATGGAGCTGGACGAAAACGGCCGGCCGCAGCCCACCGGCGAGATCGAGGAACTGGAGGCGGATGCGCTGATCCTGGCGGTTGGCCAGGAAGCCGATACCGGGTTTCTCCGCGGCATTCCCGGTCTTGAATTCAATAGCGATGGTACGGTCGTTGTCGGTGAAGACATGATGACGGGTGCGCCCGGCATTTTTGCGGGTGGTGACATGGTGCCCAGTGAACGCTCGGTCACCATTGCCACCGGTCACGGCAAGAAGGCAGCCCGCTACATCGACGGTTACCTGCGCCATGCACCGTACCAGCCGCAGGAGAAACACCCGGTGGTGGGCCATGAGCGCCTGCACCTCTGGTACCGCACCGATGCGCCACAGCAGGATCAGCCCGAACTGCCGCTGGTCGAGCGCCTGCAGGGTTTTGACGAGATTTTCAAAGGCCTGTCAGATCCCGAAGCGCGCTTCGAGGCGCAACGCTGCCTGTCCTGCGGCAACTGTTTTGAATGCGATGGTTGCTATGGCGCCTGCCCGGAAGGTGCAGTGATCAAGCTTGGCCCCGGCAAGCGCTACCGCTTCGATTACGACCGCTGTACCGGTTGCGCGGTCTGCTACGAACAGTGTCCCTGCCATGCCATCGAGATGATCCCGGAACAGCAGGCGCTGAAGAAAAAGGTGTCGCCGGTGGATGAATGCGCGGACGAGGGGCTGCATATCGCACAGGCGGAATTCAGCGGGGTGCAGCCGTCATGAACAAACAGAACACGGTTACCGTCGACGGCAACGAGGCAGTGGCGCACGTCGCCTACTACGTCAGCGAAGTCTGTTCCATCTATCCCATCACACCGGCCTCGCCGATGGCGGAACACGCCGACGTCTGGTCGGCGGGCAAGCGCCCCAACCTGTGGGGACATATCCCGGACGTGATCGAAATGCAGAGCGAGGGCGGGGCGGCCGGCACCGCCCACGGCGCATTGCAGACCGGGGCGCTGACGACCACCTTTACCTCGTCGCAGGGGCTGATGCTGATGCTGCCCAACATGTACAAGATTGCCGGCGAACTGACCCCCACGGTGTTCCACGTGGCGTCCCGTTCGCTGGCCGCACAGGCCCTGTCCATCTTCGGCGACCACCAGGACGTCATGGCGGCGCGCACCACGGGGTTTGCCATGTTGTCCTCGGCCTCGGTGCAGGAGGCGCACGATATGGCGCTGATCTGCCACGCGGCAACCCTGCAGGCGCGGGTGCCTTTCCTGCATTTTTTCGACGGCTTCCGTACTTCACACGAAGTAGCCAGGATCCGCCTGGTGCCGGATGAGCAGATGGCCGCCATGATCGACGAGGAACTGGTGATCGCCCACCGCCGGCGCGGTCTGAACCCGGACCACCCTTTTATTCGCGGCACCGCCCAGAATCCCGATGTGTATTTCCAGGGGCGTGAGACCGTCAATCCTTTCTACGACCAGGTGCCCGCTATCGTCGCCGATAAAATGCGGCAGTTCGGTGAGCTGACCGGTCGTCACTACCAGCCGTACGAATACCACGGCGACCCGCAGGCCGAACACCTCATCGTGATCATGGGGTCGGGCAGCGAGACCGTGAAGGAGACCCTGCGGGTATTGAACGGGCAGGGTTACCGGCTGGGCATGATACAGGTACGGCTGTTTCGTCCCTTCGCGGCCGACCGGCTGGTCAGCATCCTGCCGGCATCCGTCCGTCATATCGCGGTGCTGGACCGCACCAAGGAAATCGGCGCCAGCGGCGAACCGCTCTACCAGGATATCGTCACCGTCCTGACCGAAGCCTGGCAGCAGGGCGGCCTGGAACGCTTGCCACGCGTGATCGGTGGCCGTTATGGTCTGTCCTCCAAGGAGTTTACGCCGGCGATGGTAAAGGCGGTCTGTGATGAACTCGCGCAGGCCAGCCCCAGGCATCCTTTCACCGTCGGTATCCATGACGATGTAAGCCACACCAGCCTGGACTTCGACCCGACCTTCAGTATCGAGTCTGATGACGTAACCCGGGCACTGTTTTACGGCCTGGGGTCGGACGGCACGGTGGGCGCCAACAAGAACAGCATCAAGATCATCGGCGAGCACACCGACCTGCACGCACAGGGCTACTTTGTCTATGATTCGCGCAAGTCGGGATCGATTACTGTCTCGCACCTGCGCTTCGGCCCCGGGCCGATCCATGCGCCTTACCTGGTGGAGTCCGCCAACTTTATCGCCTGTCACAAGTTCGCCTTCGTATACAAGCTGGATGTGCTCCGGCACGCCGCCGACAACGCCGTGTTCCTGCTCAACGCGCCGTATGCAGCCGACCAGGTATGGGATCAACTGCCGCGCCCGATGCAGCAGGCCATCATCGATCGCCATCTCAGCCTGCACGTCATTGACGCCAGTGCTGTCGCACGCGAAGCCGGCATGGGGCAGCGTATCAATACCGTGATGCAAACCTGTTTTTTCGCCCTGTCCGGGATACTGCCGCGCGAGGAGGCGATTGCGCAGATCAAGCAGGCCATCGAGAAGACCTATGCCAGCAAGGGCAGCGCCATGGTGGAAATGAATTTCAGGGCCGTCGACCGTGCGCTGGATCACCTCCACCAGGTCCGCATCCCCGGGCGGGCGGGCAGTGACCGGGAAATGGACCCCGTCGTTCCAGACCATGCACCGGCGTTTGTGCGTGACGTGACGGCTGCGATGCTGCGCGGCGAAGGCGACCGCCTGCCGGTCAGTAAATTGCCGGTGGATGGTACCTACCCCAGCGGCACGACACAGTGGGAGAAGCGTAATATTGCCGATTCGGTCCCGGTGTGGGAATCCGGGCTCTGCATCCAGTGCGGTAACTGCAGCTTTGTCTGTCCGCACAGCGTGATCCGTTCAAAGTTCTACCACGAGACGACCCTGTGCGATGCCCCGCGCTCCTTTCCTTCCGCGCCGATCAGCGCGCGCGGTTTCCCGGAGACGCGCTTCACCCTGCAGATCTCGGTAGAGGATTGCACCGGCTGCGGCCTGTGTGTGGAATCCTGCCCGGCCCGTGACCCGGAAGACCGGGACAGGAAGGCTATCAATATGCAGCCGAAAGCACCGCTGCTCGAACGGGAACGCCGGCATCTGGAGTTTTTCGCGCAGCTGCCGGTCAACCGCCGCTCGCGGGTGGATTTTTCCTCGGTGCGCGGTGCGCAGTTCCTGGAACCCCTGTTCGAGTTTTCCGGAGCCTGCGCCGGCTGTGGTGAAACGCCGTATATCAAGCTGCTGTCGCAGCTGTTCGGTCCCCGCCTGCTGGTGGCCAACGCCACCGGCTGCTCGTCCATCTACGGCGGCAACCTGCCGACCACGCCCTGGACCTGCAACCAGGAAGGGCAGGGCCCGGCCTGGTCCAACTCCCTGTTCGAGGACAATGCCGAGTTCGGCCTGGGTATGCGCATCAGCGCCGACCACCACAACCGGGTCGCGCGGCAGTTATTACAGGAACTGGCCCCGCAGCTTGGCGAGGAGCTGGTAGCGGCAACCATCCACGCGGAACAGGCCGAGGGCGCCCAGATACGCGCCCAGCGCGCGCGGGTCATCGAACTCAAGGCGAAGCTGGAAAACATGGACGACAGCCGCGCGCGCAACCTGCTGTCCATCATCGATCACCTGGTGCGGCGCAGTGTCTGGCTGGTGGGTGGTGACGGCTGGGCCTACGACATCGGTTCGGGCGGTCTCGACCACGCATTGTCCAGCGGTCGCAACATCAATGTGCTGGTGCTCGATACGGAGGTCTATTCCAACACCGGCGGGCAGATGTCCAAGGCCACGCCCACGGCAGCCGCGGCCAAGTTTGCTTCGGCCGGCAAGCGTATCGGCAAGAAGGACCTGGCCTTGCAGGCAATTTCCTACGGCAACGTCTATGTCGCCCAGGTGGCGATGGGCGCCAACCCGCAGCAGACCCTGATCGCCATGCGCGAGGCCGAAGAGTACGACGGGCCGTCGCTGATCCTCGCCTACAGCCACTGCATTGCGCACGGTTACGACCTGAAGCACGGCATGCGCCAGCAGAAGCTCGCCGTGGCCAGTGGCTACTGGCCGTTGATGCGCTACAACCCGGGGCTGCGCAAGGTCGGACAGCGACCCTTTGTGCTCGACTCGCCACGCCCGCATATCAGTCTCAGGGAATACGCCTATAACGAGGGACGCTACAAGGTGCTTACGCGCAGTAACCCGGAAGAGGCCGAACACCTGATGCAGGTTGCCCAGGAGCTGGTCGATCTGCGCTGGCAGACGTACGAATACATGGCGGGGCAGGAGCCCTCGCAGTTCCAGCCGGTGGCCTGAGCGTGCGCGCTCAGGGGAGCGCTCCTGCGGGGTGCGCCTGGAGTGTGGTTTATGCGACCTCGACCGGTGTATCCGGTCGGTCGGCCCACTCGGACCAGGCGCCGGGGTAGCCCTTGATGCGCGGGTAGCCCAGCGCTTTCAGCATGATGTAGGAATGTGACGAGCGGTGGTGCGACTGGCAGTAGCACACGATCTCCCGGTCGCTGGTGAGTCCACGCTGTTCCAGCATCTCACGCAGTTCCGCTTCCGGTTTCAGGCGCAGGTTGCGACCCTGGTCCATGGTGTCCACCCAGTTCAGCAGCACAGCCCCGGGGATGTGGCCGCCACGCGCCGAGAATTTTTTCTCGCCACTGAATTCCTGCGGCGTGCGGCTGTCGAGCAGTCCAAGGTCTGCACTGCCCAGGCGGGAAAGGATGTACTTCGTGTCCGCCAGTGGTTCATTGTGCCAGCTGACCGGGTAGCGCGTGGCCGGGCCGGCAGCAGCCGTTTCCCGGCTGATCGGGAAGCCCTCGTTGACCCAGCTGTTGAGCCCGCCGTTGAGCAGGGAGAAGTGCGGGTGGCCGGCGACATCCAGGGTCCACAGGAAACGGCTGGCCCAGCCGCCGCCTTCATCGTCACAGGTGACCACGTGGGTGGTGGGGCTGATACCCAGTGATTCCAGTAGTGCGCTGAAGTTTTGTTCCGTCGGCAACAGGCCGAACACCGGTTTTTCGATGCGCACATATCGCGGGCCTTCGAGAAACAGGGCGCCCGGTACGTGGAATTCCGCGTAGCGTTCCGGCTTGCTGATGTGCAGGATGACCAGGTTTTCGTGACCCAGCACGGCCTGCAGCTGTTCGGGTTCGGCAATGAGGGGTAACAGGGGATCGGACATGAGGGGTACCGTTTATATGATGGTCTGTCATTGCCAGGAGCACAGCGACGCGGCAATCCCTGTCGGCCGCATCGAGCAGCGAGTTACACGCGGGTGTTCGGCGCAGTATGCGTATGCTGGCCTGGCTGTGCCTGTAATGACACGACTGCTCGATTGGGTCCTGTGATTTGTAAGCGGAGTGCATTCTAGCGGTTTCGTCAGGCGCTGGCGAGTAATTCGATCCAGTGCCTGACCGGCCGTTCGGCTTCCTGCTGCAGGTGCAACAGGCAACCGATATTCGCTGTGGCGATCAATTCCGGCTGTTTTTCCTGCAGCGCCCTGAGCTTGTCGGTACGTAGACGATTGGCCAGTTGCGGTTGCAGGATGGAATAGGTGCCGGCCGAGCCGCAGCACAGGTGGGCATCCTGCACCGGTACCAGCGTGTAGCCCACGCGCAGCAGCAGCTGTTCCACCACGCCGTTCAGTTGCTGGGCATGTTGCAGTGAGCAGGGCGAATGAAAGGCGATACGCCGGTTTTGCCCGGTTTTCAGCGCGTCCAGGTTCTCATCGCGCAGCACTTCACTGATGTCGCGCGTGATGGCGCCGATGTGCGCGGCACGCTGCGCATACTGCGGGTCTTCGCGCAGCAGGTGGCCATAATCCTTGACCATGGGCGCACAACCACTGGCAGTGATCACGATGGCCTCTGCGCCCTGTTCGACGCGGGGCCACCAGGCATCGATATTGATGCGTGCCCGCTGCCGGGCCGCCGCGCTGTCAGAGAGGTGCTGATGCAGTGCGCCGCAACAGCCGGCTGCCGGGATGACCTGCAGGCGGATGGACAGCCGGTCAAAGACGGCAATGGCGCTGTCGTTGATCTGCGGCGCAGCGGCCGGTTGTACACAGCCGTCGAGTAACAGCATGGTGCGCGCATGCGCTGCAATGCCAGGCAGCGGGACCTTGCGCGCCAGCGGAATGCGCCTGCGCAGTCGTGCGGGCAACAGGGGGCGCAGCAGGCGCGCGAAAAACAGCAGCAGGGTGACCCGGCGCGTGTTGCCGAAGATTGCTTGCAGCAGCCGACGGTACTGACGTTGCAGCCAGGGGCGCGGCAGCTGTTGTTCCACCAGTTCACGACCGATATCCAGCAGCCGGTGGTATTCGACGCCGGACGGACAGGTGGTTTCGCAGGCGCGGCAGGTCAGGCAGCGGTCGAGATGCCGTTGTATGCCGGTCGTGGCGGGGCTGCCTTCGAGCACTTGCTTGATCTGGTAGATGCGCCCGCGCGGTCCGTCCAGTTCATCGCCCAGCAACTGGTAGGTCGGGCAGCTTGCGTTGCAGAAACCACAGTGCACACAGCTGCGCAGCACCTGGTCGGCGGTCTGTCCGAGTGGTGTGTTTTTATAAGCGTCTGCCAGCCTGGTCTGCATGCTCAGAGATCCTGGTACAGCCGACCGGGATTCAGAATCCCCTCGGGGTCAAAAGCCTGCTTCAGGCGTTGTTGCAGGCTGAACAGCGGAGCAGGGAGTGGCTGGAAAACCTCTTCGCTGTCCGGCGCATTCCTGAACAGGGTGGCCTGTCCGCCCACGCTGCCGGTCAGCTGCCGGATGGTGGCCGCATTTTCGTTGCTGTACAGCCAGCGTTGCCCGCCCGCCCAGTCGATCAGCCAGTCGCCTGCAATGGCCAGCGGCGGTGTTGCCGGCGGTACGGACAGTCGCCACAGTGGCGTGTCGCGCCGGAAGAAGTCCAGCTGCTGGTCGCGCAGTCGCTGCCACCAGCCATCGTCCTGTTCCAGCAGACTGTCGCCGAGCTGGTGCCGGGCGTGCCGCACCCCGGCCTCGGTGCCGGAAAGACGCAGGTAGAGGCGTCCGTCGTGCCAGCAGGCACCGGACAGCGGCAGCGGGTTCGCAGTCCACCCGGCGCAGCGCAACAGCGCTTCCTGCTGGGTGCATACCTGTTTCAGTGTGTATTCCGTTTCCGGCCGGGGCAGTACCTTGAGCGACACATCCGTCAGCAGTCCCAGGGTGCCGAGTGCGCCGGCCATCAGGCGTGACAGGTCATAACCGGCGACGTTTTTCATGACCTGGCCACCGAAATGCAGCGCCTCACCCTTGCCGTTGATGAGGCCGATACCCAGTACCGCGTCACGGGCCGCACCGGCAAAGGGCCGGCGCGGGCCGGACAGGCCGCTGGCGATGACGCCGCCCAGTGTACTGTGTGGCGAGAAGCGCGGTGGTTCGAACGCCAGCATCTGCCGGTGGCGGTCGAGCCGTTGTTCGATTTCACTCAGTGCGGTCCCGCTGCGTGCGCGGATAAACAGTTCGGAAGGTTCGTAGTCCAGCACGCCGCTGTGTTCGCGCGTATCCAGTGCATCGCCTGCAACCGGCCGGCCATAGAATGCCTTGCTGTTGCCGCCGTGGATATGTAGCGGCCGGTGCGTGGCGGCGGCTTCCTTTACCCTTGCGCACCAGGCATCCGTCAGGTCCGGTCCGCTCATGTCTAGAAGCGTTCCAGTTCGGGGAAGGGCAGTGCGCCGCCGTGCACGTGCATGTGACCGAACTCGGCACAGCGCGCCAGCGTGGGGATGGCCTTGCCGGGGTTCAGCAGGCCGTCCGGGTCAAAGGCCCGTTTCACAGCGTGGAACTGTTCCAGCTCGGCGTTACTGAACTGGGTGCACATCTGGTCGATCTTTTCCATGCCGACACCGTGCTCGCCGGTTATGGTGCCGCCGGCTTCGATGCACAGTTCCAGGATGCGGCTGCCGAATGCCTCGGTGCGTTCCAGTTCGCCCGGCCGGTTGGCGTCGTACAGGATGAGCGGGTGCAGGTTACCGTCGCCGGCGTGGAACACATTGGCAACCGGCAGATCGTATTCGGCCGACCACGCACTGATGGTGGCCAGCACCCGGCCCAGGTGCTTGCGTGGGATGGTGCCGTCCATGCAGTAGTAATCGGGTGACAGGCGGCCGACAGCCGGAAAAGAAGCCTTGCGCCCCGCCCAGAACCGCTGTCGTTCTTTCTGGTCGCGGGCGGTGCGCACTTCGGTAGCGCCTGCACGGGTGAGCAGGGCGTGCACCTTTTCCAGTTGCGCATCGACCTCGGCGCGGGTGCCATCGAGTTCACACAGCAGGATCGCAGCGGCATCGCTCGGGTAGCCCGCGTGTACGAAGTCCTCGGCAGCGCGTATCGCCAGGTTGTCCATCATTTCCAGCCCGGCCGGCAGGATGCCGGAGGAGATGATATCGGCAACGGCGTTACCGGCAATTTCTGCGCAATCGAAGGCGGCCAGCAGGACCTGCGCGTACTCCGGAACCGGCAGCAGGCGCACCGTGACCTCGACGATCACGCCCAGCATGCCTTCGGAACCGGTCAGCAGCGCCAGCAGGTCGTAGCCGGCGCTGTCCGCTGCGTGACTGCCGATGGTCAGCAGTTCGCCCTCCATGGTAACGACTTTCAGCGCAGCGATGTTGTTGACCGTCAGGCCGTACTTCAGGCAGTGTACGCCGCCGGCGTTCTCGGCCACGTTGCCGCCGATGGAGCAGGCGATCTGCGAGGAAGGGTCGGGTGCGTAGTACAGGCCGTGACCGGCAACCGCTTCCGAGATGGCGAGGTTGCGCACGCCGGGCTGTACCTGCGCCAGGCGGTTGGCGGTATCGATTTCCAGTATATCGGTGAAGCGGGCCAGGCTGAGCAGCACGCCGTTTTCTAGCGGCAGCGCGCCACCGGAAAGTCCCGTGCCTGCGCCGCGCGCGACGACCGGGACCTTCAGCCGGTGACAGTGCGCCAGGATGGCCTGTACCTGTTCGATGGTTTCCGGGATCAGCACCAGCCAGGGCAGGCGGCGGTACGCGGACAGGCCATCGCACTCGTAGGGACGCAGTTCGGCCTCTTCACTCAGAATGCAGTGTGCGGGTAAGCCGAGTCCGGCCAGGAACCGGGTACGGTTCATGCTTGCAGGGTGCTCGCTCATCCGGCCGGGTCAGGTGATGACAGTCGGTGCTTCACGCCGGGTAAAGTGCCGTATCCGTGCCATCTCTTCCGCGATGCGGATCAGGTCTGCGAGGGCGTCCTGCGCGTCCAGGGACTGTTGTGCCGGGTCGGGCTCATAGCGCTCCAGGTACAGGCGCAGGGTGGCGCCTTCGGTACCGGTTCCCGACAGGCGCAGCACGATGCGCGAACCGTCCGTAAAGCCGATGCGGATGCCCTGGTGTTCGCTCAGCGAGCCGTCCACCGGGTCGGTGTAGGCAAAGTCATCACCGAAAGCGACTTCGTAATTGCCGTAGCGTTTGCCCTGCAGTGAAGCGACGGCCGCGCGCAGGGACTCGACCAGTTCGGCGGCGCCGTCGGCATTGACTCCCTCGTAGTCGTGCCGGGAATAATAGTTGCGTCCGAAACTGCGCCAGTGGGCGCTGATAATGGCGTGTACCGGTTCCTTGCGCACGGCCAGCAGGTTCAGCCAGAACAGTACAGCCCACAGGCCGTCCTTTTCCCGCAGGTGATCCGAACCGGTGCCGAAACTTTCCTCGCCGCACAGGGTAGCCTTGCCGGCGTCCAGCAGGTTGCCGAAAAATTTCCAGCCGGTAGGGGTTTCGTACAGTTCGATACCGAGGCGGTCGGCCACCCGGTCGGCGGCCTGCGAAGTCGGCATGGAGCGCGCGATGCCCGCCAGGCCCTGACGGTAACCCGGCGTCAGGTGCGCGTTGGCGGCCAGCACAGCCAGACTGTCGCTGGGGGTAATGAAACACTGGCGGCCGAGGATCATATTGCGGTCGCCGTCACCGTCGGAAGCCGCACCGAAGTCCGGTGCCTGGGAGCCGAACAGGACATCGACCAGTTCCTTTGCATAGACCAGGTTCGGGTCGGGGTGCCCGCCACCGAAATCTTCCAGCGGCGTGGCGTGCATCAATGCCTCGGGCTCAACACCCAGGCGGTTTTCCAGGATCTCGACGGCGTAGGGCCCGGTAATGGCGTGCATGGCATCGAAGCGCATGCTGAACAGACCGGAATCGATCAGGCTGCGGATGCGGTCGAAGTCGAACAGGTGCTCCATCAGGTCGGCATAGTCGGCGACCGGGTCGATGACTTCGATCACGGTGGAGCCGAGCGTCTGTTCGCCCACTGTATCCAGGTCGATATCAGCGCTGTCGGTAACCAGGTAATGTTTTATGTTGCGGCTCCGGCTAAAGATAGCCTCGGTAATCTTTTCCGGGGCGGGTCCGCCATTGGCTGTGTTGTACTTGATGCCGAAGTCACCGTCGGGCCCCGCCGGGTTGTGACTGGCGGAAAGAACGATACCGCCAAAGGCCCTGCGTTTGCGGATGATGCAGGAGACCGCCGGGGTGGAAAACAGGCCGCCCCGGCCGACGATCACGCGACCGAAGCCATTGGCTACCGCCATGCGCAGGATGACCTGGATGGCGTGACGGTTGTAGAAGCGGCCGTCGCCGCCCACCACCAGTGTTTTACCCTGGAAACCTTCGATGCTGTCGAAAATCGACTGCACAAAATTTTCCAGGTAATGCGGTTGCCGGAATACGGGTACTTTTTTACGCAGACCGGAGGTGCCCGGTCTCTGGTCGGGGAAAGGTCGGGTTTTGACTTCCAGTGTTTTCACAACGACAGGTATCCTTTTTTGCTAGTTCTTGTTGGTGCATTTGTCAAGCGTCAAGGTTCATTATCCACAGCCGATAGAGTCCCTGAATAACCTGTGGCAACTTCCTGAAGGAAGCGTCATTTTACTATGCTAGTATCAGCTTATGCGTCATACATGCAAATATAAGGTTCATCCGGGGGTGCGGGCCCGTGACCTGCCCGCGCTCATGGAACTCTATGAGCTGAACTATATTCAGTTGCGACAGCTCGTGCCTGATCTAGACGCGGTGCAGGCCAGCAGTCTGTCCCTGGTTGACGGTGCGCTGGACCTGCATCTCACGGTGGTCGAGCGCAGCAAATATACAACGACGCTGAACCTGACCTACCAGTTCACTGACCCGCAGGGCAGCTTTCCGGCACCGGATGTGGTCATCCGCATGTACCACGACGCGCAGCTGGCCGAGGTTATTTCACGCGGCCGGCGCCGCGGCCGGCGCGACGCGGACTATGATCGTTTCCGTCACCGCTATTCTATACAAACCAAGTGGCAGGTGAACCGATTCCTGCACAAGTGGCTGGGTTACTGCCTGCGCAGCGGGCACGCGTTCTCCCCGGCCAGGGAACAGCTGTCGGACGCCCTGCAGACCCTCGAAGCGGAACAGGCGCTCAGTTTCGAATCCTGAATGCGCATGCCCCCTGTAGATAATACTTGACTAATTTACTTGGTTTATTTATGTTGAGTGGCATTTCCACTGTCGGCCGGCAAAGGTGCGCGGATGAGACTTTCAACCAAAGGCCGTTACGCTGTCACGGCCATGATGGACCTGGCCATCCATGAGCCCCAGGGGCCGGTAACGCTGGCCGAGATTTCACACTGCCAGAGTATTTCGCTGTCCTACCTCGAACAGCTGTTTTCCAAGCTGCGCCGCGAGGACCTGGTGCGCGGTGTGCGCGGTCCCGGCGGCGGTTACCGCCTGGCCAAGGCCGCCGAGGATATCAGTATTGCGCAGATCATTGCGGCCGTGGATGAAAAGGTGGATTCCACCTGTGGCGGCGATTCCGGTTGTGACGAAACGGACACCTGCCTGACCCACGAACTCTGGTGCGGCCTGTCGAAAAGGATCTACGAATTCCTGGACAGCATTTCCCTGCGGGATTTCCTCGAACGGCCGGCGGTACAGGATGTGATCCGCCGTCAGGAGGCCGATAGTCAGCGCACGGCACTGCCTGCCTTCCAGGGGCATCGCTAGCCCGCATTTCTCACCGACTTCCTGCTGCGGCGGCGTCATGCCGCGCGCTAAGCGGCGTTCACTCGGTCGGGCTGCTCGACATAGTGTCGACTATGCCTGCGCGGCCCTCGGTCGCGAACGCCGCTTATCACACGACCTGCCACCGCCTCGCTACGGAACCCGGTGAGAAATGCGGGCTAGAACACCTGATGAGTTTCCTGTACCGTCACCCGGTGAAGGCCGGGAGGACGGATCAACCAGGGGCTCCCTGGAAAATCCCCGAATTTGTGAACCGGTTCAGGTTCCCGCGCTAAGCCGGTCACAGAAACCCCGCCCTGATGTGTACATACTGCAAGCGTCAAATAGCGTTGTAGCAACGGATCAGGAGTAAGGAATATGTTTCATTTACTGTTAATAGCGATAGCAGGCATTGCAGTGCTCGGTGCACCGTCACTGGAGTCCATTGCCTCGATTGGCGCCTCGATGGATTACGTGGTGGCATTCGGCGTCGCCTTGCTGCTCAAGCCCTGGCTCAAAGGGCATTTCGAATAGCCACAGTAGTACGGCCGCAGCCGGATCAGCTGGTTTTCGACCAGACCAGCGTCCGGTTGTTGGCCGGCATTTCGTAATCCTTCCGTAATTCCAGGCCCGCATCGCCGGCCTGTTCCTGCAAAGCCTCGAAGTCCCGCACCCCGCTCAACGGATCACGCGCTTTCAGCCACTGGTCGAAATGCGCATTGCTGTCGCTGGTGTAGCGTCCGTTGTAGTTGAACGGACCGTACAGGCAGAACACACCACCCCGATCCAGTACGGAACCGACCCCGGCAAACAGGCATTCCACTTCCGGCCAGGACATGATGTGAACGGTGTTGGCGCTGAACACCGCATCGTAGCGGGTATCCGGCCAGGGATCTTTGCAGACATCCAGGGCTATGGGTGGCAGCAGGTTGTCCGCCGCAGCCTCTTCCAGCCAGGCACGGATGCCGTCGTGATAAGCAGGTACATCACTGGTCTGCCAGCGCAGTTGCGGGAACTCCGGCGCAAAATACACCGCGTGCTGGCCGGTACCGCTGCCGATCTCCAGCAGGCGTTGGCGACCGGCGAGTTCCACACGCAGCACTTCCAGGATACAGGCGCGGTTCTGGTCGCAGGATTCGGAATAAGGTTTCATTACGGCGGTCCCGTTACTGTTTGAAGTGAACACAAAGGTGAGGGCCCGGGTTTTTCCGGTTCCGCGCTACAACGCTGCGCAAGTACAGCGGCAATCTCTTCGTCACGCAATACCACCGGATTGGTTTTCATGCTGCTGCCGCGTGCATGCGCCACGATGTGATCGAAGTCGGCAGGCTTGATGCCATAGCGGTCGAGCAGCGGCAGTTGCAGGCGTTGTGTCCAGTCATCGAGCAGTGCCAGCAGCGCTTCGTGGGCCTGTTCCTGCGTGGCAAAGCTTCGCTGGCAGAGCAGTTCGGCGACCCGTGCGTATTTCGCCAGGGCCGGGTTGCCGGGTTCGCGCGCCCGCATGGCATCGATATTGACCCGGCTTGCGGCACCCACCAGCGTGCCGCACACCACCCCGTGCGGGATGGGGAAGAACGCGCCCAGCGGCGATGCCAGACCGTGCACCGAACCCAGGCCGACCTGTGCCAGCGTGATGCCGGATACCAGCGCGGCATAGGCCATGCCGGCACGCGCAGCAGCCGGTTCGGCGCTACCCTCGTACCAGGGCAGCAGGCTGTCGCGCGCTGCTTCCAGTCCGCTCCAGGCGAGTGCATCGCTTACCGGGTTGGCGCGGATCGACAGCCAGGACTCCAGCAGCTGGGTCAGCGCATCCATACCGTCGGCGGCGATCAGTGCCGGCGGGCAGCTGGCAAGCAGGTCAGGATCGATCAGCGCGTACTCGGGCACCAGTTGCTCGTCGCGAAAGGATTTCTTGAAGCCATCGTGGCCGGGCACACTGAGCACGGCATTTTTGGTGGCCTCGCTACCGGTGCCGGCGGTGGTGGGTACCGCGATAAAAGGCACCGCCGGGCCCGGGTAGGTCTTTTCAGGCCCCACGCCTTCCAGGTAATTCCGCACCGGGTCGCCGTTGCGCAGCAGGCCGGAAATTGCCTTGGCAGCATCCAGTACACTGCCGCCACCGATACCGATAACCAGGTCAATGGCCTGGTCGCGGTGCGTTGCCACGGCTTCGTCCACCATCTGCGGCGAAGGTTCACCGCTTACCCGCAGGCGTTGCCAGTGCAACCCGGCCTGGTCCAGCCCTTTTTCGAGGGCAGGCCATACCCCGGACCGGTCAAGGGAACCGGCGCCGGTTACCAGCAGGAGGGTGCGGCCATAGCCTGCTGCCAGCGCCGGGAGTTTTTTAATGCTGCCGGCGCCGAACTCGATGCGCGGCAGACGCGCAATGGAAAAAGCCGGGATCACTGGTCACCGTTTTGCGGGTACAGCCCGTCGTAGCGGATACCCTCGCGCGGTTGCGCCATCCAGTCGGCCACCGTGTCGCGCCAGGCGCGGTAGTGCGCGGTTTCCTTGTGGGCGGCGGCATCCGCCTCGCTCCGGTAAGCTTCGTAGAAAATGAAATGGCCGGGATCTTCCGGCGATTGCAGGATATCGAAACGCAGGTTGCCGGGTTCCTGTACCGAGGCCCTGTGGTTGGCCGCGGAGGCCGCGATGAAGTCCCGGATGTGTTCCGGCAGAACGTGAACCTGTACCAGGGTGACCTGCATGCTGCATTCCTCCGCTGAAAAAAGTGCCCGCAACCTGTAGTCGGCGGGGCGGCTGCCGAAAGCCTACTGGTAGACGGCTGACTTGCCAAGTATGAAAATGGATGAAGCGATACAAGAAGCGGCTGCAGACCAGGCCCCGCAGCGGCGGGCGGAACCCGTTGGCCTGTCCGGCTGGGTGCAGAAACTGGGTGAGTCCGGCATGCCGGTATTCGCACATACCGCGCGTGATATTTCACTGGTGTCGGACAGCAGCAACAGCAGCGCCGCCGAGCTGGCGCGGGTGGTGCTGCAGGATGCGGCCATGACTGCGAAGTTGTTGCGCGTGGCCAACAGTCCGATCTTCAATCCAATGGGCAGAACGATCAGTACCGTCAGCCGCGCGGTAGTCGTGCTCGGCTTCCAGGAAGTGCGCAGCATCTGCCTGTCGATCGCGGTGGTTGAATCCATGCTGCAGGGCAAACAGAAGCAGCACGTCAGTGAAGAAATGGCGCGTTCGTTTCATGCCGCCGTGCAGGCGCGTTCCTTTGCCCGCAAGCGCAGGGACCGTTCCCCGGAGGAGGTCTTCATTGCGACCCTGCTGTTCCGCCTGGGCGACATGGCCTTCTGGGCCTTTGCCGGTGAGGCGGCTGAAAAAATGGATGCGGCGGTGCAGCAGCGGCCGGGAGAAGCCCTGGAACAGGTCCAGCAGGATGTGCTGGGTTTTCGTTTCCGGGACCTGACCCTGGGACTGGGCCGGGAATGGAAGCTGGGCGCGCTGCTGGAACAGGCGCTGGAAGGCAAGATCGACCGCAACCCGCGCGCCGGCAATGTAGCGCTCGGTTATGAACTGGCGCTGGCTGCGGAGCAGGGCTGGGACACGCCGGAAGTCGGTCGGCTGCTGGAACGCCTGGCCGAGAACCTCTACCTGCCGGTGGAGGAAGTCGAGCAGCTGGTGCAGGCCAACGCGGAGGAAGCTGCCAATACCGCGGCTTTTTACGGTGCTGAGCGGGCCGGCGAGCTGATACCGGTGCCCGGCGAACGGCGGGGTACCTGCGCTGCGGAGGAAATCGATCCGGTGGAGGTGCCGGTATTTCCGCCGTCCGATCCGATGCTGCAACTGGGTATCCTGCGTGAGCTGTCTGCCCTGATGGACAGCCGGCCGGATTTCAACAGTGTACTGGAAATGGTGCTGGAAGGCATGTACCGGGGAGTCGGCATGGACCGCACCCTGTTTGCGCTGCGCACTCCCGACCATCGCATGCTGGTGGCCCGCTATGCGCTGGGTTCGGGTAACGAACAGTTACTCGGTCGTTTCCGCTTCGAGACCGTGGCGGGGGAGACCGGCCTGTTCGCCCGCGTGATCGAAGCCAGGCAGGCCGTGTGGGTGGGTGCGGGCGACAACCCGGAGATCGAGCGACTGGTCACTCCAGCTGTACTGGAGGTTTCGCAGGGGGCGGCATTCTTTGTAACGCCGATCGAAATTCACGGCAAGGTTATCGGTGTGTTCTATGCCGACCGGCAACCCAGCGGACGATCACTGGATGAAGACAGCTACACGGCGTTCCGGCACTTTGCCCGGCAGGGCAATCTTGCGCTGGCGTACCTGAGCAGTACCTAGCCCGCATTTCTCACCGACTTCCTGCTGCGGCGGCGTCATGCCGCGCGCCAGGCGGCGTTCACTCGGTCGGGCTGCTCGACGTCGTGTCGACTATGCCTGCGCGGCCCCCGGTCGCGAACACCGCTGATCACACGACCTGCCACCGCCTCGCTACGGAACCCGGTGAGAAATGCGGGCTGATATGTTTTGACCTGTCAATAGGCTGATTCATTTCATCGTATTTCTCAAGCGCGT
>JALSRZ010000010.1 GCA_026984515.1 Thiohalobacter sp. | reverse complement strand
GCGCCAGGCGGCGTTCACTCGGTCGGGCTGCTCGACATCGTGTCGACTATGCCTGCGCGGCCCTCGGTCGCGAACGCCGCTGATCACACGACCTGCCACCGCCTCGCTACGGAACCCGGGGAGAAATGCGGGATAGAAGCTCCACAGCGGTGCAAATCGCGTTTCCCGGACTCGTGCAAATCTGTAAAGAATTCCGGAATATTGTCCGGAATTCTTTACAGATTTGCAGCCCCGAAAACCGGGGAAAATAAATAGTGCATAGTTTTCCGTGCATTAGAAAAACCGGCATTTAATATGCTTGTATACCTGTAAAAAGAAGTGCGTCGGAGGCCGGGTTATGAAAGCACACAAGATGACCATAATCCTGGCGCTGTTGTTTGTTTTTGGATTGCTGGCGGTCGATTCGGTAGTGGCCTACGCAACCGGTTTTAACACAGCGTCAATAGTAAGCAGCGATACCGGCCGGCAATAGCTCCAGGCCGGCCGCGTGCCCTGACAACATAATAAGGAGGCGCTATGAACCCTTCACTGCTACTCAAGCTGTTTGTAACTGCAGCCCTGCTGGGCTTTACCCTCACCGCCATCACCTTGTGGGTGGTACGTTTCAGCCTGGGTGGCCTGGTACAGGTCGCCAGCCGCACCACCGGCAGCCTGCCGCACAACCGGCTGCCGATCCCGCGCTGACGGCAAATCGCTTCAGTACTGTGACGCTTCGGTGAGTTCGCGCATGACCTCGTTCAGCGAGGCTTCGGTATTATCGATAAAACAGACCAGGTTGCCCACGCTGCAGACGGTATGCTGCGCACCGCGCACGTTCCAGCCGCGCGGCGGGGCCCAGCCGGGCAGGCCGGTAAACATGGAGAACTGGTCAGTATTACCCTGCACCATGCGCTTGTAGTCGTGGGCAAACCTGGCCAGCCGTTCCAGCATCGCATCGTCCATCATGCCGTAGCCTTCCAGTAAGGCGCCGTCGTCACGGAAGTGGCAGACCACCAGCACGCCATCCAGTGCCAGCAGGTTTCTGATCATGGCCACGGCTCAGCCTTCCAGCGCGGCATAGGCGGCTTCGAAATCCGCCACATCGTTGCGCAGCACGACACCGCGCCGCCCGTTACCCACCGTAGACCATTCAAAACCCACCAGGGTAAAACCCTGTATGGGATAGAAACCGCCCTGCCCGGTGGTTTTCTCCCAGCCGCGCGCCTGCATGGTGGCGATGGCGATATTGGCCACGAATACGTGTGCCAGCAGGTCCAGCGTCTCCGCTGTAAGATCCGAGCCCTCCGCCACGCGGTGATCCGTCAACTCACCGGATTGTGAAAACTCGAACGCAGCCGAGGCGCCTTCCAGGCCGATCAGATTGTCCAGACTACTCATAGTATCCTCCCCGGATCCCTACACCATTTCATGGGCGTCCATCAGCCGCTCACGCATCCATCTGAATACCCGGTTCAGCACACCGGGCTCGTTCTGCACAAAACAGAATATATTGGCCATCACGCACACAGAAAACTGCGGACCCCGCACGATCCAGCCGTGCGCCTCCTCGAACGGGCAGTTGTCACTGTTGGCGCACAGGATATCGGATTGCATGTGGGTACTCATGGTGGTCGCACGGCACATGATCGACGCCATGCGTGCCATTTCATCACTGAGCTGACCCTTGAAATGATAGCGGTCGCCGCGGTAGGCATATTCACCGGCAGCGATGACACCTTCCATCACCGCCAGTTCGGAATAGACACTCATCCAGCTGCTCCTGATTCTTGTGTTATTAGGTCTGGGTCTTCCTGTATTTATTTCATAGCACAGGAATGCATGCTTGTCACCGTTGCAGAAGCCCTGGAGCAGAAGGTACATTGCATGACCGTGACCGCCACACCCGACGCCGATTCATCCCCCCGGCCTGCCAGCCTGTGGCGGCGCCTGGCGGCGCTGTTCTACGATTCCCTGCTGTTGCTGGCGCTCTGGTTCCTGGCCACGGCCGTGCTGCTGCCGTTCAACGATGGGGAAGCCATCCACTCCGGGAACCCGCTGCTAAGCACCTACCTGCTGTTCATCAGTTTTTTCTTCTATGGGTGGTTCTGGCGGCACGGCGGTCAGACCCTCGGCATGCGCGCATGGAAACTGCAGCTGCGTAACCTGCGCCCGGGTCCGGTAACCTGGCTGCAGGTGTTGCTGCGCTTCTTTGTCGCTGTACCGTCCGGCCTGCTGGCCGGACTGGGCTACCTGTGGATACTGGTCGACAAACAGAAACTCAGCTGGCATGACCGCTACTCGGAAACCTGTATCGTGCAACTCAAGGAGAACCCGCACCGGCGTCGCAAATCCTGAAGGTTCAACCGGCCCTGCGCAACAGCAGCAAAGCGGCCACGCAGACCACCACGGACGGTGCAAAGGCGCTCAGCCACGGTGGGGCACCGTAAACCAGACCGGCGTGCGCCATGATTTCATTGGCCAGTTTGAACACCAGTCCCACCGCAACACCCGTCAGGATACGCTGCCCCATACCCAGCCTGCCTACCGGCCCCAGCACAAAACTGACCGCCAGGAACAGCATGGCCAGTGCGGCTACCGGCGTGGCCCAGCGCTGCCAGTAGTGCAGCCGGTAGAGGGCGACACCGGTTCCGTTCTTTCGCAGGTAATCGATGTACCGTCCCAGGTCCGGCAACGACAGTGTTTGCGCGTCGCGGGTCAGCAGCTGTGCCAGCTCCGGCTCAATCAGGTGTTTCCAGGCAAGCTCCGGTGCAGAACGCACAGCGACCTGTTGATCACTGAAATAGCTCCCCTGGATATCTTCCAGCAACCACTGTCCCTGATGGTAACGTGCGCGCGCCACGCGACTGGCAGACTTCAGGCGGGGTGTCGCATCCAGTTCATAGACCAGCAGCCCGCTCAGGCTGCCGTCCGCTTCACTGCGCCCCACCTGTACCAGTCGCTGGCCGCTGCGCACCCAGAAGCCTGCGTCAGGCTGCACGCTCACCTGATCGAACACGGCCGAGGTGCGCAACTGGCCGGCCAGTTGCTGGCTGGCCGGCGCCAGTCCTTCACCAAGCGCCACCACAACCAGCAGCATCAGCGCGCCGGCCTGCAACACCGAGCGCGTCAGACGCGCCGGTGAACAACCGGCAAGGCGAAACGCGTCCAGCTCGCAATGCGCTGCCATACTGCCCAGTCCCAGCAGGGAACCAATCAATGCCGCCATGGGAAAGGACTGGTAGGCACGCGCCGGCAGGCTCAACAGAACATACAGTACGGCATCATCCAGCGCATAGGCGCCGCGCCCGATATCGCCGATCTCGCCCAGGAATACGAACAGGCTCTCCAGCACGATCACCACCAGCCAGGCCAGCGCCGTGCCCTCCAGCACACTGCGGCCAACACAGGTATCGAGCCGCTTCATGCCGAGCGCCACCGCAGCCGGCCGCGCCAGGCACGGGTAAAAACCAGCAGCGCCAGCAGCATCAGCCCGTGCACCCACCACAGGCCCGGCCAGCCCGGCATCCGCCCCTGCTCCAGCCACAGTTGCCCGGTACCGAGCAGATTAAAGTACAGGGCAAACAGCATCACCCCCAGCCACAGGGGGTAGGCAGGACTGGTGGCGGGCCGGAAACGCGCCAGCGGGACCGCCATCAGCGCCAGTACCAGCACACTGACCGGGTACGACAGGCGTCGCTGCCACTCGGCGCCGGCCTGCCGTCCCCCGCGCTCCCACAGGACACGTGTAGGCACTGCATCCCACTTTTTCTCCCGCCCGGCCGTCGCGGTCTGCAGGTGCAGGCGGTATTGCCGGTAGCGCAGTACGCGGTAATCCGCCTGCCCCGGGATGCCGTCATAGCGGTATCCATCTTCCAGCACCAGGAACCGTTCGCTGCCGGCGCCGGTTTCGACACCGGCGCGGGCGGCGACCAGCACCTGCCCGCGCGGCGGACCGCTGATATGCACGAATACGTCTTCCAGGCTGCCCGCCACCGGCCCCGCGCGTTGCGCGTAGACCAGCCAGCGGCCTTTCTGCAGCTTGTGAAAACGACCTGGCTGCAGTGCATCCATGTCCAGGTTGTGTTCGGCCTGGCTGCGCAACTGGTAACCCAGTGCGGCGGTAGTCGGCACCAGGTACCAGCTCAGGGCGGCCACCAGCAGCATGGCACCCAGCACCGGCAGGGCGACCGCCCGGTACAGACAGGCCGTACCGACCCCGCTGGCCGCCAGCGCCAGCGATTCATGGTCCCGGTTGAGGCGCCCCAGCAACCACAGCAGGGCCAGGAACAGTGTCAGGGGCAGTAAAAAGACAAAGAAGCCCACCGACTTGAAGGCCAGCAGCCACAGCACCGTACTGGCCGGCAGCTGGCCGCCGGCCGCCTGCCCCAGGTAGAGGGAAAAACGCGCCGCCACCAGCACCAGCCACAACACCAGGGTGATGAGCAGCCAGTACTGTAACAACTCCAGGCTCAGGTAACGGCGTATAACCGGTGACATGATGTTCCGCTAAAAAATTTGGGCGCCGCAGGGGCATCCAGTACACTAACCGGAATCGGGTCCGGCCACCATACCGGAGCGTCCGTCAACCTGGAGTCATCTATGAATTTCAATGCCAAAACCTGTGCTGCCGATACTGTACGCAGCGCCTGCGTGGTGGTCGCCGTTTCCGAACCGCGCCGCCTTTCTGCCGCCGCCAGGCAGCTGGACAAGGCCAGTCGCGGCCAGCTGAGCGCCCTGCTGAAGCGTGGCGACATCGCCACCGGCTGCGGCAAGACCACCCTGATCCACTCCCCGCAAGGCAACGTCCAGGCAGAACGCATCCTGGTAGTGGGCTGCGGCAAGGAGCGGAAACTGTCGGCACAGCATTTTGGCAAAATCGTTGCGGCAGCCGCCAAAAACCTGCAATCGGGCAGTGCCACCGAGGCCGTGTCCTTTCTCACCGAGCTGGACGTGGCAGACCGCGACCTGGCCTGGAAAGCGCAACGCAGCGTAGAAGCCACGCGTGAAGCCGTGTACCGTTTCGATGAACTGAAAAGTGACGCCAAACCACCCAGGCACCCGTTACGCAGGTTAACGGTTGCGGTCAGTGAACGCGTTGACCTGGGCGCGGCCAAAGGCGGGGTAAAACACGGCATCGCGGTTGCCAACGGTATCGAGCTGGCGCGCACACTGGGCAACCGGCCAGGCAACCTGTGCACGCCGGGTGACCTCGCCGCCGAGGCCAGGACGTTGAAGAAGACCCACCCGGCACTGAAGGTGCAGGTACTGGAAGAGCCCGCCATGAAAAAACTCGGCATGGGAGCGCTGCTGTCGGTATCGCGCGGCAGCCGCCAGCCCGCCAAGCTCATCGTGATGCAATACAGCGGTGGCCGCAAAAACACCCGGCCCGTGGTACTGGTCGGCAAGGGTGTCACCTTCGACTCGGGCGGCATTTCCATCAAGCCCGGCGCGGCCATGGACGAAATGAAATTTGATATGTGCGGTGCCGCGAGTGTGTTCGGTACGCTGTCCGCGGTCGCCGAGATGAAACTCCCGGTCAACCTGGTGGGTATCGTGCCGGCGACCGAAAACCTGCCCGACGGCGATGCCAGCAAACCCGGTGACGTGGTGACCAGCATGAGCGGGCAAACCATCGAGGTGCTGAACACCGATGCCGAGGGCCGTCTGATCCTGTGCGATGCACTGACCTACGCCGGCCGCTTCAAACCGGACGTGGTGGTAGACATCGCCACCCTGACCGGCGCCTGCGTGGTGGCCCTGGGGCATCACACCACCGGCCTGTTGAGCAACGACCAGGACCTGGCCGACGAACTGCTGGAAGCCGGGCAGAACAGCGGCGACCGCGCCTGGCAGCTGCCCCTGTGGGACGAGTACGACGAACAGATCTCCAGCAACTTTGCCGACATGGCCAATATCGGCGGCCGCGGCGCCGGCACCATCACCGCGGGCTGTTTCCTGGGTCGCTTCACCAAAGACTATCGCTGGGCGCACCTGGACATTGCCGGTGTGGCCTGGAAATCCGGCCACGCCAAGGGTGCAACCGGTCGACCGGTGCAGTTGTTGACCCGCTTCCTGATGAATCGCTGTACATGACGGAAGTTGATTTTTACCTGCTGAAGGACGACTCGGAACAGGCGCGGGTGCAGTTCGCCTGCCGCCTCGCCGACAAGGCCTACCGGCTCGGCAACCGGGTTTTCATTCATACCCGGTCGGCCGAACAGACACAGCAACTGGACAAACTGTTGTGGACCTTCCAGCAGAACAGTTTTGTACCGCACGAACTCTACCAGGCCGGCCGGCGGGCCTCCTCCCCGGTTCAGCTCGCCCATGATGCCGAGCCGGACGCGGACAGCGACGTACTGATCAACCTGGCTGCGGATGTGCCCCTGTTCTTCAGCCGGTTCGAACGCGTGGCGGAACTGGTCGACGGCAGTGAATCCATGCGCCGGCAGGGACGAAAACGCTACAGTTTCTACAAGGACCGCGGTTACCCGCTGCGCACTCACGAGATCAAACGCTGATGACTACCGACCCGATCAAGCTGGACGAGCACGGCGTACCGGTACTGGAAAATGCCGTTTCGCTGGATGAGCTGGACAGCGCCACTCCCGTCCCGGACCTGACGGATCACAACCTGGTCAATCAGCTGCTCGAACACGAAGCCATGCAGGGTATCCTCGACGATATCACCGAAGACCTGCAAAAAATGGTGGCCTGGAAAATCGAGACTTTCCTGAAAGAAGAAGTCAGCCGGCTGATACAGGATGCCACTGAGCAGAGCGCACCGCGGCTGGCACAGGATATCCGCACCCAGCTGCAACTGGCCCTGCCGGGCCTGATCGCCCGGCTGGTAGAACAGTCCCGGCAGGAATAAATCGCACTTAGCCAAGCGCAAATCTGCGCTATAATCGCCGCTCGCAACTTCCGGCTCAAGACAACCCCCCTGATTTCCATGGAAAAAACCTACAACCCGCACCACATCGAACAACGCTGGTACCAGACCTGGGAAGACCGGGGCTATTTCGCACCCGGCGGCAGCGGCACACCCTACTGCATCATGATCCCGCCGCCCAATGTCACCGGCAGCCTGCACATGGGGCACGCTTTCCAGGATACCCTGATGGACGCGTTAACGCGCTTTCACCGCATGCGTGGCGACAATACCCTGTGGCAGGCCGGCAGCGACCACGCCGGGATCGCCACCCAGATGGTGGTGGAACGCCAGCTGGAAGCGGAAGGCCGGACACGCCACGACCTGGGACGTGAAGCCTTTATCGAGCGCGTGTGGGAATGGAAAAAAACCTCCGGCAACCGGATTACCCGCCAGTTGCGACGCATGGGCTCGTCGCTGGACTGGCAGCACGAACGCTTTACCATGGACGAGGGCCTGTCGGACGCTGTGAAAGAGGTCTTCGTGCGTCTGTACGAGGAGGGCCTGATCTACCGCGGCAAGCGCCTGGTGAACTGGGACCCGGTGCTGCACACCGCCATCTCCGACCTGGAAGTGCTGTCGCAGGAAGAGAAGGGCCACCTGTGGCACATGCGCTACCCGCTCACCAACGGCACCGGCGAACTGGTGGTGGCCACCACCCGCCCGGAAACCCTGCTGGGGGACTGTGCCGTGGCCGTGCACCCCGGAGACGAACGCTACAAACACCTGCTGGGCGAACTGGTCGAGTTGCCACTGACCGGGCGCACCATCCCCGTCATCGCCGATGAGCATGTCGATCCCGGCTTCGGTACCGGTTGTGTAAAAATCACCCCGGCGCACGACTTCAACGACTACGCTGTATGGCAACGGCACCGCGACGAAATCGCCATCAGCGGGCAACCGCACGGCGGCCTGATTAACGTATTCACCGTGGATGCCGCGATCCGCAACAATGCATCGGATGAAGACAACCTCATCCCGGAACCCTACATCGGCATGGACCGCTTCGAGGCACGCAAACAGATCGTCGCGGACCTGGAGACACTGGGCCTGCTGGCGAAGATCGACGACCATAAACTGGTGGTGCCGCGCGGCGCCCGTTCCGGCTCGGTGGTGGAACCTTTCCTCACCGACCAGTGGTACGTGAAGGTTCAGCCGCTGGCCGACCCGGCTATCAAGGCCGTGGAAAACGGCGACATCCGCTTTGTGCCGGACAACTGGAAAAACACGTACTTTGAATGGATGCGCAACATCCAGGACTGGTGCATCTCGCGCCAGATCTGGTGGGGCCACCGCATCCCGGCCTGGTATGACGCGCAGGGCAATATCTATGTAGGGCGCTCGGAAGACGAAGTACGCGAACAGCACGGCCTGGACCCTGCCCTGGCGCTGAAACAGGACGAGGACGTACTCGACACCTGGTTCAGCTCCGCGCTGTGGCCGTTCAGCACCCTGGGCTGGCCGCAGCAGACCCGGCGCCTGCAGACTTTTTACCCCACCAGCGTACTGGTCACCGGCTTCGACATCATTTTTTTCTGGGTCGCACGCATGATCATGATGGGCCTGAAGTTCATGGACGACGTACCCTTCAGGGAGGTCTACATTCACGGTCTGGTGCGCGACGCGCACGGCCAGAAAATGTCCAAATCCAAGGGCAACGTGCTCGACCCCATCGACCTGATCGACGGTATCGAGCTGGAAGCACTGGTGGAAAAACGCACCGGCAGCATGATGCAACCACACCTCGCGGAAAAGATCGCGAAGCAGACGCGCAAGGACTTCCCCGCCGGCATTCCCTCTTTCGGCACCGATGCCTTGCGCTTCACCTTTGCCGCCATGGCCAGCACCGGGCGCGATATCAACTTTGACCTGAATCGTATAGAAGGTTACCGCAACTTCTGCAACAAGCTGTGGAACGCCGCACGCTATGTGCTGATGAATACCGAAGACAGGGACTGTGGCCAGCACGGCGGCGAGGTCGAACTCAGCAGTGCCGACCGCTGGATCCTGTCACTGCTGCAACAGACCGAAAAGCAGGTCATTGAGCATTTTGCCAAATACCGGCTTGACCTCGCCGCGCAGGCTATCTATGCATTTATCTGGGATGAGTACTGCGACTGGTACCTGGAACTCTCCAAACCGGTCCTGAACAACGCCGACGCCGGCGAAGCCGCGTTGCGCGGGACACGACAGACCCTGGTGCGGGTACTGGAAACCATCCTGCGGCTGGCGCACCCGATCATCCCCTTCATCACCGAAGAGATCTGGCAGCGCGTTGCACCACTGGCAGGGACAGGGGGCGAAACCATCATGCGCTGCGTCTACCCCGAACCGGTCGACCATGGCATCGATCAGGCCGCCATCGACGAAATGGAGTGGGTCAAGACCTTCGTGCTGGGCGTACGAAAAATCCGCAGCGGCATGAATATCGACCCGCGCAAACCACTGCCGGTACTGCTTCAGGACGGTAGTGAATCCGACCAGCAGCGCCTCACCGACAACCGGCACTACATTAGCTCGCTGGCGCGCGTGGAGTCTATCGAGTGGCTGGGCAGAAAAGAAGCGCCTGAATCCGCCACCGCGCTGGTCGGTGAAATGAAACTGCTGATCCCCATGGCGGGCCTTATCGACAAGGCCGCCGAACTGGCGCGCCTGGAAAAAGAGCTGGAACGCAAACACGCCGAGCTGGAGCGCACCCGAAAAAAACTGGACAATGCCTCCTTCGTGGCAAAAGCCCCGGCTGCCGTGGTCAACAAGGAAAAAGCCAGGGCCGATGAACTGCAGGCCGCCATCCAGCAACTGGAAAAACAGTTGCAGAAGATCGCCGCCCTGTAACCGGCCGGCTCTTACCCGTTACCAGGTAGCCTGGTAGTGCCCGAAAAAATCGGGGTGCCCCCCTTCCAGCGCAACCAGGAAAGAACAGAATGAATACGAAGTGCCCGGATGGACTCACAGTTTTAATGTCCAATCTTGCAAGAATACACGCGAATTTAAGATTTGCCGATGCCAAAGCAGGTGCTGTATTAGTTATTAATACAAGTCTTATGGGTGTTATGTACTCTTTACTTGATAAAGCCTCCTGTTCAACCGCAGAAAGCATGGATTTTTATGTTCCTTCACTATTGGCAATATCATCTCTTCTTATCGGCGCTGGATTTAGCGTCTCGGTACTTTGGCCAAGAGCGGACAGGTTTGTAAAAAGGGGGCGCGGACTTCTTGATCCAGTAAGAATTGCGCAATATAAATGCGATGAGTTTCTGGAAGAAATTTCAGCCGCAGAAAGTAAATTAATATATAAACATGCACAGGAACTTACCTGGGATGTGAGCAAGATTGATCGTGCAAAATACCGCATGCTGGATATTGCACTAAAGGTTTCAGTTGTTGCCTGGATGTTTACGGTTTCGCTAATAGCTGTAATTATTATGAAAGCAACAGCTTAACGGCCAACAAGGCCAAACCACCCGCCATTTTACAGCAGAAACCTGATTTACCGGGAGCGGCCCTCTTCATCGACCAGCCCGTGCAGGACCATGTCGGTAAAACTGACGATACCGATCACTCTGCCTTGCTCGATGACCGGTGCCCGGGACAGACCAAATTGCTCGAACATCCGCGCACAGTAGCGGATATCCATGTCCGGCCGCACCGATAGTACCGGCTTGGACATGATCTCGTAGATGTTTACCCTTTCGGGGGAGCGATCCCTGGCCAGTACCTGCTTGGCAATATCCGACAACAATACCATGCCGTACTCATCGTCATCATGGCGCTTGTCGACAATCAGCGACTTGGTCTCAACATGCCGCATGGTTTTCAGCGCGTCTTCGACCGTCGTCTTGCCGTTGATCATATCGAACTTCGACTTCATGACGTCGCGAACCCGCACCAGCCTGCCTTCATTCATAACTCATCCTCCACACGCTCTACCAGTTCCCGGACCTGGTGCTGTACACCAACCGCATCTTCCACATCGATCTGTATGGCAATACCGGTCCCCGGGCTGTCGTCAAACTCCCCGACTGCACAGACTTTTTCCAGGATACTTCTGCTCAGGTGCTCTTCCACCAGGAACAGGATGACGTCACGCTGTGTTTCCAGGGAGAGCCCGAAAAAGGTCTTGCTTTTCTTCAGGCCTTCACCTCGCGCGTTGTTGACAACCGTCGCACCGGTCGCGCCGGCATCGCGTGCCGCATCCAGGACCTTGTCGGTCTTGCTGTCATCCACGAAGGCGATAATCAGTTTGAAATGCATGCTTGGATTCTCACTCTACTCTGACTCTGATTTTCGTAGCCGATCCCGCCAGGCGCGATAACCGGACAGCTGTGCATAGGCCATGACGCTCATGATGGGAAACAGGCTGGCAAAGGCGATCAGTCCGAATCCGTCGATCAGTACATTACGCCCTGGCACGGTTTCTGCCAAGCCGAGACCGAGCGCCGCCACCAGCGGCACCGTCACTGTCGACGTGGTAACACCGCCCGAATCGTAGGCCAGCGGTATGATCAGTCGCGGCGCAAACAGCGTCTGGATGACCACCACCGCGTAACCCGCAATGATAAAGTAGTGAATGGGCAGACCGGTTACGATCCGGTACGCGCCCAGCGCCAGCCCGACCGCCACGCCCAGCGCAACCGCGATACGCAGACCCCAGATGCCAATGGCGCCACCCGAGACCTGCTCGGCCTTGATGGCAACTGCCAGCAGGGCGGGCTCCGCGATGGTGGTGGAAAACCCGATAGCAAACGCAAAAATATAGACCCAGTGGTACTCGGACCAGTGGCTCACGGCGGGGATGTGTGCGTACCCGGCGTAGATAAAAGCCGGATCGGTCAGTTGTTTTGCCATCAGCCGGCCAAGGGGGAACAGCGCCTCTTCCAGTCCGACCAGAAACAGCGACAGGCCCACCACGACATAGGCAAAACCCTGCGCCACACGCCGCGCTGCCGGCAGGGGTCGGCGAATGACGAGGAACTGGAAAACCAGGATCATGGCCACGATCGGGAATACATCGCGCAGGGTGCCCAGGAAGGCGTCCAGGATTTCTTTCCATAACATTCAGTTCACCACCATGCCGTACAGCATGACAAAGATCATGGGTGTCAGGGAAGCGAACGCGATCAGGCCGAAGCCATCGATCATGGGGTTACGCCCGCGAATAGAGGTTGCGAGTCCTACTCCCAGCGCGGTAACCAGCGGCACCGTGATTGTCGAGGTCGTCACACCACCAGAGTCATAGGCAATACCGATGATTTCACGCGGCGCAAACCCGGTAATGATCACGACGATCACGTAACCCGCAACAATCATCCAGTGCATGGGCCAGCCTTTCAGGATACGCACCACGCCGATCACAATGGCGAGTCCGACCGAGAATGCTACCGTCAGGCGCAGGCCCATCGCGTAGTGTTCCTGCGCATCCACCGACTGATCGATCACGCCGGCCTCGGCTGCGATTTCAGATGCTTCTTCCGCCACAGCAATCAGTGCCGGTTCCGCAATGGTGGTACCGAAACCCAGCGTAAAGGCAAATACCATCAACCAGAACAGGCTGCCCTTGCGGGCCAGGGCGTGCGCCAGCGATTCGCCCACCGGAAACAGCCCCATCTCCAGGCCGTTGATAAAAAATGTCAGCCCCAGCACCACCAGGAAGGTACCGAATAACAACGGTCCCAGGTTGGGTAACGGTTGTTGCAACACCAGCAGCTGAAAGAACAACACCACCAGGATAACGGGCAGCAGGTCGCGCAGGCTATCGAACAGGTGCCTGGACAGCGCCTTCAGTGACTGGTTCAACCCGTGGCTCCGCGCCGGATCAGGATGGCTGCGTTACGCTCACTACCAGTTGCACGATGCCCCACACGGTCAGAATAAACAGTATGGTCGCGACCAGGCCGACGATGACGTAGGAAGACACATTCCCTTTCCCGAAATCCTCCGCATGTTTTTTGCTGCTCTGCACCCCGAACATGGATGCCGACACACTGCGAAACACGCTGCCCAGTGACTGCTTGCGTGGTGTTGATGGATTTTCCTCGTCAGACATGCCTACCCCTTGTAACTAATTATCAGCAAAACAGCGAGGTGGACGCGTGTCCACCCAAGATGATTTAAATCATACGCTTAAGTTTGGCCTATTTCCGCCGTTAGCTTCAGACAGCACCGGAGAGAAGCTGTCATTTCTCTTTTATTCAATGTGTTAGAGACACAACAAGTCTCGGTATTGCGGTTGGCACGGAGGCACCGCAGAGAAGTTTTCTGCTGTGGAATTTGGGGAACAGAGGCACTGTATGCCGACAATACTACTCATGGACTGTGACGCCTCCCGGCGCGAGCACCTGCTCAGACTGATCCACCGGATCGACCCGGAAATCCATACCGAAGTTTTTACCAAACCTGAACCGGCACTCAGCTGGCTGCACTGGCATAGTGCGGACCTGGCTATCGTAAACAGCCGCTTCACGGAAATACCCGTGACACGCCTGGTGCAGCAACTGCGCGCTCTGCCCGGCGACGGCGAACTGCCCCTGCTACTGATGGCGCCCTGCGACGACCGCGAACGGCGCCGCCAGGTACTGGACGCCGGCGCCACCGATCTGCTGACCACACCTATCGACGACCTGGAATTCCACGCGCGCTGCCGCAATCTGCTCACCCAGCACAGCCAGCAGAAGATCATCCACGAGCGGGCCCGCTGGCTGGAGCAGCGCGTCTCGGAAGCCACCCGGGAAATTCGCCAGCGCGAACACGAAACCCTGTTGCGACTCGCCAAGGCCGGGGAATACCGTGACGAGGATACCGGCAATCATGTGGTTCGCATGGCCAGGTACTCGCGGGTAATCGCCGAACAGATGGGCCTGTCACTGGCGGACTGCGAGACCATTGAACTGGCCGCACCCATGCACGACATCGGCAAGATCGGCATCGCGGACAGCATCCTGCGCAAGCCCGGGCGCCTGACCCATTGCGAATTCGAAATCATGAAAACGCACACCCGGATCGGCTACGAGATCCTCAGGGACAGCCCGTCGGAATACCTGCAGATGGGCGCAATCATCGCGCTGAGCCACCACGAAAAATTCAACGGCACCGGTTACCCCAACCGGCTCGGCGGCCAGGATATCCCGCTGGTGGCAAGGATCGTCAGCGTTGCCGATGCCTATGACGCGCTGACCTCCGAACGTCCGTACAAACCCAAATGGAGCATGGAGAAAGCGCTGGACTATCTCAGTGCGCAACGCGGCAAGTTTTTCGACCCCGACTGCCTTGACGCCTTCAACTCGCAACTCAACCGTATCTGCAAAATCCAGTTCATGCTGGGTGATAAACCGAAGGCTGATGCAGTAGGCGGCAACTGACCAGCCTGCTGCAAGGGTTGACACGGGAGCAACCTGGCCGGGAGTCTGTCGGAGTCAGGCAATCGCAGCGATCTCGATACCACTTCCATTTCAGCGACTCTGCCCGTACCATTTTTTTCCAGTGATTTTCGGGAGAACACCGCACGTGCCGGGATCCTGGCTGCAAACCGGGTACAGGCTGCCGGAAGCCGGCTGCCTGCTGCTTCTCTGTCTGCTGACCGGAGCGGTAACTGCCGCCGACGATGTGCACCTGACGTTGCCGAAACACCGCATCCTGGCGAAAGAACTGGCCATCATTGTCAATGACAATGACCCGTCAAGTATCCGCATCGGCAACTACTACCGGCAGGCCCGCAACATCCCCGCACGCAACCTGGTGCACGTACGCTTCACTCCGGGCCGCCCTGCCCTGGGCAAGGTAGAATTCCAGCGGATAAAAAACCGCGTCGATGAGCAGACCCCGGCCGGCATCCAGGCCTACGCCATCACCTGGGCTGCGCCGTACCGGGTCGGCTGCATGTCGATTACCAGTGCTTTTACCTTCGGCTACGATACGCGCTACTGTTCACGGCGGCGCTGCGCCCCGACCCGCCACAATCGCTATTACCGGCAGAACAGCGCATCCCCCTATACGGATTTAGGCATCCGACCCACTATTGCCATCGCTGCAGAAACCTTCCGCGAGGCTCGGGCACTGATCGACCGGGGTATAGCGTCTGACCGGACCCGGCCGGCGGGCACGGCCTGGCTGGTGCGTACCGGGGACCAGGCACGTAACGTACGCGCCTGGAGCTACCCGGCTGTCGAAAAACGTATGCGCGGCTGGATCGACACCCGCATCATATCCTCCGAGGGACTGAAAAATACCGACAACATACTATTCTATTTTACCGGCAAGGTATCCGTTCCTTTCCTGGACACGCTGCGGTTTGTGCCTGGAGCCATCGCAGACCACCTGACCTCAACCGGTGGGCAGCTCACCGACAGCCGGCAGATGAGCGCCCTGCGCTGGCTGGAGGCCGGCGCTACCGGCAGCTACGGAACGGTCACGGAACCCTGCAACCGGACCGGCAAATTCCCCGATCCCGGCAGCCTGATGGAAACGTATGGTGCGGGAAGAACCTTGCTGCAGGCCTACTGGCAAAGTGTGCAACAACCCGGTGAGGGAATTTTTATCGGTGAGCCCCTGGCGGCACCGTTTGACGGCTTCTCGCTGGACAGGAAAGGCAACACCCTTCAGCTGACAACCCGAACCCTGCTCCCCGGTCATTACCGGCTCAGCTATTCGCGCGGTGCGGCCGGCCCCTACAGGGAACTGCCGGGAGTCGTTAACGCCGGCTACCACCAGCGCCGTTTCGAACTGCCCCGGGCCGATCCCGGTTACTACCGGCTGGAAGCACTCCGCCCCATGGCTACTCGAACGGGTGTCGCCGGACCAGGGTCTCCTCGCGGTCGGGACCGGTGGAAATGATATCAATGGGCACCGCACACAGCTCTTCCACCCTGGACAGGTAGTCGCGTGCCGCCCGGGGGAGCTGCTCCATCGAGCGGGCACCGACCGTGGACTCGCTCCAGCCCGGCATCTCGACCAGCACCGGTTCGCATTTCTCCAGCAGGTCGGCGCCGGTCGGCGGCGTATCGATTTCCTGCCCGTCCAGCCGGTAGGCCACGCACATCCTGACCGTTTTCATGCCGTCCAGCACGTCCAGCTTGGTAATGCACATACCGGTCACACTGTTGATCTGCAGGGAGCGCCGCAGCGCGACGATATCCAGCCAGCCGCAGCGTCGCTGGCGACCGGTGGTGGCACCGAACTCGTGACCTTTCTCACCCAGGTAACGGCCATCGTCATCAAACAGCTCGGTCGGGAACGGGCCGGCACCTACGCGCGTAGTGTAGGCCTTGACGATGCCCAGTATATAGTCCAGGTCGCGCGGCCCCGCCCCGCTGCCACTGGCCGCGCCGCCCGCCGTGGTGGTCGAGGAAGTAACATAGGGATAGGTGCCGTGATCGATATCCAGCAAGGCACCCTGCGCGCCCTCGAACAGGATGCTTTTCCCTTCGGCGCGTAGCTTGTGCAGGGTGCCGGGAATATCCTCCACCATCGGTGCAATCTTTTCACCCTGCGCCAGCGCTTCGTCAAGCACCTGCCGGTAATCGACCGCATCGGCCCTGAAATAATTGACCAGCGCGAAGTTGTGGTACTCCATCACCTCGCGCAGGCGCTCGGTGAAGTGCGCCGGGTCCAGCAATTCACCGAGGCGAATACCGCGTCGCGACACCTTGTCTTCGTACGCCGGGCCGATACCCCGGCCGGTAGTCCCGATCGCCTTCCTGCCGCGCGCCACTTCGCGCGCCTGGTCGAGCGCAATATGGTACGGCAGGATCAACGGGCAGGATTCACTGATGCCCATGCGTTCATGCGCCGGGACTCCGCCCGCCTCCAGCATGTCGATCTCTTCCAGCAGGGCAGTCGGTGACAGCACCACACCGTTACCGATCAGACAGCGGACCCCCTTGCGCAGGATGCCGGACGGGATCAGGTGCAACACCGTCTTTTTGCCTTCGATCACCAGCGTGTGACCCGCATTATGCCCGCCCTGGAAACGCACCACCGCCGCTGCGCGGTCGGTCAGCAGGTCGACAATCTTGCCCTTGCCTTCATCACCCCACTGGGTACCTATTACTACGACGTTCTTGCCCATTCGGAAATCATCCTGTCAACAAGCCCGCAAACGGTCCGTATGCGGGCGGTTACGATACAATTTGTAAACAGCGGGACGCGCCGCTGCCGTTGCTTACCCGCTACCGCCGCCAGGCGGGAGAAAACTCAGCCGGCCGTACCCTGGGCGATACGCTCCACCAGCCACTCCGAACCGTTCCAGCGCAACACCCGGTCACAACCGGTCTCGCTGATACCGCCGGCCTGTCCCGGCAACTGTCGGATGACACGCTCGCCCTGCGCGCGCAGGCTGTCCACCTTGTCATCCAGCGCGGCATCCTCCTCCGCGGGCGCCAGGATGGCCCCCGCCGGCGACGCAAGATTCCGGTTTCCGAGTCGCATCAACACCCGCAGATCGGTACTGAAACCGGTCGCCGGTCGGGCACGGCCAAATACCCTGCCGATCTCGTCGTAACGCCCGCCGCGTGCAATCTCCTGCCCACGGTCCGCGACAAAAGCGGCGAACACCACCCCGGTCTGGTACTGGTAACCACGCAGTTCCGCCAGGTCAAAATGCAGGGAGGTATCCGGCAAACGCCGTTCCGCCAGCCGCGCGATCCTGATCAGGTCTTCCAGCGACGACTGTGCGGCGGCGCCGCTGCCCTGCAACAGCGCCTGCGCCCTGTCGATCACTTCGGCGCCACCGTTCAGGGTCGCCAGACCGGCCAGCCGCTCACGCTGTGCCGTCGACAGGTCGAGTGCGGACAAAAACGCCTCGATCTCCGGGATCGCCTTGCGTTGCAGGGCATCGAACAGCAGCCCTTCCTGCTCACTGTCTAGGCCGGCGTCCTGCGCCAGCCCGCGGTAGATACCCACGTGGCCGAGATCCAGGTAGATGTCCTCGATGCCGGTCAGTGCCAGGGTGGCCACCATCAGCTCGAGTATCTCGACATCGCTTTCCGCACCGGCGTGCCCGAACAGTTCGGCACCCACCTGCATCGGGCTGCGCGAGCCGTCAAAACCGTCCGGCCGGGTACGCAACACGGTGCCCAGGTAACACAGGCGGCAGGGCGCATCACGCCGTATGCGGTGTGCATCGATACGCGCGGCCTGGGGCGTCATGTCGGCACGCAGGCCCAGCAGGCGCCCGGACAGCTGGTCGACCAGTTTGAACGTCTGCAGGTCCAGGTCATGGCCGCTACCGGTCAACAGCGAATCCAGGTAATCGATAAAGGGCGGCAGGATCAGCTCGTAGCCCCAGCTGCCATACAGGTCCAGCAGCTCGCGGCGCAACTGTTCGAGCTGTGCGGCCGGACCCGGCAGCAGCTCTTCAATACCTTCCGGTAACAGCCAGCGATTTTTTCCTGCCATCGAAATTCCTAATGTACCAGGTAGAGCAGACCCAGGCCCGCCAGCATGCTGACCAGGCCGGCGATGCGCATACTGCGATCATCCATCTGTGCCATGCTGATCACCATTCTCCTGACGGTATCCGGACTCAGGAACGGCACGATTCCTTCAATAACCAGCACCAGTGCCAGCGCAATCCACAACTCGTTCCACATGCGCTTTTTGCCCTGCCCCCTGCCTTACAAAAAAAAGCCGGGCGACCGTCTGTCGCCCGGGCTGGAACTGCACAGCCACTGACGCCCGGCTATTTTCCCGAAGACTCGTTAAAGTACTGGAAAAATTCGCTGTCCGGTTCCAGCAGCAGCATGTTGGCGCCCCCGTCGAAACTTTCCTGGTAGGCCTGCAGGCTGCGGTAGAAAGCATAGAAGTCCTTATCCTTGCTATAGGCCCCCGCATAGATGTCCGCTGCCCGTGCATCGCCCTCACCACGCAGGCGCTCGGCATCGCGGTAGGCATTGGCAATGAGCACCTGGCGCTGGCGATCGGCATCGGCGCGGATTTTTTCTGCGGCCTCCATACCCTGGGAGCGGAACTCCTTGGCGACCCTTGATCGTTCCGCCTGCATGCGACGGTAGACGGAGTCACTGACTTCGGACGGCAGGTCCACGCGCTTGACACGCACGTCGATGATGGAGATACCGATGGCGCTGGCCTGTTCGTTGGCATCGGTCGTCAGCTCTTTCATCATGGTATCGCGATCACCCGAAACCACTTCATTGACCGTCCGCTTGCTGAACTCGCCGCGCATGGCGTCCTTGATGACCTGCTCCAGGCGCTGGCGCGCGTTACGCTCGTCACCCAGCACTGCTGTATAAAAGCGTTTGACGTCGTGGATACGCCACATCACGAAAGAATCCACAATGACGTTCTTCTTTTCCGCTGTCAGGAAACGTTCGGGTTCGACGTCGAGTGTCAGTATGCGGCCGTCAAACTTGCGGACATTGTTCACAAACGGGACCTTGAAATGCAGGCCGGGCTGCACGTCCGTCTTGACGATCTCACCCAGCCGGAACAGCATGGCTTTTTCCCATTCCGCCACCTGGTACATGGAAAACGACCCGACCACCAGCACCAGCAGCGCAACCGCCAGTGAAAATCCTTTTGCATTAGCCATCAGCGCGTCTCCCGTATTTTACGTGCCGGGCGTGCAGGCTGCCCCCTGGCCGGTGCGGATTGCACCCCCTTGCCCGAACGGCCAGAGGTGGGCAGGCGTCGTCCCCCGCCCGATTGCTGCATGATCTTGTCGAGCGGCAGGTACATCAGGTTATTGGCATTGTCGCTGTCGACGATCACCTTGCCGGTCTTGCCCAGCACCGATTCCATGGTCTCGAGGTACAGACGCTTGCGGGTCACTTCAGGTGCCTTCCTGTATTCCTTTAACAACTGGCTGAAACGACTGGCCTCGCCTTCCGCCTTGGCAATCAGCGATTCCTTGTAGCCTTCCGCTTCCTGGATCTGGCGTGCCGCACCACCGCGCGCCTTGGGGATGATGTCGTTGGCGTAGGCTTCGGCCTCATTCTTGAAGCGTTCCTTGTCCTCGCGCGCCTTGATGGCATCCGAGAACGAGGCCTGCACCTCTTCCGGTGGCTGGGCATCCTGCAGGTTCACGTCGGAAATCAGCAGGCCGGCGTTATAGGAATTCAGTGTCTTCTGCATGATCTCCCGGGTCCTGCCCACCACCTCTGCACGCCCCTGTTTCAGAACGAAGTCCATTTCGCTGGTACCGATCACTTCGCGGATGGCACTTTCCGCCGCCTGCTTCAGCACCGCGTCGGGATCGCGCGTATTGAACAGATAATCGCGCGGATCGCTCACCTGGTACTGTACCGCCAGCTGGATGTTGACGATATTTTCATCCTTGGTAAGCATCAGCGCTTCACGTGGCACCGACACCGATGCCTGCCCCGCGTTGCCGGAGCGGTAGCCGATTTCCACAAAACGCCGCTGTTCCACGTCGACAATCTTGACCTGGTCGACCGGGTACGGGATACGCCAGTGCGGACCCGGCATGGTCGCTTCGTGGAAAGCACCGAAGCGCAGCACCACACCCTGCTTGCCGGCATCGACAATATAGATGCCGGAAAACAGCCAGACCACGGCGGCGATACCGAGAATCAGTCCGAAGCCGGCAAAACCGGAACCGCCGCTGCCGCCACCGTCCGTGCGACGCCTGCGCCCCCCGAACAGCCCGCCGAGCTTGTCCTGCATTTTGCGTACAACCTCGTCCAGATCCGGGGGGCCCTGGTCACCGCGCCCTCCCCAGGGATCCTTGTTGTTACCGCCGCCAGGCTCGTTCCAGGCCATGTAGTACTCCGAAAGTTAAAAAAAGACTGATTGAAAAACCCAAAGAGGGGAATTCTAGGGAGCTTGGGCCGCGCCCGCAACAGAAACCGGCCCGCGACTGTCATGCAGGGCAAATTCCCGGCCGGTGCGCCGATACAGCGCCTGCAGCTCACGCTTGCTGATCCGGACTTCCAGCCAGCAACCCCCGGCATCGTCCGGTATATCCTGCAATATCCTGCCGGTCCGGTAAATCGCCGAGCGCAGGCCGCCCGCGGCTGCGGGTAACTGCAACCAGCCCTGCACCTGGTCGGCAAGGAAAAACTCGCCCAGCGCCTGCGCCAGCAGCGGGATACCCGCACCGCTGGTGGCGGAACACCACAGGCGGGTCACCTGTCCCGGCTCATCGCGTACCATCCTCGCCGGCTCACTGCTCAGATCGATCTTGTTGTACACCAGGATCTGCGGCACTTTGTCGGCGCCAATGGCCTCCAGCACTTCGTTCACCTGTTCCACGCGGGTCTGCCGTTCCGGGTCGTGGGCATCGATCACGTGCAGCAACAGGTCGGCTTCCCGCGTTTCTTCCAGCGTGGAATGGAACGCCGCCACCAGCTCGTGCGGCAGCTTGCGTACAAAGCCCACAGTGTCCGCCAGCACCACCGGTCCGAAACCCGGCAGTTCAAAACGTCGCAGGGTCGGGTCCAGGGTCGCGAACAACTGATCCGCCGCATACACACCGGCATTGCACAGCTGGTTAAACAGGGTGGATTTTCCGGCATTGGTGTAACCGACCAGCGAAACGGTGGGCACTTCAGCGCGTTCCCGTGCACGGCGTCCCTGGGCGCGCTGGCCGCGCACCTTCTCCAGCCGTTTGAAGATCTGTTTGATGCGCTGCCCGAGCAGGCGACGGTCGGTTTCCAGCTGGGTTTCACCCGGCCCGCGCAGGCCGATGCCGCCTTTCTGGCGCTCCAGGTGGGTCCAGCCGCGTACCAGGCGCGTGGACAGGTGCCGGAGCTGCGCCAGTTCGACCTGCAGTTTACCTTCGAAGGAGCGCGCGCGCTGGGCAAAGATATCCAGGATCAGACCGGTGCGATCCAGCACCCGGGCCTGCAACAGTCTTTCCAGGTTGCGCTCCTGGCTGGGACTGAGTTCGTGATTGAAAATCACCAGCCCGGCCTGCCCGGACGCAACCAGGGAACGGATTTCCCCGGCCTTGCCGGAGCCGACGAACAGGCGTGCATCGGGCGCGTTACGACTGGCCGTGACCGTCGCCAGCGGCTCCGCACCCGCGGAAATCGCCAGGTCGGAGAATTCGAGCAGGTCTTCGGGTTCGGATTCGCCGGGGAAATCGACGTGGACGAGGATCGCTTTTTCGCCGCTTTGCGGACGCTCAAACATACACGGGGTAAGCCGGGGCCGGGCCGTTCACCCGGCCCCGGCTCGATGGATCCGGTTCAGGCGTTGCCGGGATCGCCGTTGCTTCCTTCATCACCACTCGCAAGGCGAACATTACGCGCCGGGACCACGGTAGAGATGGCGTGCTTGTACACCATCTGGCTGACGCTGTTTTTCAACAGCACCACGAATTGATCAAAGGACTCGATCTGGCCTTGTAACTTGATACCATTCACCAGGTAAATGGCTACCGGAATGCGTTCCTTACGCAATGCATTCAGGAAAGGTTCTTGTAGCGACTGTCCTCTGGCCATGTCGTTTCTCCTTCTTTTAGTAACGTGAACCAATGTTATTTTCTCCTGCCCGGGCTGTTTTTAATTCTTCAGGCCAGTACAAGTCTGTAATCCGTATACATATTGCGGTTAATTCTTCCATGCCGACAAAACTATAGCACATTCAACTGGCTGCTGCGCCAGCCCTGTGCACGACTTCGAGTACCCCGGCGAGCGGGTCCGGCCCCGGTGAATCGACCCAGTGGCAGTCCGGTTCACTGCGCAACCAGGTCATCTGGCGCTTGGCGTATTGCCGGGTGGCGATCACAGCCCGTTCGACCCATTCGTCGGCGGATAGTTTCCCGTCCAGAAAATCCCAGGCCTGGCGGTAACCCACCGCACGCATGGCAGGCAGGTCCGGGTGCAGGTCCCTGCGCGCGCGCAGCGCCCGGACTTCGTCCAGGAATCCCTGCGCCAGCATGTGCTCGAAACGCTGCCGGATACGGGCGTGCAGGCAGGCGCGATCCGCCGGCGCCAGCACAATTTTCAAAAACCGGTAGCCCGGCGGGGTTTCCCGCCCGGCTGCGCAAAGCCGGCTCAGCGAAACCCCGGTCAGTTCAAAAACCTCGAGCGCCCGCTGGATACGCTGCGGGTCGTTGGGATGAATGCGCGCAGCCGATTCCGGGTCGCACCCGGCAAGACGCCGGTGCAGTGCTCCCCAGCCCCTGTCCCGGGCTTCTGCTTCCAGCCGGGCGCGCACACCGGCGTCCGCGGCCGGCAGCGCCGACAAGCCCTGCTCCAGGGCACGAAAATACAGCAAGGTACCGCCAGTCAGCAGGGGAGTATTACCCTGCCCGCAGATCGCGTCCATTTCACGCAGTGCGTCATCGCGAAACTGCGCTGCAGAATAGGTTTCCGCCGGATCGAGGATATCGATCAAGCGGTGGGGCGCCACCCGCAGGGTCGCGGCATCCGGTTTGGCCGTACCGATGTTCATGCCACGATACACCAGCGCGGAATCCACACTGATGATTTCCATCGACAGGCGCCGCACCAGTTCGACCGCCACCGCCGTCTTGCCGGAGGCCGTGGGTCCCATTAGAAAAATGGCCAGCGGTTTTTGCACGCGGTCAGACAGTACCTTTCCTACTAACGCCCGCGCAGGAACAGTGCGTCCAGTTCCTGCAGGCCCATCCGGATCCAGGTGGGTCGACCGTGGTTGCACTGGCCGGAGCGTTCGGTGCGTTCCATGTCACGCAGCAGTGCATTCATCTCTTCAATGGTAAGGCGACGGTTGGCGCGCACCGAGCCGTGACAGGCCATGGTCGACAGCAGGGCATTGATCGACGCCTCGATGCGCTGACTGCCGCCGTGGGTACGGCAATCGGCCAGTACATCGCGCACCAGCGTCTCTATATCCGTATCCGACAACAGGGTCGGCACCCGGCGCACCAGCAACTGCTCCGGTCCCTGCCGGTCCAGTTCAAAACCCAGCGCAGCAAACCAGTCCTGCCGCTGCTCCGCCTCATCGGCCTCACTGCGGCTTACCGCGATCGCCAGTGGCACCAGCAGCGGCTGGGAACGTATCCCGTCCTCCCGGTAACTGCGCTTGAGGTGTTCGTAGGTGATGCGTTCGTGCGCTGCGTGCATATCGACCAGCACCAGGCCCTGCTCGTTCTCGGCGAGGATATAGACGCCTTTCAGTTGCGCCAGCGCAAAGCCGAGCGGTGGTACGGCCTGCGTTTCCGCCGGTGATGCAGGCTGCACGAAGTGCGCCTGCTCGGCGGCCGTGGCACCTGCCGCCCCGTGCAGTTGCCGGTACCGGCCCAGCTGCTCACTGACCTGCAAGGGCATGCCGGCCTGGGATCCAGTGTATCCCGTTCCGGCACCCGTTCCCGCTGATGCCTGCACCGGTACTGCAAGCGGCTGCTCTGCCGCGGGGCGTACGTCCGCCAGTACCTGGTGCAGGGTACGGAACAGAAAATCATGCACCAGGCGCGATTCACGAAAGCGCACCTCGTGTTTGGCCGGGTGCGCGTTGACATCCACCGCGGTCGGATCGATCTCCAGGTACAGCACGAAGGCCGGGTGGCGACCGTGGTACAGCACGTCCTGGTAAGCCTGGCGCACGGCATGGGCCAGCAACTTGTCGCGTACCGCGCGGCCGTTGACGAAAAAAAACTGCAGGTCAGCCTGGCTGCGCGAAAACGTCGGTTCCGCCACCCAGCCGGACAGGCGCAGGCCGGCCGCGCTGTGGTCCAGCCCGATCAGCTGGCCGGCGAAAGACTCGCCCAGCAGTACGCGCATACGCTCCAGCTGCTGCGCCTCGCTGTGGCCGGGCCGCAGGTGGTGCAGCACCCGGCGCTTGCGACGCACCAGCATCTCGACGTCGGGACGGCTCAACGCGATGCGCTGCACAACACCATCCAGGTGTTTTTGCTCGGTGCTTTCGGTGCGCAGGAACTTGCGCCGGGCAGGCACGTTGAAAAACAGGTCCCGCACTTCGATGGTGGTACCGACCGGGTGCGCAAGCGGTTCCGCAGCGTCAGTTTTTTCACTGCCGTCGCCCTGCACCTGCCAGCCGCTGCTGTCATCCCGCCAGCGTGACTGCAGCAACAAACGGGACACCGAGGCAATGCTCGGCAGGGCTTCGCCGCGGAACCCGAGGCTGGCGACCTTTTCCAGGTCGTCCAGCGAGGCGATCTTGCTGGTGGCGTGCCGGGACAGCGCCAGCGCCAGGTCATCCTTATGGATGCCGTGACCGTTGTCGCGCACCCGGATCAGGCGCTTGCCGCCGTCCTCGATATCGATTTCAATGCGGGTCGCGCCGGCATCCAGGCTGTTTTCCAGCAGTTCCTTGAGTACGGAGGCCGGGCGCTCCACGACTTCGCCGGCGGCGATCTGGTTGATAAGCCGGGTTTCCAGGGGACGAATGCGCATGCCTTCATACTATACCTGCAGCGCGGGGATATTTCCGGGAATCAGCTACCCCGGGAGGGGATTTTCAGCACCTTGCCCACCAGCAGCCGGTCATCGCTGAGCCGGTTGCTGGCACGCAGCGTGGTCATGCTGACACCATATTGCTGCGCGATGCGGCTCAGGGTATCACCACGC
>JALSRZ010000009.1 GCA_026984515.1 Thiohalobacter sp. | reverse complement strand
CTTGCTTCCTGTGGAATGTAATTCGTGCAGCTTACCATGACAATATTACTTTCGGGCCGCATCGGCTTTTTGTTGAATCATCTGTACCAACGGTGCGTAACCTTGTTGTGAAACCATACCGCCCACCTGGCGGAAATGATCGTCTGTCCCTTCGATACCAAAGCCATCGACGAGGCGATTCAGAAAAGCAAAAGTGGCGACCACACCAATGACATCTTCAACGGTTTGATCACTCCAGCCGGCTGCACGGACTGTGTCGATATCCGTTGCAGTGACATTGCCTGGTTCCAGTGCCAGCTTCCTGGCAAAGGCAAGCAGGCGTTGCATGTTGTCATCAACCGGTTCAACAGAGCCGTCGGCCAGCGCCTTTACCAGTGTCTCATCGGTATCCAGGCCATCAAGTACGCAGGAATGAGAGTCCACGCAATAGCCGCAATGGTTCAGACGGGAACTGTAGAGTGCGATCATCTCCCGTTGCGTCTGGGTCAGTTCCGATTCGGTAGACATGATGGTATTGAGCAGCTGCGCAAACGGCAGGTAGCGTACCGGGTCGCGTAGCAGGATGTCTGCCACACCCTGAAAATGCTTTGAATAGGACAGGTAGCTCATTTCGGTCTCTCCATTTGTTTAAGTTGAGCGCCATGATATTCTGTGCGTATGTGCAATTAAACTAGGCATAAAAGAAAAGAGAGTTTGCATGAATACACAGGTTATTGCCTGGGATGATTTTCGTACCGTGTTGGCGGTGTGCCGTGAAGGGACACTCTCAGGTGCTGCCCGCCTGTTGGGTGTGAATCACTCAACCGTATTCCGCCGGATTAATGCACTGGAAGAAAAACTGGGCGTCCGATTGTTCGAGCGACTCCCCGAGGGCTATGCCATGACCGAGGCCGGTGAGTCAGTCCGGGAGGCCGGCGAGCGTATAGAAAACGAAGTGCTCGGCCTGTCGCGTAAGCTGATCGGCCGTGATCTGGGTTTGCACGGCACCCTGCGGGTGACAGCGCCGGATGCATTTGCGATAAAACTTCTCACACCGCTCCTGGTGCAGTTCTCACGCCAATATCCTGGTATCCAGCTCGAACTTTCGATGGCCAACCACTACCTGGATCTTACCCGGCGCGAAGCGGATGTCGCCATTCGCGCCACAATGACACCACCTGAATCCGCTATAGGTCGGCGACTTTGTGCGCTTGTGACGACGGTATATGGCGCAAGTCCATATCTTGAGGCGAAACAAGCTGATCATGCGTTGGAACAGTATGCCTGGCTGATGCCGGACGACGACCTGGCACAGTTACCGTTCGCCAGGTGGTTGAAAAAACACTTTCCCACAGCAAGTATTGTGTATCGCAGCAATTCCCTGCTCGGGTTATTTGAAGCGGCAAAACGTGGAATGGGTATTGCGCCGTTGCCGTGCTTTCTGGGTGATCCGGAAAGCGGGTTGCAGCGGCTTATCGAACCACCGGACGCGCTGGCTTCCGAGCTGTGGTTATTGTCGCATCCGGATCTGAGGCGCACAGCACGGGTGCGTGCCTTGATGGATTTTCTGTCAGAGGCTATTGATGCTGAAAGAACACTGATAGAAGGGTGTGGTGTCGTGTCAGGTGGTGATTAATCGGTGTGAAAACCGTGAAAGTACGTTTAATCTTATTGGGTCGATGTCTGGTGCAAGGCAGGTTATGAGTGCTCGTCATAAAGGCCAAGCCCCGTCAGTGTTTGTTTGACGACCGACAAGAGTTCTTTTTCGGAATGTACGACTCTGGATAAAACGCTAAGGCCAATAATTAAATTTTGCAGCGCCAGTGCTTTTTCATGTAAGTGACCGTCATTTTCAATTTCGCCATTGACGGCGGCTGTTTCCAGTACAGCTTCCAGGCGGTCTATGCTGGAGTGGATGGTATTTTCCAGAACAGGCCCTAAGGTCTCGTCGACACCCACCAGCTCCGAGATACAGTTAACCGCCAGGCAACCTTTTGCATCCGGGTCTGTAGCCCGTATTCGGCAAACCTCTTTGAAGAAGTCGGTCAGCAGGCGCCGTACCGGGGTTTTTGCATTGTCGTTGCCCAATACCCGGTCGGGTGTTTGCGTGAAGTAGCGTGCCAGCACCTCAAGAAACAGGTCTTCGCGGCTGCCGAAGGCGTTGTAAAAGCTGGACCGCGTAATGCCCAGTTTTTCTGAAAGCGCTTTGACTGAACAGGCTTCAAATCCGTGGCGCCATATTTCGTGCATGCAGATTTCAACCGCGGCTTCCCGATCAAATTTGGCTGCTCTACCCATAGGTCAGTTTCCCGAAATATTTTTTATACACCACTGGACAAAATGTGCCACCCACTTTAAAGTGTACATCGTTGTACAAAATAACACATCCAGCGCTATTCATCCACCAGACTTGGAGAAAATCATGTTAAATCAGCATATTCAGGAAATGATTCAGCCACAGGGCAAATACGTATGAGTGCTTTCTTTGTCGCAACATCATCGATTAAAGATCCGGAAAAATTCCAGCTGTATGCCAGAAAAGCCGGGGAAACATTCGCTGGCTATGCCGCCGAGCCTGTCTTACGTGGAAAATTCAAAGGCACACTCAAGGGTAATGCGGACCATCACGTGGTTGGCATTATCAGGTTTCCGACTGTTGAGGCACTGCACGAATGGCATGACTCGGATGCCTACCAGGCGCTCGTACCGCTGCGCGACGAAGCAGCGGACATGACGATTTGCGTGTATTGCGTTCCGGTCTGAAAAAACACTTTTTGTAGTGATTGACTGGAAGGAAGCGTGACAATGACTGATGCCTGTTTTACCCCACAGACACTGGATTTCCTGCGCGCACTGTCCGCCAATAACAGCCGCGACTGGTTTAACGAAAACAAACCCGTTTATGAATTGGATGTTCGCCAGCCCGCATTGGCTTTTATTGAACGGTTGGCACCACGGCTGACAGAAATCTCACCGCATTTCCTGGCCATTGCGAAGAAGAGTGGCGGGTCGCTGATGCGGGTGTATCGCGATACCCGCTTTTCAAAAGACAAGACGCCGTACAAAACCAATATTGGCATCCAGTTCAGGCACGAGCAGGGGCGTGACGTGCATGCCCCCGGTTACTATGTGCACATTGCCCCGCAGTCGATGTTTATCGGGGTAGGGATATGGCGCCCCGACAGCCGTGCACTGGGAAAAATTCGTGATCACCTGTCCGAAGCCGGGGCAGCCTGGATTGCCGCGCGCGATGGTGTGACATTCCAGGCCTACTTCAACCTGTCCGGGGAGGCCCTGAAACGCGCACCGCGCGGATACAGCCCCGACCATCCGTTACTTGAAGACCTCAAACGCAAGGATTTTATCGCCATCAGCGATCTGAGCCATGAAGAGGTGCTCAGTCCGGATTTTATCGATACGGTGTGTCAGCGATTCCAGGCCGCGGATGCCTATATGCGTTTCCTGTGCCGGGCGGTCGAAGTCAGGATGTGATATTCGGGTTAAGGAAGCGCTGATTAATTTACGCTTCGTCATTCTGGTGGAGGCCAGAATCCAGCGGTTTCAACGACATGGATACCGGCATTCGCCGGTATGACGGGGTATTAATCGATGGCGCACACTTCGTCAAACTCAAAGCGAGGGCCGCGTGGATGCAGTGCAGCTTGATCCCCATAACCCAGATTGAGCAGGAAATTCGATGCATAGCGCCCATCAGGGAAGAATTCCTGGTCAACCTCTGTGTTGTCGAACTCTGACATAGGTCCGACATCAAACCCCAGGCTGCGGGCAGCCAGTATCAGGTAGGCGCCCTGAAGGCTGCTATTGCGGAATGCCGTCTGCTCGCTGAGCGTTGTATTGTCCGCATACACGGCCCGCGCCGTATCGATATAGGGAAACAGCGTTGGCATATGTTCATAAAACTGCGTGTCATAGGCCACAATCACGGTAACCGGTGCGGCCAGCACCTTGTCAACATTGCCTTCGGCCAGCATCGGTTTCAGCCGGGCTTTCGCTGTCGGTGACTTCAGGAAAACCAGGCGCATAGGCAGGCAGTTCATACTGGTCGGCCCCCATTTGGCGAGATCGTACAGCTCATGCAGCTGGTCATCACTGACCGGTTTGTCCTGCCAGGTGGCGTGCGAACGTGCCTGCAGATACGTCATGCAGACCGATGCCGTCACCGGCTTCCAGCCGATGTTCGTTCACACCCAGGTTGCCGGAGATGACATGAACATAACTCGTCCGGCCAGCGTCCAACGCATGTTGCTCAGTTTGTCCGTGGTCGAGTCGTAGCTGGTACAGCCAGGCATCCTGGTGGATTTCCAAGGTGCCGTCGCGACCATCGGGCGATACGATGGATGTCAGTCCCTTGTTAAGTCCAAACAACTTTTGTTGGTAACCGGGTTTGACGCCCGGTTCGGCCGGTTGAATCCAGATCTGCAAAAAAGAAAGCGCTTCGGCATCTGACGGATTGTATTCACTGTGGGTGACGCCGGTGCCGGCGCTCATGAGCTGGAATTCACCGGCCGGTAGCACCTCGACGTTTCCCATGCTGTCCTTGTGTTCGATGGTGCCCTGCCTGCCGTAACTGATAGTTTCCATGTCATAAAAAACGTCCTTTTGGTGGTGAAGAAGCGTCAGTAGTAGGCGGTATTGTCGCTGTTCAATATCACCAGCCCGATAGCGCCGGCGTTCAGCAGCAGGCTGATCACCCAGCCGTGGCGCCATGGCGCAAGTGCGCTGAAGACTGCACTGGCAAGCAGGAGGGCAGTCGTGGCCAGCGGCAATTCCGCATAGAGTCTGGCGATGGTCAGCAGGCCCAGGTACAGCGGAAGAAAGGCCAGTCTCTGTAGTATGTCGAACGGGGTCTTGTGCAGCCGGTCAAGTATTTCGGGAATGGCGTAGCTGCCGGTAACCGCGGCCAGCGCCGCCGACAACTGGCCGACCAGCAGGCTGCCGCTCAATGCGCTGGCAATGGCGAGTCCGGTTGCCTGTATCGCAAGGGTAAGCGCAGGTGCTGGTGGGGGTATGTGCTCCGCCCGGCTGAAAAGAACACTACCGGTAACGATCATAATGACCAGTTCACCTGCCAGCGCAAGGGAAGGCTGGTAGTGCAGTACCGGCCAGGCGATAGCCATGATCGTGATCAGAAATGCCGCTGTCCGAAACAACCATCGCGCGCGGCGATGTGTTGTGTAGCCTGCCACAACACTCGCGACAAATAACAGCCACAACCAGTCTACGGACTCCCCGGGAGGAAACGCCGGCCATTGGATAATCCAGGCATACGCGGCCAGCCAGATCAGGACACTGCCGATTACCCGGTGCACGTCCTTGTGCAAGCCCGACCATAACAACAGGCCGGACAGACCAAAGGGTAAGGCGATACTTTGAATGACGAGCAACAGATAAGGGCTCATAACCGGTTCGGCGTCACGTTACTCCTTGGTAGCCTCGATGTTCAACGTGACGGTAACCTCCTCACCGATACCACCGGGCATGAAATTCATGCCGAAGTCACTGCGTTTGAGTGTGGTGCTGGCATTGAACCCGGCCCGATAACCGCCCCAGGGGTCCTTGCCTGCACCGACAGGCGTTATCATAAACGTTACGGGTTTTGTCTTGCCGTGCAAGGTCAGTTTGCCGTGTAGCCTGGTCGGTCGTCCCTGTTGGTCGTAGCTGACCTTATCCGCGGAAAAATGCATCACCGGGTACTGTTTGACATTGAAAAAATCGGGGCTGCGTAAATGCGCGTCCCGTTTTTCGTGGTTGGTGTCAACACTGGCTGTTTTGATGGTTACGTCAAGTCCGGGTGCTTTATCCTTATCCAGAACAAAGCTTCCTTCAATATCGTTAAAACGGCCTGTCAGTTCACTGGTGCCGAGGTGGCTTACGCTGAACAGTACTGTCGAATGCTCCGGATCGATACGGTAGCTGCCTGAGGCGGCGCCCTCAGCGGCGGCAATGTGCAAAAAACCCAGTAGTGCAAAAAATGCAAAGGGCTTCAGGATGTATTTCGCTGGGTAAAACTGCATTTTAATATCCTCTTGCTGTATTGAGTTGGTATGGAAAAGATTAATTTCAGGTAAGGATGACGATTTTTCCAACGGCTGCGTTGTTTTCCATACAGCGATGCGCTTCTACAATGTCATCCAGTTTGAATATGCGACCAATCCTGGGCGTCAAGCGTTCTTTCTCGATGTCGTTTACCACGGTCTGTAGCGGTGTGTTGATAAAATCCCGGGAGCCACCCGAGTAGCTTGTGAGGTTAACCGTGTCCGGGATCGCATCCATTGGACTGAACTGCGCTAACTCCCAGGCATTCCCGACCATGCCCGTCATACACACGGAGCCACCACGTGCAGCGCACTTCAGCGAGTCGAGCAGCGTAGGGGTACCGACAAGCTCGAGTATCTTGTCGACCCCGTCGGGGAAAACCTGCCGGACATCGTCGGCGATTTCTCCGTTGTCGATAAAAACCTGATCTGCGCCATTCTCTTTGAGCACGGCTTCCCGCTCAGGCTCTCGAGTTGTAGCTACAACGGTTGCACCCTTCTGTCTGGCCAGCATGGTGGCGGCAAGGCCTACCGACGTGGTGCCTCCACGAATCAACAAGCGCTGACCCTGGTGCAACTGCAAAGCATGAGTGAGTGAACCCCAGGCGGTCTGGATCATCTCAGGAAGTGCGCCAAGTGTTTGCCAATCCAGCGTCGAGTTAATCGCCTGTACCTGTGTGGCAGGCACGCAGGTGTACTCGGCATAGCTACCGTTGAACTGCCGTCCCATACCACCCATTGCAGTAGCCACGGTTTGACCTCGGGTGAATTCGCCGCTGGGAGCTTCCTCCACAATACCGACCGCTTCGATACCGAGTACCCGAGGGAATCCTACGTCGGGCGACATACCCTGACGGGTAAAAAGCTCAGAACGGTTCAAGCCAAAGGCCTTAACCCGGATCAAAATCCACCCGGAGGCCGGCTGAGGAACCTGTAGTTCCTTGATCACCAGCACCTCAGGGGGACCTGACTTATGAATGACAGCGGCTTTCATCTGTTTAAATGAGTACGTAAGTTAACGTGGGTTGATGGTGGAGAAGATATAGCGTGCAATCTTCCAGTTGCCGTCGCCGGTTTTCCGCAACAGGAACAGTTCCTGATTACTTTCGACAACCTTGTCACCCGTGGCGTTGATCGTGGTAGTGCCGGCGGAACTGGTGCGCGCAAATGCCCAGTCGTCGGCCAATATTCCGGTTTCCAGGATGTCGAATTTGATGTCGAGGTTGATTGCCGTAAAGACTGCCTGGTAAGCGGCTTCTATTGCGTCAATACCGACGGCTGGAGAATTGTGTTGCGCCATGAAGACACCGTCCTGGGTGTAGAGCTTCAGGACGCCGGGGATGTCGCCGGCATTGAGCGCCTGTTCGTAGGTCTTCAGTAGTGCATGGATGCGCTTCTGATCTGAATTGGCGGCATGGACGCCGGACATGAAACCGAATATCAGGAGGGTCGCGGCCACAATGTGTATGAGTCGATGCTTCAAAATAAGTCTCCTTGATAGTGGGTTTAATCGTGTAACAAACACTATAAGGGCTTCCCGCAAACTAGAATATATGTAAAATAAGCAAATAATTATTCCATATATGGAAATATCCATGTCTCCTGACCTGAATGCCATGGCGCTTTTCGTCAAGGTGGTCGAGCACAAGAGTTTTTCAGCGGCCTCCAGGCGTCTTGGTGTGCCGATTTCAACAGTGAGCCGTAAAGTGAGTGAGCTTGAAAAGACACTCGGGGTGCGCTTGCTGGAACGATCCACCCGCCAACTGCGATTGACCGAACTGGGGCAAGCGTACTACGCCTATTGCCACCGGGGGCTGGAGGAAATTGAAACCGGTACGCTGATGCTGAATGAACGACAGGCAGACACAGCCGGTACCTTGCGCCTGTCGGTGCCACCCGGTCTCGCGGACCGGTTGATCGTTCCCCTGGTCAGTGCGTTTCAGGCGGCATATCCGGCCGTGACGGTCAGGGTTCTGATTACTGAACGGAATGTGGATTTTATCCAGGACGCCGTCGATCTGGCATTACGTGTTGGTGAGCTTAAAGACAGCAGCCTGGTCGCACGGCCGCTGATCCGCTACCGTCATGTGCTGGTCGGTGCTCCTGTCTACCTGGACAGGTTTGGCGCACCCGGCCATCCGCGTGACCTGCCGGGGCATCGTATGATTACGTTTGGCGGGTGGTTTGATGCTGTGACACTGAAACTGGTCAATGATGGCCGTGCGCATAAGGTGCGTGTCGAGGGCGTACTCGCACTGAATGATTATGCCGGCATATTAAATGCGACTGAGGCGGGGCAGGGCATCGCCGAGATCCCGTCGATTATCTGCGGTGAGGCCTTGCGCGACGGCAGGCTGGTTGAAGTGATGCCTGAGTGGCGTTTCGCTGCCACGACCCTGTCGGCTGTCTATCCGAGCAACCGGAACCTTTCACGAATTGTCCGGTTGTTTAAAGATTTTTGTATTGAGCATATCGACGCCTTGTCGCCCTTCGTGGATATTTAGGTACAGGTGTATGATGAAACGGTTTAAGACCCGGTGCCAGACGGATTGTCTGTGTGTGGCTCGAGTTGCCATATAGATGTAAGTGTTACATTGCATAGTGGGAAATAAACAAGTCACGATGAAAAGAAACACTTGGCAGAAGATTGGACGGAAATGGCCAGCTTTGCGTTGGTGCAGTTAAGACATTGTTGGTTCGGAATAAATTGAGATTCGTGAGGATGCTTCCAGTCGGGGGATAAGGTCGACTCCCCTTGGGGACACTATTTATCTTGTAAATCAATGAGATATGCGCAGAATTGGCGTCGGTCTTTCAAGACCGATTTCCAGTCCGACTTCACTGGCTTGTCATACAACGTTGCGGCCCCACTGATCGCTGTCCTGTGTTTCAGGCAGCCCGGAAATGCCTGATATCGACTTCCACGCCAGCATTCACGGCAGTGCCAGCTTCGTTTAGCAACTGCCTGGTCACTGCTTCATCGACGTAGGATTCTCCACAGTTCTCACAAACGCGCGCGGGTACGTCCTTGAATACCAGTGTTACGCCATCCCTCTCCAGGGTGACGGTAGTTGTTCCGGCATCAAGTTCACCATGTTTACAAATAACGCATTGCATCATTGCAATCTCCTGTGCCTGAACTCGTGGTCCCATCGCTCGGGGTCGGGTTCATAAACTGTAATGATAATATCTGTTTCGTCGGTTTCAGCGACTACGATATGTATCGGCCGGTTGTCTGACCACCCAAGCACCAGCTTGCTGGGATAGGGTACATCTTGTGGGTAACTTTCGATCACCTCGCCGGTTGATAACACCGCACGAACAGTTTCCTCGCTAATCCGGCGCTCAAACATGCGCTTGATTGCATGAGCGCGGTATATCATGGTTCCCTTCCCTTCGGCCATGTGCGTACTTTATCAGTATCCAATATTTTTGGGGAATCCTGATCGTGACGTTGTTATGGTGCAAACCGCCGATGCTTCATTATGTTATTGATAGCAAAGTGGAAACAGCGAGCGGCGCGCAAAACAGGAATAGGCGCGCCTCCCCTTGGGGACGCCATCTTTGTCGCCAACTCTTATTTCGGTAATAGGTGCAATGAACCAGATTGCGCCTGGTTCAGATTTTCCGGTGAGAATCATCACGCATGTCGATCGCTACATCGAGAGGATACCGGTCGTATCGTGCCAGGGCACCAATTGCGCTATTGATCGTCGCTGGGACTCCTCACCGCCATAGATCACATGATTGTGGATGTTGGATGGCAGGTGGGTATTTTTTAGCCTGTCCGGTAGAATTTGAAGGTGTTTGAAAAAGTCCGTGGATGCAGTGGTCCCGGATTTGATTTCAATCGCGTGCAGGCATTCGCCCTGGTTGACGAGCACATCGATCTCCGGTCCGCGGCTTTCACGATAGTGGAACATCTGCGGGCGTTCACCACGATTCACCTGGGCCTTGTAGAGTTCGGAAACTGCCCAGCTTTCGAATATTGCTCCGCGCAGCGGGTGATGTCGCAGTTGGTCGGGTTCCCGGATACCCAGTAAATAGCACACCAGCCCGCTGTCAAAGAAGTGGAGCTTTGGCGCTTTAACGACTTGCTTGCGGATGTTGTCATGCCATGCCGGAAGGCGATGGATGATGTAGCTGGTTTCCAGAATCGATAGCCATGCCCGGGCCGTGTTATGCGATATGCCGGCATCGTTACCGAGTGTGGAAAGGTTGATTTCACACGCGGTGCGTCCCGCGCAAAGCTTCAGGAACTCGGAGAAGATCTGCAGGTCGCCAACGTTGACGACCTGGCGCACATCGCGTTCGACATAGGTAACGAGGTAGTCTGCCAGCCATTGGTGGGCGGGGATGTCCCGATCGTAAATCCTGGGATAGGCGCCTTGCCACAGCGTGGTATACAGGTCATTCGGTGCATTGGAAAAAGCGCTTAGTTCCTCGTAATCCGGAGGCAACAGCGACAGTATCCCGCAACGCCCGGCCAGTGATTGGGATATCGACTGCGACAGGCCAAAGTGCTGGGATCCGGTCAGGATAAAACGCCCCGGCTCTGGCTCTGAGTCAACCTCGCCCTGCAAATAGCTGGTTAGTTCGGGAACCTGCTGGATTTCATCAATGACCGCCCCCTGACGGTATTCGGCGAGGAAGCCGCGGGGGTCGCTATGAGCAAAATCCCGGTGGTCCAGTGATTCCAGTGAAACGTAGGCTTTGTCCGGGAAAGCCGCTTTGCATAAGGTTGTCTTTCCGGCCTGTCGAGGGCCGGTAATGACGACGACCGGGTAGAAACCGGCAAGCTCACGCGCCTTGGCATGAAGTTTTCTGGGTATCATCAGACTGGAATGATAGTATGGTATTCATAATCTGTCAATTATGATTACAAATCATGTATAGTGGCCTCGTCTCCAGTTAACACATTGATATCTATAAAATATCCAACTTGGCTGAAGTTGCCCGTAAATACGGAATAAGGTGGCGGCCCCTTGGGGACGCCATACTCAGTTATAATCCATTGAATTATATGAAACCTGAAAGCTACATCATCCATCGCCTTCCGGCCT
>JALSRZ010000008.1 GCA_026984515.1 Thiohalobacter sp. | reverse complement strand
CATATAGTCAACCATAATACAAAACACCACCAGACCCTATTTTTTTATTTCCAGCTTCTTTTCCAGCTCATGACCAGTCGGTAATGTCAGATCAAGCTGAGTCAATTTGCTATGAACTTTAAAGCAGCCCAGTTTAATTGTTCCATCCTCATAGGATTGGCCATACCACATATCATTATCCACCAGCACTTTCCCGCCTTTAAGTCCCAGTCCGGCACCCTCTTCAACAAATGCCTTGCATTTATCGATTTGAGACTTGAAACGCATGATGTAGCCAACCGTCGTTCCGTCTAGATGGGCATTTGGGTTGGTGTCTTTTTCCCAGCTCGCGGCCCTGGCTGCTGTCGAGAATAGAATTGTGCTGCTAGCCAGAACAACTAAAATATTCTTCATGTTAATCTCCCTGATCCCGTGTTAGTCAATCGAGCATTTATAGCTGCTCAAGTATATTTCCCGCGATACTTATCGCTTTCGCCCTCAAATTGTCGGCAGCTTTCTCATCGATGTAGATGTGGACAACCAGGTTTTTTTTCGTAATGAATGATAGCTGGCTGCGTTTAGCCGACCAGACTGCTGCTGTACCCGTACCCTCAACATTCACTCCATCTTTATACTGTGATTGTACACGCTGGAAGTCTTTCTGACTTTTTGCCTGGGCATAGGTAATCTGTAGTCTGTTTCCATCGGGCAATTGCCCGTATTTTTTCTTTATCGCATCTTTCTTCGATTTTGCTCCCCACACGTAGGTGCAAATAGGATAGGATTTTTTCTTGCATTCAGCATATTTAAGCGTGTCGCCATCACGGAAAGCAAACTGTGTGCGCAAATAATCTTCAGAGACCAGTCCTGAATAATCTGCTGCGTATAACACCGGGGTAATAAACACAAATGAGAAAAAAACCTGTATCGCAATCCTTGAGATCCGATAAATCCCGTTCATATAAAAAATGCCTCTCTAGTCATCTGTACTATCCAGTCTTCAGGCTGGAAACAATTTTTTCGCAAAGTTTACCTTCCGCTGGGGCATCCTTACGCCAGTTTGATTCGACATAATACTGTTTTTCCCCATCATGAAACACATGTAATCTTGTGTAGGTTTCACCGGCATAGGCCATTTTACTGATCAGGGAACCACCTCCGGCACTTGACCGTGTCACATAAAAACCTTTCAGGCCATTTACCCTGAAGTCCGGGTTCTTTTCGACCAGTTCTAACAAACCTGATATCCCGGTATTCGCACCGACCAGTTTTTCAAATGTATTGATCGGTTTGGTTTTATGCACCTGCACTTCCACTTTTGATCCCAGTTCACTTTCGACTTTTACCACATTCCATTGCGTCATTTCATCTTCATCAGACCAGACCGCTTCCTTTTCTATGCCCCATTTGCCAAAAGCCAGCCTGCGCTTGCGAACTTTTGCCTCCCATTGTTCTGGAAATTCAATAGAAAAACCCAGGGTACTGTTATGTATTGAACGGCCGACTTTCTGATCTATAGTGGCTGATTCACTATATTTAGTATCAGCCTCTTTTTCTGGCTCTCGACGGCTTTCCACTTCAGGGTCGACTGCAGAGCTATTACCTGGGTCTTCAGCAGAGCGCTCACTATTTTTCAGAAAGGCCTCGCCTTCCTGTGCCTTCTCTTCAACCTGTCCTTTGCGCCATGCTGCAATTTTCTGCATCACAGATTCTGCATCGGGCAATGCCTTAAAACCAATACGTGCCAGTTCAATTTCGTAGGGGCTGGGACGGGTATCATTATGTCGATGACGCAAGCGTCTCTTTCTCCAAATGATATCGCCAAACCCGGGAGCATTTAGTCTTTCGTTTAACTTAGGGCTGACCTCTGCAACCGTAAATTCCTCCTCTATCACTCCATCGCGCAGAATAAGCAGTCGCTTGTTGGTGATACCGTAGCTTAATCCCTTGGCATGCGCATACCCCCTTCCTTTCCAGTCATTGCGCCGGAAAATATTGAGATATCTAAACGCGTAGAAAATAACAGGAAGTGCCAGAATCCAGAGAACCGTCGACTCATCACCAAATGGTGTCGCCACGACGAAACCGCCATCGCGGGTAAATATCGGTACAACAAAAAAAACAAGAAAAGCGATGACAAGAATCGTTTTAACCAATCTCCTGAATAATCGATTATCCAGAAAGGCATTGTGGGTGGTAATAAAATAGGGGCGCACAAGCCCTTTTTGAAACGCGTCAGGATCCGGACAACCGGCCCAGATCAACTTTTCACCTTTTTCCAGGCAGCGTTTGACTTGTAATTCGGGTGTCAGTTCTGTCATATCATATTCTCATCGCTTTCGTATCAATCAGTATTATAAAATCAGCTCATACATCATAAGGGTTAAAAAAAACCGGTATTTCATAGTCAATGTCTTCAAATTTATCATTGGCCGTTTTTATCGATAATAGCCATTTAATATGGCCATAATTACCAGACCATTTACTCTCAGGCCGGCTTTTCGGTAAATCGATCTGTATCGGGATCGACTCCATCATCGGGTCTAGCGGTCTTTTGACAGTGTCTGATTGCCAAAGAGAAATGCCTTTTTTACCCACGCGCTCTCCATGGTATCGCCGTTGCCGAAAACAGCCCAGTGAATAGGATAGCGTGTCGCCACCTTTTAGCTGGTCTGGCAACATCAGTTTTCCCTCTAACTGTGCGCCAAGATAGGCCGGTATGGAATAGTGCTCGAACAGACAGTTCCGCCACGCGGACCAGCGCCGCCAGGCTTTCAGTACATGTATGAAAAAATAAAATAAAAGGACAGGCAGCCCGACAATAATAAACAGGCTGAATACCATGCTGCCGAGGGTTACTTTGACATCCCCTGCATACAGACTTGAGCCCATGGCATAGATCAAATACCCGGAGACCAGTGCGGCAAGAAGCCAGGTACTGGACATAAAAGCGAAAGATTTGAAAGTATTATTCCGGTATAGCCCTCCTCGCCAGATTCGGCGCTTGAGCCAGGGCTTACTGATGGGTGATGTATTCATCCGCTTATAGTCAAAACAGAAAAAAGTCGACGGACAGGAAAGGAATCATCAAGTTATTGACAGGAAAATTCAAACGTGGCGGGTATTTCTTTCCGTGTTCCGACTATCGTTATTGATAAGGAGCTGGAACCACCATTTTTATCCACCCTGTATTTTGTCGCATAGCCTTCCCCGGAAACACAATCAGCCCAGGAGGCTTTTTCAGTGCAGGACGAATCGGTGCCGGACGGGTCCCGAACCATATCGGCAATCTGTAAACGGCCACCATGCCGCAGAATCCTGAAGGCTTCTCCCAGTACGGCATCTTTGTTCGTGGCAAGGTTGATCGCACCATTGGATATCACGATGTCTGCCGAGGTGTCAGGCAGGGGCAGCGTTGCTATATCTGCCTCTTGAAATATCACCTGTGCCAGACGGGTATACAGTTCCAGGAGTTGTGCGCGCACGTCCGGGTTGCGGTCTTGCGGGTTGCACTCACTCATGCGGTTTCTCCGAGCGTTTGTTTGTCAGAAGGATTGGTGGAGGGCCGGCTATCGACGGCCCGCTTTCTTCTTTCGTGATGCAACGCGATTACTGCCGCCATGGTCTTCCAACCAATGCCGGAAATCGTCCAGCAATCGGAGCAGTTCAGGATCCGGCAGGCAATAGTAGATAAATGCACCCCGGCGTTCCGGACGAACCACCCCGGCTTCGCGCAGCGCGCGCAAATGAAACGACACATTGGTCTGGCTCAGTCCGGTGGCCTCGATGATATCGGACACCGGGCGACATTCCAGTCCCAGGCTGCACAGGATCTTGAGACGATTCGGTTCTGCCAGCAACTTGAAAAGCTCACTCAGATCCCTGATTGATCCACAATCGTAAGTCGTTTTACGCATACGGTGATGGTCAGTAATCATTGCATCCTTGTCAATCCTGGACCGGTGTGGCTGCTTACCGGAACTACACACTACGCAAGGCCGATATACCTCGATACAGAATTCAGCTTCCTGCAACAGGCGTACGGACAGGCATCGTTGCTGTAGAACAGGAATGGACTCATAAAAGTTTTACTCCGGATCAGTCACACGGCCGTTGACGATGCAGCTGTATTATGCGTACACTCGCATATGAGCACTAACGCATATAATTACCGGTCCACGCAGCGATGTCAATCAGGAGCTCCGAACATGAACGATGACGCACGGTTTACCGCCACCCTCATGCCGGACAAGGACTGGTGGCAGGCCCTGTGGCCGGACCCTGAAACGGTGCTTCGCGGTGTCGGTATCGAACCGGAAATGAATGTCGTGGACCTGTGCTGTGGTGACGGGCATTTCACCCGCCCCATGTGCCAGTTGGTCCACCCGGGCAAGACCTGGGCGCTGGATCTGGATGCTGACCTACTGAGCCAGGCCGAACAGGCTTGCCAGGACAACCCGAATTTTCAAGCCATTGCGGCTGACGCGCGCGAATTACCAAAGCGGATCGATACGACGGTGGACTTCGTGTTTATCGCCAATACCTTCCACGGAGTACCGGACAAGACCGGACTGTCAAAGGCAGTACACCAGGCACTCAAACCCGGTGGGCGCTTTGCCATCATCAACTGGTACCGGCGGCCGCGCGAGGAGACGACGGTCCTGGATCAGCCGCGCGGGCCGGACACGGATTTGCGCATGGAGCCCGAAGAGGTGCAGCAGGTCGTAGAACCCGCCGGGTTCAAACTGGAAAAAATCGTTGATGTCGGTCCTTACCACTACGGGGCTGTATTCCTGAAAATCTGACTGCATGACGCAGGGAGAAAGCGGTGAAAGAAACGATGCAGAAAGTGATGGAGAAAATGATGTCGGGCATGATGAAGCCCGAGGATATGCCGCACATGATGGAAACCATGATGGACAGCGTGTTCAGGGAAATGACCCCGGAAGACCGTATAGGCTTCATGCAGAATATGATGCCACGCTGCATCATGTCCATGATGTTTTCAGAGCTGGACGCGGATACCCGTAAGGATCTGGCGGGGCCATGTTGAAGCGGATGATGGATGAACTGAAAGGTCAACTGGATAGCTGATACGAGGAGCATGATATGGACAAGCCCGGTATGCCTGTTCATACCGGGGAAATAGAGGGCCACACGCCGGCCATGCAATGCTCGATCTGCCTGACAGTTGGCTTTGGCGACCACTCGAGTTGCATGCCTTGTTTCATGGGATCAGCGTACCCGGTGTCGGAACGCATATTCGAGAATATGGCGGGCGAACACACCGGCCTGGAATTCTCGATCAGTGGCAGTTCAGCTCTCCCCGGGCGAGCGCTCAGGTGCCCGAAAACCTGTATTTTCGGGTAGATTTACAAAACGGGCGCGTTCACCCCGGGAAAATGGCCCTGATTTGTCCGGAAATCGAATGATGACAGCGAAATGCGGGCGCTTTTCAACCGCCTGTTAAAGCAGGATCAGAAAATTTCTAATGCGCCGGCCCCATGCTATAATGAGAACCGTTCTCGTTTAATGAGTTGTTTGGAAGCATGTCCAGTCATCCCCTCAGCGATACACCGGTCGGGCAGAAGGTTCGCCTGGTGGCCATCAACGGCGGTAAGCAACTGACCCGGCGCCTGTTGTCGCTGGGTTTGAGTGTGGGTTCGGAACTCGAGGTGTTGCACCATCGCGGTCGTGGCGTGGTCGTGGCCAAACAGGGCAACCGGGTTGCGCTGGGTAAGGGTATCGCTGAAAAACTGCACGCGGTAAACGTCGACTGATGGGCGGTTGTTGCGAACAGGATAAACGCCCCGGCAAACGCAGGGCGACACTGACGATCGCCCTGGCGGGCAATCCCAACTGCGGAAAGTCGGCATTGTTCAATGCCTTTACCGGTATTCGCCAGAAGACCGGCAACTGGCCCGGTGTGACGGTCGATCGCAAGGAGGGGCGATTTGAACTCGACGGGCGAGAAGTCGCCGCCATTGATTTGCCCGGGATCTATTCCTTTGATGCCAGTTCGCTGGATGAACGGGTCAGTCGTGATTACCTGCTGTCACGTGATGCTGATCTGGTGGTCAATGTGGTCGATGCATCCAACCTGGAACGTAACCTGTACCTGACCGTACAGTTGCTGGAAATGGGCGTGCCCCTGGTGCTGGCGCTGAACATGATGGACGTGGCGCGCAAGCGCGGCATCGTGATCGATACCGAACGATTGTCGCAGGAACTGGGTTGTCCGGTCGTGCCGGTAGTGGCGGTGACCGGGGAGGGTACTACCGAGCTGAAGGCGCGCATACTGGCGGTGACCGACGGCCGCGAACAGGGCGGGTTTCCGCTGGCGCTGGATGAGGTGGTCGAACAGGCCATCAGCGATATGGAGCCGGCGCTCGAGGAACTGCCTGCGCCCAACCGGCGCTGGCTGACGCTGAAGCTGATCGAAAGCAGCGACAGCGGTAACGAGCTGGAAGGTGCGGTGCGGGACAAGCTGCACTACTGGCGGCACCGGATTGCGGAACGCACCGGTGAGGATGCTGATATTTTTATTGCGGATACACGTTTCGGTCACGCACACAGCCTGGCCCGGAGTGTGTCAACCAACCGGGGGCGGGTGACCCGTACAGCGAGTGACCGCATCGACCAGGTCGTGCTTGGCAAGTGGACCGGCATCCCGGTGTTTCTTGCGGTCATGTACCTGATGTTCCTGTTTACCATGAACATCGGTGGCGCATTTATCGATTTCTTCGACGGTGCGGCCAATGCGCTGTTCGTCAGTGGCTTTGGCGAACTGCTTGCCGGTATGGGTGCGCCGGACTGGCTGCGCGTCATCCTGGCGGACGGTATCGGTGGTGGCGTGCAGATTGTGTCCACCTTCATTCCCATCATCGGGGCGCTGTACCTGTTCCTGTCCGTGCTGGAGGATTCCGGTTACATGGCGCGTGCCGCCTTCGTTATGGATCGTTCCATGCGTGCGATCGGGCTGCCGGGCAAGGCATTTGTGCCCCTGATTGTCGGTTTTGGCTGTAATGTGCCCGCAATCATGGCCACGCGCACGCTGGAGAACGAGCGTGAACGAAAGCTGACCATCCTGATGAACCCCTTTATGTCCTGTGGTGCGCGCTTGCCGGTGTATGCGCTGTTTGCCGCGGCGTTCTTCCCGGCATCCGGACAGAATATCGTGTTTGCACTGTACCTGGTAGGAATTGCCGTGGCGATACTCACCGGCCTGTTGATGAAAAACACGCTGCTGCCGGGTACAAGCAGCGGTTTCATGATGGAGCTGCCACCCTATCACCTGCCAACCCTGAAAGGTATCCTGTTGCGTGCCTGGGACCGGGTGCGGCTGTTTGTAAAAGAAGCCGGGCAGGTCATCATCGTCATGGTGCTGGCACTGAACCTGCTGAATTCCATCGGTACCGACGGTTCCTTTGGTAACGAGGACAGCGAACAATCGGTGCTCAGTGCCACCAGCCGGTACCTGGTGCCGGCATTCGCCCCGATGGGTATACAGCAGGACAACTGGCCGGCGGTGGTGGGTGTGATCTCCGGTGTGCTGGCCAAGGAAGTGGTCGTCGGCACCCTGGACAACCTGTATACCGGCCTTGCCGAGAGTGAATCCACAGATCAGACGGCCGCGTTCGATTTCTGGAAACAGTTACGCGATGCTGCGGCGACTATTCCGGCTAACCTGGCAGTGCTGGGCGGAGCCCTGCTGGACCCGATCGGCCTGGACCTTGGCGATCTTTCCGACACCCGCACCATGGCTGAGGAACAGGGCGTTCGGCAAGGCGTGTTTGGCGCCATGCAGCACCGTTTCGACGGCCAGACCGGCGCTTTTGCCTACCTGCTGTTTGTCCTGCTGTATTTCCCCTGTGTTGCTACCATAGGTGCGATCAAGCGTGAAGCCGGGCGCACCTGGGCCATGTTTGTCGCCACGTGGACAACATCGATTGCCTATATTACGGCAGTCAGTTTCTACCAGATTGCTACCTGGAGCGCTCATCCGGCACAGTCCGGCCTGTGGCTGGGCGGGCTATGGGGCCTGTTTGCACTGCTGATTATCAACCTGCGTCGCTGGGGGCAGCGCAATCGGAATTCGGGGACGGCAGCCGCTGCGAGGGCAGAGGCGTGATCCTGTCGGACATCAGTCGCTACCTTGAACAGCGAGGACAGGCCACGCTGGCCGAAATCGCCCTGCATTTCGATGCTGATATCGATGCCGTGCGCGGGATGCTGGAAGTATGGATGCGCAAGGGCAGGGTTCACCGCCGGATGGCAACCGCGTCCTGTAGCAGCAGCTGCAGTCAGTGTGAGCCGGCGCTTACCGAGATCTATGTCTGGGGAAGTGTGCCGGGTGACAGGGTGCGGTTGAATGTCTCCGGTTGCAGGCAGGACAAACGATCGTCATAGCCGCATTTTATCCAGTGGTGGCGCAGCGTTTTAACTGCCGGGACATGAATTCCGGCACATGTTCCGCCGGGTGACGGAGCAGGAGGTGATCAGAGGCTCCCGGGCTTATTGAGTGGCAATTCTTTTCAGGTCATCAGGTGCGTAGATCCTGATACGGCCACGTGCCAGGTGTACCCATCCATTTACCTCGAAATGCTTGAGATGCCTGGATACAACTTCCCGCGCGGTACCCAGGCGCAGCGCCAGTTGCTGGTGCGTAGCGGTAATCATGGCCTTGTCCGAAGAAAGATCCAGTAGTGTCTGTGCCAGGTAACGTTCGATGGATGGTGCGCAGACCTGTTCCATGCGTGCTACGACATCCACCAGCCGCTCACCGAATTTTTTAAAGACAAATCGCCGGAAACAGGGGGAGGTATCAATGGCCCGTTCAAACAGGCCGGCGCTTACCGTAAATGCTGTCATGTCCGTTTCGGCTACAATACCGGCGGGGAAGGGTTCGTGGCTTAACAGGCAGGATGTTGTCAGTACACAGCTGTCGCCCGCACTCACGTAATAGAGCGTGACTTCTCTGCCACTTTCAGTCAGCAGGTGTACCCGCGCACTCCCGGTAATCACGAACAGGTATTGATCGCACACAGTTCCGGGTGAGATGAGAAGGGAGCCGGCCGGCACCTCCACCTGTGTTGTATTGCTAATAATGTTACGGATTGCAGGGTCGGTGGAGCGGGTAAATTCCGGGTACACCTTGTTCCAGAGCAGGTTTATCTGGCTGGCACAGGCATTCATGATTGCTGCTCCCGGGGTCGTCAAAAGGGTTTTTCCGGGTGAATAGTAACCTGCCTGGCTGCCCGTATTCTGTACGAATAGCTACACAGTGCACATCAATTTCCCGGACCCGCAGGAACAGATCTGCCCTCTGCTGCGGGTCCGGGCACATACGTGAAACGGATCAGCCGCGTCTGCGCGCGAAGGCGAGCAGACCGACCAGGCCGGATCCCAGCAAGGGCAATGCCGCGGGCAGCGGTACGGCGCTGACCGGTTTGAAGTTGCCCCGGATCTCGACAAAGGGAAAGCCATCAGGCCTGTTGGTATGCACGGCGACAAACATGTTACCGGATAGCAGGGCGTCGACAATCCTGTCATCACCCGGGTGCATGCCGGGTGCGGTAACCCCGCCCTGGTCAGCCGCGAGTATGGAAACACCATTGCGTGTAAAGCTGAAGCCACGCCTTGTTCTGCTGAAATCGGAGGGGCTTGCAGTAAACGTCGGGTCGATTGCGATGGGGCCAAAGTTGCCCGGGCTGCCGGGGGCTGCGTTATGCAGGTGGATGGGTGACGCATTCGGCCCGAAGTCCTTCAGGTCTCTGAGCGTGATACCGGCTACATCAAGCCGGATGTCCAGTGTATTTTTGACGTTGTCCAGCTGCAAGGCAATCGCACCCCTGGCACGGGTTGGTACCACGCCATTCGGGTCCGTGACGAGAGCAGGATCAGAGCCATTCTGGTTGGCGGCACTGAGCAGTCCGGTCAGTTTTATGACCGCCGCCTGGGTGGCTAAGGGCGCCAGCATGGCACACAGTGCAAGACTTTTGAGTATGGAATTTCCGGTGTAAGACATGTTTGATTTATCCCCCGTGGTTGGATGAGTGATTCCCGCTTATGCAGGGTAAGTATCGGGGATGCCTTGCCTGAATCACGGTGACTGCGTCACACAGCCGGCCGGATTGTTTCCGCTCATTCCGCGCTGCGTGACCGGGTCACATACAACAGGGGCGCATGACGGGTAGAGTTGCTGGCCAGTCAAAGGAGAGACCCATGAAAAAAAGATACGGTGGAAGCCTTAAGCGAGTATTCCAGTTCGCTTTCCTGTTCATTATGCCGGGGGTTCTGGGCGGAACGGTCAGTGCCCATGAAAGAAACCATCATGGCCACAGGGCCTGGAGAAGCGCTGTTGTTCTGAAGGCTTTTGTTCCGGCTTCCACGGGAGGGGTGTTTAGTGACAATCCATCAGACCCCCGTATTACCCTGACCATTCCTGCCGGCGCCCTGAGTGACAATGCAAAATTGATCGTCATCCGCAAACGCAAATCCGCGGCACCGGGCGGAACACTGACAGCGGCTGGCGCGGTGTACCGGATCTGGCTCAGGAATGCCGGGCACAGCTGGAAGCCGGTGACACTGGATCAACCCATGGAAGTTGCGCTTGCCACAGACAGCGTGCCGCAACATCCGCAGCTGGGTGAAGTGGCGATATACCGCAATGGCGGCTGGAAACGCATGATGGCCAATTTTTACCGCCGTACGGACTCGATGGTATTGACACGCACCAGCAATACGCACCCGCGTCTGCGGGCGGTGTTCCGTACCCTGCAGGCACGCACCGGCCCTGAAGTCGAACGCGGTCGTGAATTGTATACCAATGAAACCTGGGGTGATGAAGCCATCTGGGGTGACTTCTTCGAGCTGCACAAGGTGCTCAATAACGTAACGCCCAACATGGCTGTGGCGATCGGTGCGCAGATCGATATCAGCAAGGTACCGCAGCCTGTTGTTGATGTCATGCTCAGCGACGATTTTGCCGCCAAACAGGCGGCACTCGACGACCCGGCCGTTGCCCGTGCCCTGTTAAAGGCCAATGCCGTGGTCGGTGTCCGGGGCGTCTATGACGACCCGGACAATCCCGACATGATGACCTCGGTCGGTCTGACCTGTGCTATCTGTCATGTCACGGTTAAATCTACGCCGTTTCAGCTGCAGGCCGGCGCAGGTCCGGTGCCGCTACCCATTGGCCCGCTGGTGTTCGGCCCGCCCAACACACACATGGATGCAGGCCGACTGTTGTCCTTTACGCCACGTGTACAGCCTGGTGGTTCAGAGAACGTCAATATTGCTGAGTACCAGGGCTGGGGTCCGGGCCGCATCGATCCGCGTTTTTTTCCTAATAACCCGTTCAATGACGGCGTTTTCAACCCCACCAGCATCCCGCAGCACTGGAACTACCTGGACCTGGCTGAGCAGGGCTACGCCGCCACCTGGATTGGTGTACTGCAGACGCGTCGTGACAATCATTCGCTGGCCAGTGCACCGGAGTGTGGCATCGACCTGGTGCTGGACCGGAATGGCGCCTGGGGTACGCCCAATGCCTCCATCAAAAATATCGAAATCGGTAACCCGTTACCGCAGGAATTTATCGACAGACTGGCCGTAGCCGAGATTGTGGAGCCTGGCAATGATCTGAAACGGCAGGATCTTCTGGATGTGGAGGCCTTCCTGCAGAGTATCGTCAGCCCCGCACCCGGTCCGTTCGACGAGGCGAAAGCAGTACAGGGATGGCGGCTGTTTTACGGCAAGGCCAACTGCGCCGCCTGTCACAGCTCGGGCGAGGGCACCGGCGCGGAAGGCCGGTATTTTGCCAACATCGTTGAGAATCCGCCGCAGGGCCTGCTGTCGATCGGTATCAAGACGCCGGGTCTGCGGGGGCTGGCCTATACAGCACCCTACTTCCACGATGGCAGTGCGGCAACGCTCGCGGATGTGGTGAAGCGTTATACCTCACCGGATATTCCGGAAGTCCCGGATCTTTCCAGTGAAGAGCAGCTTGCACTGGTGGAATACCTGAAGAGCCTTTGATCTGCCGGTCACGGTGAAGGTGCTATATACCACAGGCCGGCGAGCGCGGTCAGGGAGCAGGCGACCAGTACAAAGCTGAAGAGTTTGACCATGCCAAGCGGTATCATTTTGACATCCAGGTGTGTCATCCCCACATGCAGATGCTCGTAACGCCACGCCGCCAGGAAGAACGCAACTCCGCTGAACAGGATCAGTATGGCTGCAATTACCCGGACACTCCAGAGTGGCATACTGTCCACCAGGAACCTGGCGATGCCAAGGCCTGTAACAAGTGCCGTCAGACCGGTGCGTATCCACGCCGCATAGGTTCTTTCATTGGCGAGCGCCGTACGGTCCAGGGCGAGTGAATTTGTGTCGGGTTCGGGTTGCATGCTTCTGTCCCGGTACTGTTTCGGGAAACCTTGATTAAAACTTTGTGGCCAGCGTGTTCTGGTAGATGGCCTTGTGCACGTCACCCATGCTTACCATGCCCAGCAGCCGGTCGCCAACAGCAACCGGGATGCGCCGGAATTTTCTGCCGACCATTACGGATGCCGCCTGCAGGATATGCATGTCCGGTTTTACGGTGATGACCACGGGCGTCATGACATCCTTGACCGTTACGTGGACCACGTCGCTGTACTGGTTCATCTGCGCCTCATAGTCGACTGTTGACATATTGTCCATCAGGTCTTCCAGCCGGGGAAACATTTTTCCCAGCACATCGCTCTCTGACACCGTGCCTGTCAGCTTGCCGTCATCCACCACCGGGATGCCGCTGTAGCGGTATATACACATGAGCGAGACTACTTCACCGAGTTTCCTGTCGGATGAGACAGTACGTACGTTTGTTGTCATAATATCTTCAACGTTCATGGCTTTACCTTCGTTAGTAGCCTGACAGAATGTTTTTACCACAGCGCAGGAGGAGGATGCGGGGTACTTTTATTCGTTTTGATCATATCTTCCCGTGCAACTGCTGATGGCACTGGACCCCGGCTTTAGCCGGAATGACGGTAAAGGGATTGATCAGCGCCCGGTTGATTTTAACCCGAAGCAGCCCGGGATAGAAACGTTCGTGGAGATGCGGTAACCGGAACCTGTGTGGTTCACGTACATTCTGCCGAAACGCAAAGGGAGCGCTGCGTCGTCGCTGGCCATATTCCAGGACAGGGTATTCGGCTCGTCGCGTTGTCCGGTTCCCGGACCGGGGTCAGCCGGCAGTCCGGCAATGCAGCGCCCTGTGGGGCGAAGACGGGCACTCAGACAGTTTTTCCAGTTCCTGGAAGTTGCAGATCCGGATGTAGCAGCGTTCAACCTCCAGCAGGCCAAGCTCCTGGAATCGGCTCAGCATGCGGCTCACGGTTTCGGTGGCGATGCCAAGATGGCTGCCGATTTCACCGCGTTTCATTTTCAGGTTGAACCGCGTGGCGGAGTAGCCCCTGTCACGGTAGCGCCGGGAAAGGTCGATCAGGAATTTCGCCATTTTGGTTTCAGCGTCTTTTTTCATGACCAGCCCGATAATGCCCTGGTCTCGTACCAGTTCCATCGAGAGTAGTTCATAAAGACAATGGTGAGAACCGGGTACACGATCCAGGCAGCTGAGCGGAATGACACAGAAGGTTGTACGTTCCAGTACCACTGCAGAGGTGCGGTGGGTTCCGTTTCCCAGGGCATCCAGGCCCAGTACCTCGCCCGGCATGTAAAAATTAACCACCTGTTCCCTGCCATCCTCCGAGACAAAGTACAGTTTGGCCGAGCCGCACTTGATGATATACAGCGCCTCTGTTCTGTCGCCCGCGTGAAACAGGTGCTCCCGTTTGCCGAACGTCTGGTTGAACGCTACAACGGAGGAAGGCTGGTCACCTGCCAGGCCTGACAGGCGCGATCCCGGGCAGTATTTTTTCAGCATGCAGCAATGACAGGATACGGACAGCGGCAAGGCACATTCACTTTTAACCTCCTGCACGGGGACCGCAGGGGCCCGGGCGGGGTTGCCAGAGAGGCGCGCTGTGCAAGTTGCGTCAGAATTCAGTGCGGAAATCGTCATGATCTCTCCTCCTTGTAACCGGCTGCAGTTGTAACCACAGGCTTGTGGCTGTGGCCGTTATTTTCTGGTTACATGCAGCATGCTACCTGCAGCGGTCATGGCCTATCGGGGATTCCCCCATAGTGTCCTGGGGGGAATTGCGCGCAGGCGCGGCAGGAGGCGGCCTTTTGTTTTACACTGCTATTATCGGGTATGCGTGGCGAGAAGGGGATCGACCAGCATTATGAATGTCATGACAGGCAGGGGTAAGCCGCCATCGGTTTTGCTGGTGGAGTCCGAATCCGCGCATCGCGAGCGTATTCAGCAGGCGTTCGAGCAGTATGCCAGGCTCGACCCGGTGACGAACACCATGCAGCTGAGCATGGTTGATAC
>JALSRZ010000007.1 GCA_026984515.1 Thiohalobacter sp. | reverse complement strand
AAACCAATTTGCCAGTTATACTCTTTCTCACTGCCCCATCTACCCCAAATAAGTCCTGGTATGGGGGATTTTAGATCGCTAGCATCCATCTTTTGAGCAATTACTTCTCTAGCTTTATCTGTTAACTTCAACTCAACTGCTACTTTTTCGAGCATCGTTCTACTCACCTAGATAATTTACGATAAATTAGAACCAGCTCTCCGGTATGGTTCGCGGACAGAGAAATGCAGGATTATTGGACTTAATGCCAATGTAAGAAGTATCTATCCGCAAGCCTTTCCTCGGGCATCTGTACTGGCATTGAAGATAAAAACCAAAGCCGTTACTTGCAGGAACGAGCCCAGCTAGACCTGTAAAAGTACAGTTACCATCTCCACCTTTTTGTGGTGCCGGACAAGATTTACCACCCTCCTTCTCTTTACGTTTATCCCTTTCGTCATCCAAGTCAATCACATTTCCATCGCCATTAGAAATAGCATTTCCAAGACTATTTAACAAAGTTGTCGTCGAGTCGACGAATGCATCGTTGGCAGACGTGCCTGGTTGGAAAACTGGGTGTGCTGCTGGAGAAGGCAGTAGTCCTATTCCTGTGCCCGGAACAGCTTCAAGCCCATTTGGATCAGTATATCGTATTGGATTGCCTGCAACGTAGAGGAACGTATTCAGCCCACCTGCAAGGCCGATAGGATCGGAGGTGAGATACCTCCCAGTCTCTGGTGAGTAATAGCGGAACCCGTTGTAATGCAGCCCGGTCTCGTTGTCATAATACTGTCCCGGGAACCGGATATTTAATGTGACGCGGTTCCCATCATTGTCCGGATCTTCATTGACGGTGGCCTTGCCGAACGGATCATAGCTGGCTTTCCAGACGACGGTTCCGGATTCATCGGTTAAGGCCTGCGGTGTGCCGAGCGGATCATTGTGCACATAATACAGGAACCCGGCATTGTTCGGCAGCGCCTGCGCCGGGGCGATCAGCCAGTCCAGCCCGGTCCGGGCAGCTGCGGGGTCCGGCTGCCCGTTGCCGTGTTTCGCCAGTCGGGTGTCGCCCCGCCACCAGCCCTGTAGTAACTTTTTCTCCAGCAACAACAGGTCCGGGGCATTGAGCTGCCCGTCGAAGTTCAGGTCCCCGTGGGTCAGGGCATCGGCGTCGATTGCTCTGAGGCCGAGTACGTGCTGGTACAGCAACAGCAGGTCGCCCAGGTTGATGTCACCGTCATGGTTGAGATCGCCGTCCCCCGCTACGCTGCTGGCCAGGTTCGGGTCGGTGTGGCGGGCGATTTCCAGCGCATCGTGGATCCCGTCGCCGTCGCTGTCGGGATTTTGACTATCGGTCCCGTATTGGAACCACTCGGTCAGGTTGGTCAGGCCGTCGCCGTCGCTGTCGGTATTCAGGGGTAGCGTACCCTGTTCGGCCTCCCGTTGATTGGGGATACCGTCCTGGTTGTCATCCGGCTCGAACACCGCCAGCAGCTGGCCATTGAGGTAGATATACTCCTTCAGGACGTTTCCATTTTGGTCGATTCCGGCCAGCAGCTCGCCCTGGCTGCCGTAGAGGAAGTAGCGGCCGGTGCCGGTGGTTTCATCGGTCTTGCGGGTGCGCTGGCCCAGACCGTTGTACCGGAAGCCGGCTGTGAGGGTGGCGTTCTCGGTGGCTGTTTTCAAGCGGTGGTGCGGGGTGTAGGTGTAGGTCCGGTTACCCAGGTTGAGGGTGTTGCCAGTGGCGTCCAGCCACACGTCGGTGACGCCGACACTGCCCAGGGTGTCGAGGCGGTTGCTGTTGAGTTCGTAGCTGTAGGGCGTGGTGACGGTATCCTGGAGGAGTTGGGTGCGGTTGCCATTTTTATCCAGGTCGTAGTCCCGGGTCCCGAACGGGCCGCTGGCGGTATTGAGCCGGTTCAGGGCATCGTAGGTGTGGGTGCTGTTGCTGGTGATGGCATCGATGATCCCGAGCAGGTTGCCGTTGCCGTCGTATTGGGGGTAGGTGCGCTCCAGGACACCGGCAGTGGTTTGAGCGGTGAGCCGGTAAGCCATATCCAGCGTCTGGTTGAGCAGCAGGCCATTGCCCAGCGTCAGGTTGGTCAGGGATCCAAACGGTGCATAGCGGAGGTTGCCGGCCAGCGTCACCGCCTGGCCGCTGGCGACAAAATCCACCTGCTGGATCTGTCCGGCGCTGTCGTAGCGGTAGGTCAGCCTGGCGCCGGAGGGGTAGTTCAGGGTTTGCAGTCGTCCGGCGGTATCGAAGGTATAGCGTGTGCCTTGGTGGGCGGTCATGTCGCCAAAGGCGTTGTACTGGTAATGCACAGTACTGCCATTGGGAAAGCCGGGGCCGTAGTCGAGCTGGCAGAGGCGGCCCGTGCCGTTCAGGCAGCGGTCATAGAGATAGGAGATGTCGTCATCGGTGCCGGGCGCATTGACACGGGTTAAGCGGTTCAGGGCGTCGTAGGCGTAGGTGAACACCTGACCCAGCGCATCGGTTTTCTGGCGCAGGTTGCCGGCGGCATCGTACTGGAAGGTGGTGGTGCCGGTGTCGGGGCTGGTCTGACTGAGCAGGTTGCCCAGGTCATCATAGGTATAGGTGGTGGTGGCGCTGTTGGGGTCGGTGACCGAGGTCAGCCGGTCGGCCACATCGTAGCCGTAGGTGGTGCTGGCGTTGGCCGTACCCGGGTCGGTGCCGTTGAAATCCCGGGTCACCCGGGTGAGGCGTTTCAGGGCGTCGTAGCGGTAGTCCGTTCGCGTGCCGTTGCCATCGGTGGATTGATCCAGGGTGCCGTCCGGTGCGAAGTCGGGGTTGGTGGTTTCCAGCGGGTTCCGGGGATCGCCGAGCGCGGTGGTGTCCAGGCGGTTGTAGAGGTCGAAGGTCCGGGTGAGCTGTTTCCTGAGGAGGTCATCGGCGCGGTTGCCGGGGGTGCCGTTGGCGTCATAGGTGGTTTCGTTGAGCCGGTTGCCCTCGGTGTCCAGGGTGTAGTCGAGGTGGTTACCTGACCCGTCGGTGATGGAGATCAGGCGCCGGGCCTCATCATAGCCGAAGCCCAGGGTGGTGGCGTCCGGGCTGCCATCGGCGGTGGTGATACTGGCCACCTCGCCGGTGGCCAGCCAGGTCCAGCGGGTCACGCGGCTGCCGCTGGGGCCAGATTCGGTAAGGGTTTCCAGGCGGTCGTTGCCGGGGTAGTAGGTGTAGGTGAGGACCCGGCCATTGGGACGGGTCTCGGAGGATACCTTACCGGTGGCCGTGTACTGGAGGTTGCTGCGGATCAGGACGCCGGAAGCGTCCTCGACTTCCTTCAGGCGGGCGCGATACCCGACCGGGACACGGGTGTCGTTGGGGTAGTAGCGGTAATACGTGTAATCGTTCACATCGGTGCGCGGGCCGTCCACGAAAGACAGCTGGTTCAGCGGGCCGTCGTATTGCCGGGTAGTGGTGCGGCGGACCGGGGTGCCGTCGGGGGTAAAGCCGGTGACCGTCTCGGAGGTGCGGTTGCCGAAATCGTCGTAGCTGTAGGTGGTGACCTTGTGGTTGCCGGGGAACACCGAGGGCTCGGTGATCGAGGTGATCCGGTTGAAGAAGCGGGGGTCGTAGGTGTAATCAACGCGGTGGGCATCGGGTGAGGTGACCGGATCAAAGGCGCATTCGCCCGTGGATGTATCGGCCGCGGTGATGCCTTCCACCTTGCAACCGTACTGGCCCTGGCTGTCGTACTGACCGAATCGGGTGGTGATGCTGTTTTCGGTTCGGCTCAGCAGGTTGTTGGCGGGGTCATAGGTGTAGCTGGAATTTCCCGTGCCACAGGTGGAGCAGCCAGGGCCGCTGACATCAGTAACCAGGGCGACGCCCAGTTGTGTGGCCGTTGTGTAGGTGCTGGCGTCGCCGTTGCTGTTGGTGACGCTGCGGGTGCCGTCGGTATCGTTGTAGACGATGGACACCCCTTCGATACGGTCGGTTAACACGCTGGTCTGGGGGCCGTGGTAGGAAGCCGTCGCCCGACCACGGGTGTCATAGGCATAGGTCGCATACCGGATACCGCGTTCGTCGATGATGCCGGTCAGGCCAGTCGGGAAACGGGTGTCTTCGTAGTGGTATTGCTTCGTTGTGCCGTCCGGGTTGTCGACAAATTCCAGATTTTTTCTGGCGTTGTACCGGAAGCCCCAGATGCGCCCGCTGTTATCCGTGATCGAGGCGATGCGGTTGTTGGCATTATAGGCAAAGGTGAGGAATTCTCCGGTATCGCTGTCAACCCGTTCCAGACGGTTGCTGGTATCGTAGGACAGGGTTTGCCCATGACCGCGCCGGTCGGTGATGGACTGGAGGATGCCATTGACATCGAACCGCTCAACGGTGTCGTCCTCCCGGGTGTAGCGCCATCCCGTAATCACCCCCTGCGAGTTGCGCATTGCCTCAAGGGTATCGTGCACATCCGTGTCAGCCGTCCAGATACCGTTGATTTCGTTGAACCGGAGCACCCGGCCATCCGGGTTGCTTACGGTAACAAACGATTCCGCATCCAGCGAGATTTTCCGGATATGGCCGCTGTATAGGTGGCTCCACCCTTTCCCGAAACCGCTGGCAGAAAAGGTTGCGGCAGAATTATAGGTCGCTGGGAGCACCAGCCTGCCGGAGGTCACCAGCGTTTCAAACGCAACCTTGTTCCCCGTTCCCACGTTCACCGGATTGGATATCAGGGTCGTTGCCGGGCAGTTGCGTCCGTTGTTTTTGGGGTCGACTTCCGGCAGGCACTGCTGTTCCTCGTCCAGGGTATACCCCGCTGGACAGGTGACGTTATAGTTGAACACGCCAAAGTGGGAGGAACCATCCACCGATTGGAACCACCCTGCCCACCATTGCGGCTTTGATCCCGAGTCAAAACACGATGCCTGATCAGGCGGAAAACGTTGCTGGAATGCGCTACAGCCTGCCAGGGCGTCAGCGCTGCTTGCGTAGTACCGGCTATGGGTGAAATGGTTGGGTGCGGTCTCTTCGATGCTCGCGTGCACTGCTTTGTGCAGAATTCCAGTACTCAGCAGCAACGTCGCGAATATGACGACTGCATTCCGGTAGCGGGCAGTGAATCCCCGACCGGGAGCCCGCAAGCCCGTACGGGGGACTGTACTAGTACATTCAGGATGCAAAAGCGCGGGATCCAGACACCAGAAAGCCTGGACATCACATACTGCTTTGGAACGGCAATTCCCCACAATCGCCAACGAGACACTCCCATGTTGTTATTGGTCGGCACGTCACTGTGCCGGCTGTCTATGTGTGTTATGGCGCATTTTATACGCCCGGCAGACCGGCCGTTCAAGCGTTGCTGTGGATTTGCGGCAGGACCGGAGAATCATGAAAGGTTTGTCCGATGTCACTGCTGTCCCGTTAACTTTTTCAACAAGCACACAGGTGAGGACATGGAACCGGTACAGTAGTGGTCCGATGTGTGTATTAATGCTGGCAATGCGGGCAGTAAAAGGTCGAGCGTTGGCTGGTACGGGTTTCGCGTACCGGGGTCGTGCAGACCGGGCAGGGTTTGCCTGTCTGCCCGTAGACATTGAGGGATTGCTGAAAGTACCCGGGTTTGCCTTCACCATTGCTGAAATCACGCAGGGTGGTGCCGCCCTGGCGGATGGCTTCGGCCAGTACCTGCTTTACCGCCTCGACCAGTGCGGCATAGCGTTGTCGGCTGATGCGCCCGGCGGCGCGTGCGGGGTGGATGCCGGCCCGGAACAGGGCTTCGCTGGCGTAGATATTGCCTACGCCGACTACCGTGTGGCTGTCCATCAGGAAGGACTTGACCGCCAGCTTGCGGCCGCGCGACCGGGTGTAGAAGTATTCTGTGTTGAAGTCGTCACTGAGCGGTTCGGGGCCCAGTTTGCGCAGCAGGGGGTGGGATGCGCTGCGGTCTGCGGTCCACAGCCAGGCACCGAAGCGTCTCGGGTCGGTATAGCGCAGCGTGACACCGTTATCCAGCAACAGGTCGATGTGATCGTGTTTGCCCGGTGCGGCGTGGCGGGTGAGGATGCGCAGGCTGCCGGACATGCCGAGATGAATGAGAAGGGTACCTTTGTCGGTGCCGATCAGCAGGTACTTGGCACGGCGGGAGACCTGCCGGATCTGCCGGTGCTGCAGGGTTTTCGCCAGGCCGGTAGCGACCGGCCAGCGCAGGCGCGGCTGGCGCACAATGAGCCTGCGTATGTTGCGGCCGCGCAGATGGGGCTCGATGCCGCGGCGGGTGGTTTCGACTTCGGGCAGTTCCGGCATGCCGGTTCCGGTCGGGCCGGATTACTCCGCTTCTTTTGTGGCGGGTGGCAGCAGCGTCAGCAGGCTGCCGGCCATGTCTCCCATGCGGTATTGAATGCCCAGGTCCCTGCGTACCAGGACCAGTTCCGGTTTGCGTGCGGCAATGGCGAATTCAATTTCCCCCGCGTGGTCGGCCAGCGTGATGTTGACGATCCCGGGCTTGTCGAGCGGGTCGGCCGCGCGGGTGTTGATGCTGCTGGCATTTTGCCAGCGTTCGACAAAGGCCTGCAGGTCGTCGGCGGAGACGTCCTGTTCCGGCTCGATCGTCCATTTGCCGTCCTCCTTGCGAAGCGACAGGCCGGGCAGGCGGATGGCGTCGATGCGGGTGCCTTTGGCAAACAGGGCCCGGCGCACAAACTGGGTATAGCTCAGTTCAATGAGTTGCATATAGTTGTCAGGGATCAGGTGTACCTGGTCCGCCACGCGTACGTAACGTAACCCTTCGATGGGTTCCAGGTTGCCGAACTCGACCGCAGTATCGTTGAGAATGACCGTGGCGTAGGGTGGGTCGAGCTGCAACTGGTCCAGGTCCAGCTCGCTGACGGGGTAGCTGCGCACGGCGGGTTGTTCGGCCAGGCGTAGCAGTGCGTTCATCTGCAGCCGGTCGGCGGGCAGGCCGGGCGTGTGTTCTATCTGCCAGTCGCCCCTGTCATCTTTTACCAGAACCAGGTCATCGCGGATCGGCCGGTTGATGTGGATACGGTGTACCCGGGCTTTTTTCAGGGGAGTAATGGCGGCCTGTTTTTCCGGCTGGTCCACACCGGGCTGGAAATAGGTCACCAGTCCCAGGGCGGCAATGGCCACCAGCAACAGGAGATTGACAATCCAGCGCGACTTCATGCGGTATCAGCGGTTGCGCCGCCGCCACCAGATGTTCACCCCGGTGCCGAGCAGCAGCAGCGGCAGGCCGAACAGAAAACCAAAGCCGATCAGCATCTGCGCGGTCTTGCCGAGTTCGAGGTGAGTATCGCCGGCGGTGCGGGCGGTGATGGTAATGAAGCGGTCATCGTGGTTCAGCCAGTTGAACAGGCTGAGGCCGAGATCGACGTTGCCGCCGTTACCGAGGTAGGTGTTGGAGAGGAAGTCGCTGTCGCCGATGACCACGACGCGCTGTTCGTTGCCGGACTCTTCATCCGTGTCGTCCTTTTTAATTTCACGGGTGAACACGTAGCCAATGTCCAGTGGTCCCATGCGCTCGTCGCTGTCTTCGTCGAAGCGGATGGTGCCGCTGATGGGTCCGATTTCCGTCCAGGCCCGGTCCAGCGTGGTCAGCAGGGGCTCGGCCTGCCAGCCCTCCGGTGCAGAAACCTCCAGCGCCGCCGCCTGCGGGAACAGCGTCAGGCTGCCCAGCTCGCGGGTGACCGGGTGCATGGGGTAGCTGGTGATCAGGGCAAAGGCCGGGTTATCGATGCCAAACAGCTGGGTGGTCGCGTCCACGACAGTACCCGGCAGGAACTCCACGCCAAGGGCTTCGGCCAGCGGGTCCAGCGTGGGGTTGCTGTCGGGTTCGGCCAGCCACAGCAGGTTGCCGCCGTCCTGCAGGTAATGGTGGATGATCTGTACTTCACCGGTAAGCAGCGGGGTGCGCGGGTCGGCGATGACCAGCAGGTTGGTATCGGCCGGGATTTCCGGGTGCTCGGCCAGGGTCAGCTGTTCGAGTTTGATGCCCTTCTTTTCCAGCAGGGCGCCGAAGCTGCCATAGTCATGGTTAGCCTGGCCGTGCGGGTCGCGTTCACCGTGGCCGGCCAGGAAGACCACCTTGCGCTGCTGCTGGCGGGCGATACGCAGCAGCGCGTTGGTCAGGCTCTGTTCGGAGAGCGACTGCAGCTTTTCGCTGCGTCCCTGGTAGGCCAGCAGCAGTTCACCGTCCATGCTGATGCCGAGTTCGCGCACGCGCTCCGGTTCGGCATCAGGGTTGACGAACTGCAGTACGACATCCGGTTTGTACCGCTGGTAACGCGCCACCAGGTCCTTGATGGCCGATCGCACCATGGTGTTGTCCGTTGCAAACGCGGTGATGTGAATGACACCGGGCATTTCATCCAGCAGCCGGCGGCTGTCGACCGAGAGTGTATTGCGGCCGCTGCTGGTCCAGTCGGCTTCGTAGACGTAGCGCAGGCTCAGCGCAGCCAGCAGCCCCATGAACACCAGCAGGCCGGTCAGGAAGACCAGGTTCTGGAATTGCAGCTGACGCCTGGAGGAACGGGTAACCTGCATGGTGTTATCCCGTCAGGCGTTGCTGGTCCAGGCGCCGGACGCTCAGGATCAGGAAGGTGGCGATCAGGATCAGGTAGTAGCCCACGTCGGCGGTGCTGAACAGGCCCTTGAGAAAGGATTCGAGGTGGGATTTCAGCGACAGGTACCGGAACAGGGTGGAGACCTGCTCCTGGTTGCTGCCGCTCCAGTCGATGATCCACAGCAGAATCAGTAGTCCCAGGGTGCTGATGGCGGCGACCACAGGTTGTTCGGTCAGCGAGGACAGAAACACGCCGATGGCGGCAAAAGAGGCCAGTACCAGTGACAGGCCCAGTACCCCGGCGGCCAGTTTGCCGGCGTCCAGCGCGGTGCCAGCGTACAGCGACAGGGGCATGGCGACCAGCATGGCCAGCAGCAGCAGGAAAAAGAAGGTCACGCCGAGGAATTTGCCGAGCACGATGTCGGTCATGGTGACCGGTGCGGACAGCAGCAGGCTCAGGGTGCGGTTACGCCGTTCGTCGCTGAACACGCGCATGGTGATGGCGGGCGAGATCAGCAACAGCAGGAAGCCGGTGGTCTGCAGCAGCGGCGCGACCACGATATCGGTCACGCCCGGCGCGCCTTCGACACCGGCCAGGCGTGGTTCCAGCAGCATGAAGGTGTCCAGCTGGATCAGGAACAGGTAAGCCACGATCAGTTGCAGCACCGCCATGATGGCCCAGGCCAGCGGCGACAGGAACAGGTTCTTGAGTTCGCGCAGGGCAATGGTGAAGATCATCAGGCGGCGACTCCGTTCGAGGTCGGTGCGTCGCTGCAGGTCAGGTCGACGAATACCTGTTCCAGCGTCTGCCGGTCGAGCGCCAGTTCCACCAGCCCCCAGCCCTGTTCGGCGACGCAGGTCGCGACTGCTTCGGCCGGGTTGTCAGCGCTGAAGCGCAGGCGCGCGCGCCGCTTGTCCAGTAGTTCCACGTCACTGACGCCGTTAACCTGCTCCAGTACCGCAGCGTCCAGCCCGTTGCGTGTTTCCAGCAGCAGTGCGTGGCTGCCCAGGCGCTGTTCCAGTGCCTGCATGGACTCGCTGAATACCAGTTTGCCGCGGTGAATAATCTGTACCCGCGAGCAGGTGGCCTGGACTTCCGGCAGGATGTGCGTGGAGAGGATGATGCCGTGGTTTTCGCCCAGTTCCCGGATCAGGGCGCGAATCTCGCGTATCTGGTTGGGGTCCAGGCCCACGGTGGGTTCGTCGAGGATGACCACCGGCGGGCTGTGCAGAATGGCCTGTGCAATCCCCACCCGCTGCTGGAAACCCTTGGACAGGTTGCCGATCAGACGCCGTCCCACCGCCGCCAGGCCACAGCGTTCTTTGGCATGGTTCAGTGCCTGGCCGCGTTTGTGCTTTTTGATACGGTGCAGGCTGGCACAGTAGGACAGGTATTCATCTACGGTGAGGTCGCGGTACACCGGCGGTTGTTCGGGCAGGTAGCCGATTTCGGCCTTGGCGCGCCGGGGCTCATCGAGCAGGTCGATACCATTGATGCGCACGCGGCCGGAGCCGGGTGCCAGGTTGCCGGTGATGATCTGCATGGTCGTGGACTTGCCGGCGCCGTTCGGCCCCAGGAACCCCAGTACTTCGCCTTGCGCCAGCTCGAAGCTGATGCCTTCTACGGCCGGTGTGTGCCCGTAATACCGGTAGAGCTGCTCAACGCTGATCAGGATTTTGGTATCCATATACTTTATGATTAAATGCCTGAATGCCTTGCAGGGCCTGAATGGCGTGCAAGCATAACCGAAAGCACCGCGGATTTGGATAGCCCTATGGCAGCCGGAAAGCCCGCCACGCCCTTGTGTGAACAATTTGGTTTCGATGCCGGGTGGCGGGAGGCGCAGCTGACCCTGATCGGCCTGGATGACCACACGCGCGACGATGTGCGCCTGCTGCATGACCGCCTGCTCACACGCGCTGCCTCTGAACAGATCATTGACCGCTTTTACACCCAGCTGTTGCGCAACGAGCAGGCCGCCGGGCTGCTGTCCAGTTTTGACCTGGGGCACCTGAAGGCCCGGCAGGTTGACTATTTGAGTGAGTTTGGTGTCCGTTTCAGCGAAGCGCGCTATTTCGAGAGCCGGGCGCGGGTCGGGGTGGCGCACGCGCGGGTGGGCGTGCCGCTGAGCCTGTACCTGGAGTCTTTCGGTCTGTTGCAGTGCCTGCTCCTGGAACTGCTGATGAACCAGGTCAGCGACGATGCGCAACGGGACACCCTGACGCGACTGGTCCTGAAGCTGACCACCCTGGACATTGCGCTGGCCACCGAGGTCTACCACCGCTCACAGATCCAGGCGCTGGACCGTTCTGTCAAGCACCTCAAGCTGGAGCAGAACATCCTGCGTACGCAGCTCGAGCAGGATGCGCTGACCGGGGTTTCCAGCCGCACCAGCCTGTTGCGCGAGCTGGAGGCCGCGATTGCCCATTGCAGGAAAACCGGGCAGCCGCTGGTGGTCATCATGGCGGACCTGGATCATTTCAAGGTCGTCAACGATACCCGGGGGCACCTGGTGGGCGACCAGGTACTCACCGAGGTGGCGGCGCGCGTCAAGGCGGCGTTGCGCGAGTTCGACCTGGTGGGGCGCTATGGCGGCGAGGAATTCGTCATCCTGCTGGAAAACACCTCGCTGCACACCGCCCGGCAGATCGCCGAGCGTATTCGTCAGCATGTCGGTTCGCAGCCGGTGCGTACCGCCAGCCAGCAGATTGAGATCACCATCAGTCAGGGACTCGCCATGTGTGAAAAGGACGATGACAGCCAGTCCCTGCTGAAACGTGCCGACCAGGCCATGTATGCCGCCAAGGATGCCGGCCGCAACTGTATCGTTGCCGGCTAGGAGTCCGTGCCCGCATGCTGCTCGGCGTCGATACCGGCGGGACCTTCACGGATTTTGTCTGGTTTGACGATGGCCGCCTGAAGATACACAAGGTGCTGTCCACACCGCAGGCGCCCGAGCAGGCCATCCTGCAGGGTATCCGGGAGCTTGGCCTGGACGGGCGGGACTATCACCTGGTGCACGGCTCGACCGTGGCCACCAATGCCGTGCTGGAAGGCAAGGGTGTGCGCACCCTGTACATCACGAACTACGGTCTGGCCGATGTGCTGACCATCGGCCGCCAGGCGCGCCGTGAGCTGTATAACCTGCAACCGCGGGCGCTTCCGCCACCCGTCCCCGCCGATTTATGCCTGGAGACCGGCGGCCGCCTGGGCGCGGACGGTTCGGTGGTCGAGCCGCTCAGTGAACAGGAACTCGACGCGCTGGCGGCGCGCGTGCAGGCGCTGGCGCCACAGGCGGTGGCGATCAACCTGCTGTTCTCGTACCTGGACGAGCGCTTCGAGCGGCAGATCGAGGCGCGACTTCCAGATACGCTGTTCATCTCCCGGTCCTCCGATATTCTGCCCGAGCAGGGTGAATATGAGCGTGGTATCGCCACCTGGCTGAATGCCTGGGTCGGACCGCGGGTCGAGGGCTATGTGCGGCGCCTGCAACAGGCCGTGCAACCGGCGCCGGTGCACGTCATGCAGAGTTCTGCGCGGACCATCGCCGCGCAGCAGGCCGCCAGGCGCGCCGTCAACCTGCTGCTGTCGGGTCCCGCGGGCGGCCTGATGGGTGCGCTGCATATCGGCGCCACGCTGGGACGCCGGCAATTACTGACCTTTGATATGGGGGGCACCTCTACGGACGTTGCGCTGCTGGACGGGGCGGTGAGCCTGACCTCGGAAGGGCATATCGGGCGCTACCCGGTGGCGGTGCCGATGGTGGACATGCACACCATCGGGGCCGGTGGCGGTTCCATCGCGCGGGTGGACGAGGGCGGCATGCTGGCGGTGGGGCCGGAATCGGCCGGCGCCGACCCGGGTCCGGCCTGTTACGGTCATGGCGGCAGGCTTGCGACCGTTACCGATGCCAACCTGGTACTGGGGCGCCTGCGCCCATCCGCCTTCCTGGGCGGAAAGCTGCGGCTGGATACCCGCGCCGCCGGGCAGGCGCTGGAACTGCTGGCGGAGCGGATGGGTCTGTCCCGCCAGCAGGCAGCGCAAGGGGTCGTCGAGCTGGCCAACGAACACATGGCGCAGGCCCTGCGGGTGATCTCTGTGCAGCGGGGTGTGGATCCCTCCGGCTACACGCTGACGGCGTTTGGCGGTGCCGGAGGGCTGCACGTCTGTGCGCTGGCCGAGGCGCTGGACATGCGGCATGCGCTGGTACCCGTGCATGCCGGGGTGTTGTCGGCGCTGGGCATGCTGGCGGCCCCCCGGGGGCGGCAGTTGTCGCACACCCTGAACGGCCTGCTCGATGCCCAGCGCGAAGACCGGCTCAGGGAGCGTTTCCGGAAGCTGGAGGAACAGGGGCAGGCCGAGTTGCTGGCGGAAGGCGTGGCGCCGGCGGATATCCGGGCGGAGTTCAGCCTCGACCTGCGTTACCGCGGCCAGAGTTTTACCCTGAATGTGCCGTTTCGGGACGTCACCCGGGCCGGGCAGGATTTCCATGCAGCGCATCAGCGGCGTTTCGGCCACCGGCTGGATGCAGCCGTGGAACTGGTGAACCTGCGGGTCGGCCTGTCCGCCAGCAGCAGCGAACTGTCGTTGCTGGATGAGGGCGGCACGCCGTCGGGCCACCCGTTTGAGCAGGCAGTGCTGGCGGGCATAGAGGCACCGGTGCCGGTCTGGAAACGCCATGACCTGGATGACGACCGGCCGTACAGCGGGCCGCTGCTGGTGATCGATGACGTGGCCAGCACCTGGATTGCGCCCGGCTGGTGCGTGCGGCGGCACGCCAGTGGATGTCTTTTGCTGGAACGGGAATAATACCGGTCATCTTTTCAGCGTTGCGTCCGCTACAGTACACAGTCATGGACCCTGTCAATCTCTCCCAGCCGGAACTTTACATCAACCGCGAGTTGAGCCTGCTGCAGTTCAACCGGCGGGTGCTGGAGCAGTCCCGTGAGCCGAACGTGCCGCTGCTGGAGCGACTCAAGTTCCTGTGCATCGCCAGCACCAACCTGGACGAGTTTTTTGAAATCCGCGTTGCGGGCCTGAAACAGCGTATCGCTTCCGGCTCGGTGCAGGCCGGTCCGGACAATTTTTCGCCCGCGGAAGTCATGAGCCAGATCAGCGCCGAGGCGCACCGGCTGGTCGATGAGCAGTACCGGGTGCTGAACGAAGAACTGATTCCCGCCCTCGAGAGCGAGAACATCCGCTTTCTCAAGCGCGGGCAGTGGAACGAGCAGCAGGAAGCCTGGGTGGCTGACTACTTCAACCATGAGCTGTCGCCGGTGCTCAGTCCGCTGGGACTGGACCCGGCCCACCCGTTTCCACGCATCCTGAACAAAAGCCTGAATTTTATCGTTACGCTGGAAGGCAAGGATGCATTCGGTCGTTCCAGTGGCACGGCCGTGGTGCAGGCGCCGCGGGCGCTGCCCCGCCTGATCCGGTTTCCGGAAGAGTGCAGCGATGGCCCCTACGACTTCGTGTTCCTGTCTTCCATCATCCACGCACACGTGGGCGACCTGTTTTCCGGTATGGAAGTCACCGGTTGCTACCAGTTCCGGGTGACCCGCAACAGTGACCTGTTCGTCGACGAGGAAGAGATCGATGACCTGCTGCACGCCGTGGAAGGCGAACTGCTGTCTCGGCGCTACGGGGACGGGGTGCGTCTCGAAGTGGCGGACAACTGCTCGGCGGATATGGAAGACTTCCTGTTGAATATCTTTCATCTAAACCAGGACGACCTGTACCGTGACAACGGGCCGGTCAACCTGAACCGCTTGCTGGCCATCTATGATCTGGTCGACCGGCCCGACCTGAAATACCCGCCGTTTTCGCCCCGCCGCCCCAAAGGGCTGGCCATCGACCAGAGTATCTTCGAATCCATACAGGCGGGCGACATTCTCCTGCATCACCCGTTTGATTCCTTTCTGCCGGTCATCGACCTGCTGAAGCAGGCGGCATCCGATACCCGGGTGCTGGCCATCAAGCAGACCCTGTACCGGACCGGGCCGGATTCGGCCATCGTCAACTCGCTGGTGGATGCGGCACGCGCCGGCAAGGAGGTCACCGTGGTGATCGAATTGCGCGCGCGCTTCGACGAGGAGGCCAATATTCAACTGGCCAACCGTCTGCAGGAAGCCGGTGCGCATGTCGTGTACGGGGTGGTCGGGTACAAGACCCATGCCAAGATGCTGCTGGTAACGCGCCGCGAATCCAGGAAACTGCGCCACTACGTGCACCTGGGGACCGGTAACTACCATGCACGAACGGCGCGTCTGTATACGGATTACGGCCTGCTGAGCTGCAACCCGGCGCTGGGGCGCGATGCCAGCCGGGTGTTCCAGCTGCTGACCAGCCTGGGCAAGGTCAAGGCACTGTCCAGAATGCTGCAGTCGCCGTTTACCCTGCACAAGAAGATCATCGAAAAAATCGAGCGCGAGGCCGGGCACGCGCGGGCCGGCAAGAGTGCCCGGATTATCGTCAAGTGCAATGCGCTGATCGAGCCGGAGGCCATTAAAGCGTTGTACCGGGCGTCGCAGGCCGGGGTGAAGATCGACTGTATTATCCGCGGCATCTGCTGCCTGCGACCGGGGGTGCCGGGGGTGTCGGAGAATATTCACGTGCGTTCGGTAGTGGGCCGTTTCCTGGAGCACACGCGGGTGTTCTATTTCCACAACAACGGTGACAGCGAGCTGTACCTGTCCAGCGCTGACTGGATGGGGCGCAACTTCTTTCAGCGTGTCGAGATTGCCTTCCCGGTCGAGGACAAGAAGCTTCGGCAGCGCATTCTCAGGGACGGGCTGGAGTTGTACCTGTCGGATAACAGCGAGGCCTGGGTATTACAGAAAGACGGTGAGTACCGGCGCCGCACACCGGGCGGCAAGCAGCGCTCGCGCAGCGCGCAGCGAAGCCTGATGGAACGCTAGCCCGAATTTCTCACCGGGTTCCGTAGCGAGGCGGTGGCAGGTCGTGTGATAAGCGGCGTTCGTGACCGAGGGCCGCGCAGGCATAGTCGACACGATGTCGAGCAGCCCGACCGAGTGAACGCCGCTTAGCGCGCGGCATGACGCCGCCGCAGCAGGAAGTCGGTGAGAAATGCGGGCTAGGCTTCCCTCTCTTGGCTGTACTCCAGCTTGATAGAAACCGGTTTCAGGTATTTTCTTTCCTGGTCCAGGTCGGCCAGGGTCAGTGGATGTTCTTCCAGCCAGCCCGGTGGAAAGACGAGCTGCAGTGACTGTTTGTCCGCCGTGACCCGGATGTCCGGGTCTTCGGTCCGGGAACGATTGCGGTGCAGGAGTACAGCCAGGCGCAACAGGATCGCGAGCTGGATGGCTTTCTGCTGGCGGTCTGTCGGCAGTACCTCCACCAGCAGGCGGCGGAACTTGCGGCGGTGGCAGCGAACCAGGGTGGACAGGAAGCGCTGGTCGAGCAGCGAAAAGCCGGCCAGGTCCGAAAACTCGACCAGGTAGGCGCCGTGCTTGTGGTACTGGTTGTGTGCAATCACTAGGCCGGTCTCGTGGAGCAGGGCGGCCCAGTGCAGCCACTGGTCGATGTCTTCACGCTCCAGTTGCCAGGTGTCGATCAGCTGCTCCGCCAGTGTTACCGCGGTTTTTTCCACACGCTCAGCCTGTTCCACATCCACGTGGTGGCGCTGGGTAAGCGAGCGTACCGTCGCTTCGCGGATATCCTGGTGCTGGATACGTCCCAGCAGGTCATACAGCAGGCCTTCGCGCAGCGCGCCGGACGAGTACACCATGCGGTCTATTTTCAGCGCCTGGAACACGGCGCTCAGTACGGCGACCCCAGCCGCGAAGACCGGTTTGCGATCTTCACTCACGGCGGGAAAGTCGATCGACTCGGCCTTGCCGGTATCGATCAGGGACTGGCGCAGCTGTTTCAGTGAGTCGGCACTGATGCCGCCCTCGCTCCAGCCCGCTTCCAGCACGACTTCGCGCACGGTACGGATGGTGCCGGAAGAACCGGCCGCCATGGACCAGCCCAGCTTGCGCAGGATCGCCTTGCAGGTCTCCAGTTCCAGGCGCGCGGCCAGGATGGCTTCCTTCATGGCTTTTTTGCTGATGATGCCTTTGGGGAAAAAGCGTTGCGTCATATTCACGCAGCCCATGTACAGGCTTTCCAGGTACACCGGGCTGTAGCCCTCGCCAATGATCAGCTCGGTGCTGCCGCCGCCGATATCGACAACCAGCCGCTGGCCGCCCGGTTCGGCCAGGCTGTGCGCCACACCCAGGTGTACCAGGCGCGCTTCCTCGATACCGGAGATGACTTCGATAGGGTGCCCGAGTGCTTCCTGTGCCTGGTCGATAAAGCCGCCGGCGGTCCGGGCAATACGCAGGGTGTTGGTGCCCACGGCCCGGATGTTGCCGGGCCCCAGGTCATGCACCCGCTGGCCGAAGCGGCGCAGGCACTCCAGTGCGCGCTCAGCCACATCGGGGTGCAGCTGCTGTTCTTCATCGAGTCCGGCGGCCAGTCGCACCGGTTCCCGCAGCCGGTCGATGATGCGCAGCTGCCCGTCCTGCAGCCGGCCGACGATCATGTGGAAACTGTTGGAGCCCAGGTCGATGGCGGCCAGGGACCGGGTGTGGTCAGGATTGTTCAATGGGCGTGGCAGTCAGTGTGTTGTCGCCATTGTTTCCCAGCTGTTTCCGTTACGCAACAAAAAACCGCAGCGCCATAGGCGCTGCGGTAAGGACGGGAAGGGAAGACAATGATAATTTAAGGTATCGGAGCAAGGAGATTGAGCAGTTAACCTCCTTGCTCCTAACCCATCACTAGTCCAACCGCAGTCCACTCTACGCGGGCCTTGCGCTCTGTTCCTTGATCTGGATCAATAAAGCCGCTGCCGTGCAGCCGGCACTCATCCCTCGATGAGCTGCTGGCGTATGCCGGCAGCCCAGCGTACGGCTGACAGGTAGCAATCCCTGATCTGGGAGTGAGTCAACCCGTCCGGTTGAATCTGCTCCCATTGCCCGCGTTCATAGGCCAGCACGATGGACAATACCTTGCCGTGCAACCCCTTACGTTGTAACAGGGCGTCGGATATATGGTCTGCCAGCGGCAACTGGGTGAGGATTTCCTCCATGGTGTTATCCATGAGCGCGTCCAGTGCCGAGAACAGGCCGACGGTAAAAAAGGACTCCGGGTTGTCCGCTTTCAGGGCCCTGGCCAGTTCTTCGGCCATTTTTGCACGGATCATGGCGGTGACCACCAGTTCGGCCGGCTTGTTGTCCACCTGCGACATGGCGAGCAGCGTGGTCCAGGACTTGATGCTTTTCAGGCCGAGGATGACGACCGCCTGCTGGATGGATTCGATCTTGCGCGGCAGCGCAAAAGCCGCCGAGTTCACGTAACGCAGGATCCGGTAGCTGAAGGCGATGTCCCGGGCAATCAGGTCTTCCAGTTGCTGTGGCGTAATGTCCGGGTCCTGCAGGCGGCTGAGCAGTTTCAGGATAGCGAGCCGGTTGTTGGGCAGGCGCTGGCCGCGGATGACTTTCGGCTGGGCCAGGAAGTAGCCCTGGAAGTAGTCGAAACCCAGTTCCATACAGAAATCGAACTCGTCCTGTGTTTCCACCTTTTCCGCCAGCAGGCTGAGTGAATACCTGCGCAGCGCCTCGACATGATTGCGGACTTCATCCTGCTCCAGCGCCATGATGTCGATTTTGATGATGTGAGCGAGTTTCACCAGGGGTTTGAGCGATTCGTGGTAGATGAAATCGTCCAGGGCAATGGTGTAGCCCTGGTCGGAGAGGCGTTTTACCCCGGCGACCACATCCTCATCGGCTTCGATATCCTCCAGCAGTTCCAGTACCACCCGGTCCCTGGGCAGGGATATGGAGTGCTCGTTTACAAAAAAGGAACGCGTCAGGTTAATGAAGGCCAGCCGGTTGCCGACGATGTTATCCAGGCCCAGTTCCAGGAACGTGTTGATGATGACGTCGGAAGTGGCCTTGTCGCCGTCGGTAATGGCGGCGGCATTCATATCCGCTGCACGAAACAGCAGTTCGTAGGCATATACGCCCAGCTTGCGGTCATAAATAGGCTGACGGCCGATGAATATGTCACTCACTGCTTGGTACCGTTGTTTTCCTGGTGCGGGTAATGCTGAATCAGTCGGGTGCGTTTGCCTGTGATGGTGACTGGATGGCCGGCGACACGGCATCCCCCTGCCGCTTGAGTAGTGTTCGTACGCAGGCCGGTGACGTTTTTGCTCTGTCAGCCCTTGATTATTTTTCCAGCGATCAACCGTGTCAGTTCGTATTCCTGGCTGCAGTTTAACAGATTCCGTTGCCGGGGAAGCGGAATGCCGGTGCGACGGTGCACCCTGTCACCAGCTGGTGGGACAATGGCCGCCCTGTGGTGTTCCCGCATAAAAAAAGCCCGGTTTTGCCGGGCTTTCGGTTCGGTGTTCAGCGTGCCGGCGGATTACTTGATTTTCGCTTCCTTGTAGGTCACGTGTTTACGCACCACCGGATCGTATTTTTTCATTTCGAGCTTGTCGGGCGTAGTGCGCTTGTTTTTGGTCGTGGTGTAGAAATGACCGGTGCCGGCGCTGGATACGAGTTTGATTTTGTCGCGCATGATCGCTCTCCCTAGACCTTTTCGCCGCGGGCGCGTATATCGGCCAGAACCGTATCGATACCCTGCTTGTCAATAATGCGCATGCCCTTGGAAGACACGCGAAGTTTTACCCAGCGGTTTTCAGACGGCACCCAGAAGCGGTGGGAATGCAGGTTCGGCAGGAACCGGCGACGGGTTTTGTTGTGCGCGTGAGAAACGTTATTCCCCGCTACAGGGCGTTTTCCGGTCACCTGACACACTTTGGACATGGCTTAAATCCTCTAGAATCTTGCACGGCCCGCCCGGGGCGGACAACGAGAACCGCGCTTTATACCAGACAGGGGCCCGGCAGACAAGGCCGACCGCAGTACGGCTGTCATTTCCAGGCCCGCTGCAAACCACTGGGGATTCTTAAAATAATTTATCAATACAGAATGTTACAGCATTCCCCGCTCGGCGAGGGAAATGGATTCCCGGTCGCCGATGACGACGTGATCCAGCACCCGGATGTCGACCAGCGCCAGGGCCTCTTTCAGCCGCCGCGTGATGCGGCGGTCGGCGTCGCTGGGTTCGGCAATCCCCGACGGGTGATTGTGGGCGAGGATAACGGCTGCCGCATTGTGCAGCAGGGCCCGGCGCAGGACTTCCCGCGGGTGCACACTGGCGCCGTCAATGGTGCCGTGGAACAGCTCTTCGTAGCAGATCAGCCGGTGCCGGCTGTCCAGGAACAGGCAGGCAAAAACCTCGTACGGGTAGTCGCGCAGTCGCGACTTCAGGTAGCGCCGCGTGGCGTTCGGGTCTTTCAGTGTGTCGCGGCGCACCAGCTCTTCGCCCAGGTGGCGGCGTCCCAGCTCGATGACGGCCTGCAACTGGGCGTACTTGGCGTTACCCAGACCGCGGGTCCGGCAAAAGCGCTGCCGGTCGGCCTGCAGCAGTTTGCGCAGCCCGCCGTATTCCTGCACCAGTTGCCTGGCCAGCTCTACAGCGCTGGTTCCCGGCAGGCCGGTGCGCAGAAAGATGGCCAGTAACTCGGCATCGGAAAGGGCAGCGGGCCCGAGGGATAACAGTTTTTCACGCGGCCGCTCGGCCGCCGGCCAGTCGCTGATCGGCATGTATAACCTCCTTGTAGTCCGGTATCCGTCCACCGCCGGGCGGAAGGGTTCGAGGGGTGTGTCCGTGACCCCCGCGTGCATCATGGAATGCCGGCAGTGCTTTGTAAAGACTGTCCTTTTCGGGGGCGCCGGTTCTGGTACACTGGCCCGTCATGAACCTGCTCGATGGAAAACGGGTGCTGCTTGGTGTTTGCGGCGGGATCGCCGCCTACAAGAGCGCCGAGCTGGTGCGGTTGCTGCGAGCAGCCGGCGCGGTGGTGCGCGTGGTAATGACGCCCGCCGCGACCGGGCTGGTCACAGCCCGAACCTTCCAGGCACTGAGCGGCGAAGCGGTGCTGTGTGACTGGTCCGATGACCGTACCGGCATGGATCATATCGAGTTGGCGCGCTGGGCAGAACGCATCCTGATTGCGCCGGCGAGCGCGGATACCCTGGCGTGCCTGGCACAGGGTCGCGCCAATACGCTGCTGGCGGCGATCTGCCTGGCCAGCGAGGCACCGTTGCTGGTGGCGCCGGCCATGAACCAGGCGATGTGGCGGCATGCCGCCACGCGGGACAACATGGCCTGCCTGCAGCGGCGCGGTGTGCAGCTGTGCGGCCCGGACACGGGAGAGCAGGCCTGTGGTGATGTCGGGCCGGGGCGCATGCTGGCGCCGGAAGTGCTGCTGCAGACCCTGTCGGATTCCTTTGCCAGCGGACGCCTGGCCGGGTTGAAACTGGTGATTACCGCGGGTCCGACGCGAGAAGCGGTCGACCCGGTCCGTTTCCTGGGCAACCGCAGTTCGGGAAAAATGGGCTACGCGGTGGCCCGCGCCGCGCGTGACGCAGGGGCGCAGGTCGAACTCGTCAGTGGCCCGGTTATGCTGGAAACGCCCGAGGGTGTGCAACGGGTGCTGGTGGAATCCACCCAGGAAATGCTGGACGCGGTGCTGGCACGCATCACGGGCTGTGACATTTTTATCGCTGCGGCGGCGGTGGCGGATTACCGGCCGGTGGCGCCCGCAGTACAGAAAATCAAGAAGCAGGCCGGTGACTGGTCGCTGCAGCTGGAACCCGCCCCGGATATCCTGGCGACGGTCGCGGCGCTGGAGAAGCGGCCCTGGTGTGTCGGTTTTGCGGCCGAAACCGAACAGCTGGAACTGTATGCGCGTAAAAAACGCATGCACAAGGGGGTGGAGATGATCGCTGCCAACCAGGTGGGACCGGGGCTGGGTTTTGATGCCGATGACAACGAACTTTTACTGGTCTGGGAAGGCGGGGAGCGCCACCTGGCCAGGGCACCGAAGAGCCGCCTGGCGGCGCAGCTGGTCGAGCAGATTGCCGACCTTTACACACACAGGACGAGCACAGACGAGACCCCTGCAGACGATGCAAAGCATTCAGCTTAAGATACTCGACGCGCGCATCGGGCGCGAATTTCCCCTGCCTGACTACGCTACGGATGGATCGGCAGGCATGGACCTGCGTGCCTGCCTGGACGAGACCCTGGTACTGGAGCCGGGACAGACCGAGTTGTTACCCACCGGCCTGGCGATACACATTGCCGATTCGGGCCTGGCCGCCATGCTGTTGCCGCGCTCCGGCCTGGGACACAAGCACGGCATCGTGCTGGGCAATCTGGTGGGTCTGATCGACTCCGACTACCAGGGGCAGCTCTTTGTGTCCTGCTGGAACCGTGGTCACCGTGCGTTTACCATCGAGCCGGGTGAACGTATTGCGCAAATGATTTTTGTACCTGTCGTGCGTGCCGGCTTTGAAGTTGTCGAGGAATTTGTCGATAGTGATCGTGGGGCGGGCGGATTTGGTCATACCGGCCGTGCCTGAGGAAGTCGTGTCAGGACAACTACTGATTCAGGGAACGTGATGAAGCTACCTTTCCGTTCGGGCAACGAGAAACAGGCCGGGACCAGGCCGGCGAAAGAGCGTGCAGCGGCGGCCCCGGGGCGCCTGAGCCTGCGCAGCCAGATGTTGCTGTTGATCCTGGCGGGCATCCTGCTGGTGGCCGTGCCCCCGGTGATCGTGTACCTGCAAACGGTGCTGGAACTCCGGGCGGCGGAGCAGAAGCAGGCCAGCCTGTCGGCGGTCATGTTTGCGAACAGCTACCGGCAGTGGGTGGATCGGCAGGCAGCGACTGCCGAACGGGTCTGCAAGGACCCGCAGCTGGCGCGTTTGTTGATCGACGGCACGCCGGAACAGCGCAATGCCAAAGCGGAATCGCTGGCCTACCTGTTCCCGTCTTCAATACGGGTGCGGCTGTTGCAGCCCGGTATCGAGGAAGTGGACCTGCAGGCCAGCCCGCCGATCAGCTATGCTGCGCTGGACATGCTGAAGCACTCGGAGACTCAGGATACGCCGCCCCCGGTCGAGGTGCACATGTCCGGTACCCCCCAGCAGCACATCAACCTGGTGCGACGTATCCTCGACCCGTCCGGTCGGCGCATTGTGGGCAATCTGATGGTCAGTTTCTCGGTGCAACAGCTGCAGAAGCTGTGGGGTCATGGTGAACCGAATGGTTACGCGGAGCTGCAGCAGGTGGTGGGTAGTACACCCCTGGTGATCGGGAGTTTCGGCGTGTCCGCCGCCAAAAACGGGTCGCCGGACAGCCTGGCTCCGGTGGCGGGCAGTCGCTGGCGTATCGCCTACTGGGCCCCGGACCAGGCGCAGCTGGGCAGTCATGTATTGATGACCACGGCCGGCCTGGCCAGCGGTGTTGCGGCCCTGCTGCTGGCTTTGCTGGTCTGGTTTGTGTTCCGCAAACTCGCCACGGCGCTGCGCAGCGACCAGGCAACCTTGCTTACCATCGTCAAGGACATGAACGAAGGCCGGGTGAAATCGGACTACAGCAATGTGCTTGTCGAGATGCACGACACCATGGAACTGATGGTGCGGGCAGCGAGCCGGGGCGTAGCGCGCGCTGCGCAGGCCAGCGCTGCCGCTTCGGAACCGGACAGTGATGATACCGGCCCTGCCGCCGGCGGGGAAGTGGTGGACGAGGTCGAAGCGGACCTGCTGTTCGATGAAAACGCCCTGGATATCAGTCGCACCGAGGTAACGGAAAGTTCGATCGATGCGGAAATCTTCCGTGCCTACGATATACGCGGGATTGTCGGCGAGACCCTGACCACAGAGCTGGCCTACGATATCGGCCGGGCGATCGGCAGCGAAGCCTATTTCCGCGGTGAGCAGACCGTGGTGGTCGGGCGCGACGGGCGCCTGTCCAGTCCCGATATTGCGGCGGCCCTGGTGCGCGGCCTGAAAGAGACGGGGCGGGATGTAAAGGATGTGGGCCTGGTTCCGACACCGGTGCTGTATTTTGCCGCCCAGTACCTGGGTTCCGGTTCAGGGGTCATGGTGACGGGCAGCCACAACCCGAAAAACTACAACGGTTTCAAGATTGTGCTGGGTGGAGAGACCCTGGCCAGCGAAGCGATCGACAGTTTGCGCAAGCGCATCGAGTCCGGCGACGTGCTGACCGGGGAAGGCAACGTCGAGGAAGTGGATGTGTTGCCGGACTATATCGAGCGGGTCAAGTCCGATGTACAACTGGTACGGCCCATCAAGGTGGTGGTGGATTGCGGTAACGGGGTAGCCGGCGTCGTGGCACCGCAGCTGTTGCGGGCACTGGGTTGCGATGTGACGGAACTGTTCTGCGAAGTGGACGGCAACTTCCCTAACCACCACCCGGACCCGGGGAAAACGGAAAACCTGGCCGCACTGATTCACGCCGTGCAGGAGCAGGGCGCGGACCTGGGTATTGCCTTTGACGGGGATGCTGATCGCCTCGGTGTGATCAGTTCGCAGGGCGAGATCATCTGGCCGGACCGCCTGCTGATGTTGCTGGCCATTGACGTGCTGTCGCGCAACCCGGGGGCGCAGATCATCTACGACGTGAAGAGCTCGCGTCACGTGGCCGACGTGGTGGCCCGCAACGGTGGTGAACCGCTGATGTGGGCGACCGGTCACTCCATTATCAAGGCCAAGATGAAGGAAACCGGCGCCCTGCTGGCCGGTGAAATGAGCGGTCATATCTTCTTCAAGGAACGCTGGTTCGGGTTTGATGATGCCCTGTATTCCGCCGCGCGTCTGCTGGAGATCCTTGCCAACCAGCAAAGCAATTCGAGTGACCTGTTCGCTACCCTGCCGGAAAGCATGAGCACGCCTGAACTGAATGTGCCGATGGCCGAAGGTGAGCCGAAGCGATTCATGGAAAAACTGCTCAACAGTGCACATTTTGAAAATGCGCGCGTGGCGACCGTGGACGGCCTGCGGGCTGAATTCGAAAGAGGGTGGGGGCTGGTGCGTGCCTCCAATACCACCCCCTGCCTGGTGCTGCGTTTCGAGGCCGACGACGAGCTGGCGCTCAGTTCGATCCAGGACGAGTTCCGCCGGGTACTGTTACAGGTGGACCCGGGCCTGTCCCTGCCCTTCTGATCATGAGTCTCGGTTCTGAAAAAGCGGCCGAAGTCGCCCGGGTCCTGGGTGAGGCGTTACCCTACATCCGGCGTTTCCGTGACAAGACCGTAGTGGTCAAGTACGGCGGCAATGCCATGGTGGACGAGCGCCTGAAAAGCGGTTTCGCGCGCGACATCGTGCTGATGCGGCTGGTCGGCATCAACCCGGTGGTAGTACACGGCGGTGGACCCCAGATCGGCAAGGTGCTGGAGCAGATCGGCAAGGAAAGCCGTTTTGTGGATGGCATGCGGGTGACGGACAGCGAGACCATGGACGTGGTGGAAATGGTGCTGGGTGGCTTGGTGAACAAGGATATCGTCAGCCTCATTACCCGCCACGGCGGACGTGCCGTGGGCCTGACCGGCAAGGACGGAGACCTGATCCGCGCACGCAAGCTGACCATTTCCCGGAATTCACCGGAGCTCGATGCCCCCGAGATTATTGATATCGGCCATGTGGGTGAAGTGGCCAGTGTCGATGCATCGGTCGTTGACATGGTGGTGGCGGGAGGATTCATCCCGGTGATTGCGCCCATCGGCGTGGGCGAAGACGGGCATTCCTACAATATCAATGCCGACCTGGTGGCGGGACGGGTAGCCGAAGTGCTGGGTGCCGAGAAGCTGATGCTGCTGACCAACACCGAAGGGTTGCTCGACCGGCAGGGTCGGTTGCTGACGGGCCTGGATGCTGCCCAGGTCGATGAGCTGATTGCCGACGGCACGGTACACGGTGGTATGCTGCCGAAAATACAGTGCGCCCTGTCCGCGGTGAAGTCCGGTGTGCGCAGTGCGCATATTCTCGACGGGCGTGTCGAGCACGCGGTACTGATCGAACTGTTTACCGATGAAGGAGTGGGTACGCTGATTCGCGGCTAGCCCGCATTTCTCACCGGGTTCCGTAGCGAGGCGGTGGCGGGTCGTGTGATAAGCGGCGTTCGCGACCGAGGGCCGCGCAGGCATAGTCGACACGATGTCGAGCAGCCCGACCGAGTGAACGCCGCTTAGCGCGCGGCATGACGCCGC
>JALSRZ010000006.1 GCA_026984515.1 Thiohalobacter sp. | reverse complement strand
TCCTCACCGGTGGGGCCGGCAGTCGCCTGTGGCCCGTTTCCCGTGAATTTTATCCCAAGCCGTTGCTGCCCCTGATCGGGGATCAAACACTTCTGCAGGATACCGCGTCCAGGCTGGATTCCATCGATGCCATTGGCAATCCGGTGTTTGTCTGCAATGAAGAACACCGGTTTCTGGTTGCGGAACAGGTGCGGGCACTCGGCAGGACAGCCGAAGCCATCCTGCTGGAACCGGAAGGACGCAATACCGCGCCGGCGTTGACCATCGCGGCGTTGTACCTGATCGACAAAGAACCGGACGCGATGATGGTGGTGATGCCGGCGGACCACGTTATTCCTGATCCCGACGCGTTTACAGCGGCGGTAGAGCAGGGGGGTGACCTGGCCGCAGAGGGTTACCTGGTGACTTTCGGCGTCGTTGCGGACTGCCCGGAGACCGGCTATGGCTATATTCACCGCGGCGGGGAAATCGATGCAAGCGGTGTCTTCAAGGTCGACCGTTTCGTGGAAAAACCGGATGCGGTTACCGCGCAGGGCTATGTGGAGACCGGTGAGTATTACTGGAACGCGGGGATCTTCCTGTTGAGGGCGGACCGCTGGCTGGAAGAGATCGGCAGGCTGCAGCCGGAAATCCTGGAAGCCTGTCGGCAGGCAGCGGCCCAGGGCAGCAGGGACAGTGATTTTGTACGCGTGGACAAGGACGCTTTCCTGTCGTCCCCATCCGATTCCATTGACTATGCTGTGATGGAAAAAACCGATCGTGCCGCAGTGGTTCCCTTGCAGACGTCCTGGTCGGATGTCGGCTCCTGGTCCTCCATCTGGGAGGTTTCCGAGCAGGACGGAGAAGGCAATGTCACCAAAGGTGACGTGTTGACACATAACACCCGGAATTCCCTGTTCATGGCGGAAAACCGCTGTGTGGCAGCTGTTGGCCTGGATAACATGGTCGTCATCGAAACCGCGGACGCAGTGCTGGTCGCCGACAAGAACCAGTGTCAGGACGTGAAGGCCATCGTCAATCAGCTGAAGGAGTTCGATCGCGAGGAACACCGCTTCCACCGGCGCGTGTACCGTCCCTGGGGTGACTACGAGGGTATCGACAACGGCACCCGCTACCAGGTGAAACGGCTCACCGTAAAACCCGGTGCCAAGCTGTCACTGCAGATGCACCACCACCGCGCGGAGCACTGGATCGTCGTTTCCGGCACAGCGCAGGTCACGCGTGGAGAAGACGTTTTCATGCTGTCGGAAAATGAATCCACCTACATCCCGATCGGCACCAATCACCGTCTCGAAAACCCCGGCACCATCCCGCTGGAGATTATCGAGGTACAGTCAGGGAGTTACCTGGGAGAGGACGATATCGTGCGGTTTGAGGATGTGTACGACCGCGTAAACTAGTTGGCAGATATCAAGTATGAGTACAGGGTCACCCGATAATCGCCTGTCAACGTCCCCGTCTCCTGTTCCGGTATATATCGCTTCAGGATTGAATGAAAGGGACGCAGTAAGCCTGACTGATCTATGGTGTATGCTCGCGAGGAAAAAGTTCATTATCCTGGCCAGCATACTTCTGGCATGGTTGCTGGTATCCGGTTACCTGATGTTTGCCGAACCCGAGTATCAGGCAGAGGCCTATCTGTTGCCGCCACAGCAGCAGAATATCCAGGAGTTATTGATTGATTACCGGGGTATAGAGGGTATTGATGTTGATCGATACACTCCGGAAAGTGTCTACGAATCCTTCCTTGAAAACCTCAGGTCACAGGGGTTGCGCCGGAAGTTCTTTGATAGTCATAACCTTCTCAAACACTATACTGATGGCAAACCCGATGAAGATATTAACCTCGATCATCTTTTCAAGGAAAAGTTTGATGACAGGCTGAAGGTACATGTGGATACAGAGAACACTTCTTTTGTAACCGTGCAATTTTCTGACCGGGACCCGCAGCTGGCTGCCAGGTGGTTGAATCAGCTCATTGAGCAGGCAAACCGTAAAACAATTAGCGAACTGAGCAATGATGTGAATGCGGCTATTCAGTCAGAAATCGGGAAAACCCGCTTTCAGCTGGACAGCAAGCTGAAACTGGCTGAGCGGAGGAGGAAAGACAGAATAACAATACTGAAAGAGGCTTTTCGTGTTGCCCAGGCGTTGGGAATTCACGATCCGGGCGCCTACTATGAGCGCGAGGGAAAGCCCTCGTCCGAGTTGGTCATCAATACCGCTGATGTACCAACCTATATGCGCGGCACAAAGGCCCTGGCGGAAGAAATATCCGTGCTGGAAAAAAGAACGTCGGATGAACCCTTTATTGAAGGCTTTCGCGACCTGGAGGAAAGGAAGGCGTTTCTGGAGGGCATCTCTCTCAATGCCGATTTGTTATCAGCTGTTACCATAGATGCATCTGCCAAAGTGCCTGCCCGGGCGGAGAGGCCGCGAAAATTGCTGCTGGTGTCAATAGCAACGATGCTGGGTTTGCTGGTCGGAATTTTCCTGGTATTTCTGGCGGAGTTTCGCTCGAAAATTTGTCGGGACGGTGGCCGCGTCTCTGCATAATGTCCGTTACACGTGGTGGACGGTGTCTTAACAGGTTGTCAACGCACACAGCCGGAACTATTCAGTTATATCCATATTCGGCGAGGTCAGCCTGGTGTTTGCCGGCAAAGGCCACCAGCTCAGGGTCGTTCAGGTAGGAAAAAGCTCTGCCGGTATTAATGCCGGCCGTCAACGTTTCCAGCTGTTGGCTGCTTGCGTCAAGACTGCAGAATTCTGCGCATGAGCGGAGACAGGGTATCGGGTCCTCAAGCAGTTTTTCATAATGCAACTTCAGGATCTGTTGGCCGGGCAGTTGCTCCATGACGGTCTTTGCCTGGTCCATGTATTCCTTCCATAATGAGAAGCCGCCCTGCAGCGTTGTGCACCGTGGAGATTCGACAAAACCACCTCCCTTGGGGCGCAGGGGCATAATGAAGCGGTATTTCCGGTATTTCTCATTCGCATTGCGCAATCCTCTTCGCCCCCTTTCGCGCAGGCTTTGAGCGACGTCCACCCCGTGTCGTTCAATATATATGATTCTGGCTCCGGGGTAGATGCGGAGCCAGAAGGGCAGGGTGAATGTATTGCGAGGGTCTTTCCAGCCCCAGTGATAGCGGGCTTGTAATATGCCACCCGCAAACAGATAACGGCGTAAACCGGTAAAATGTATAGCCCTCGGACTTGCCAGGAGATAGCGGACGTAGGTTTCGGTCAGATCCAGCAGTTCCCTGTCCTTCCAGATATAGCGTAATGCCTGTGGCATATCCCATCGTGCACCACATTGAGCCATGAGCCACTCATTGAGTTGCTGGAAGAAAAGCGACTCATTGTTTTCATCCTTGCGGGTTCCGGTAAACAGTCCCAGGGACTCCAGCAGCCGTCCGAGCAAACTGGTTCCCGAGCGATGCATGCCTGCGAAAATTACCGGTTGTCGCATGAACCCGCTCTTGTGAAAAAGTACCCCAGTGTATTGATTCCCAGTTTCCTGTTAACCAGGATAAATGAGACCAGGTTCATGAATACAATGGAAAACGCAGTACTCACAGCTGCTCCCATGGCGCCAAAAGTGGGGACCAGCAGCAGATTACCTGTCAGATTCAGGAATGCCGAGAAAATAATGTTATTACGCATCAGGCGCTCATGTCCGGTCATCATAAGTAAATAGCCAACCGAGCCCATTACAACATTTAGAAGTTGGCCAATTGCCAGCACCCTGAGGAGAGATGCGCCACCCGCAAAATCGGTACCGAATAATCCAAGGATCCATTGCGGGAACAGGAGCAGCGCCAGGACAATTGGTAATACGGACAGCAGTGTCCAGCCGGAGCTCCTTTGCGCGAGCCGCTGAAGGCCGCTATGATCATTCTGTGCATGCATGGCCGCGAACCGTGGTGCAGTTACGCTGTTTACGGCAAATAAAACGGATGCGGTTAACAGGGCAATTCTTGTGGCAATACCATACACACCGACTGTAGCTGAATCTGTCCATACGCCCAGGACCAGGATATCCGTCCAGCTCATCACCAGGCTCATGCTGGATACCCATAAGAGTGGGAGGCTGGTTCGTAATAGCAGACCAATATCAAATTCCCCTGGTTTCCGCCAAAGCCCCGGCATGTAATGGAACCATGCTGCACCTGCAAGTAGTACGGAGCCGGTGGCGGCCACCGTGTAGAGTGTCGCGATATCATGTACTTTTACATCCCCGCGCCAGTACAGAATAGCGGCTCCCCCTATCAGTAGCGCCTGCAGGAGCACGGTTTGTATGATCGTAGCCATGCCGGGTGCCCGGATAGCCTTGAAATATTCCCCCTGTATCTGGATAAGTGCGGTAGGTACAAGTGCAAGCAACATGACGGGCAGGATGGCCTGCAGGTCGTCTGACCTGTCCCCGCCGAGGCGGATATACGGGCTTGCAAGCCAGAATAGCAGGGAAACCATGGTTCCGGCAACGATGACCAGTCCGTTTCCCTGACGGTACAATGCGGCAAGCGATGCGTAATTGCGCTGCCTGTCAGCAACAGAGGAAAATCGCAGTACCGAGTTATCGAGTCCCATGCGGGCGATGGTTGCACCAATGCTTACGATCGTTAAGGTCAGAAAATAGACGCCTGTGCCGGAAGGACCCAATAGTCGGGCCAGCAAAATGCTGAAAAGGAACGCCAGTCCGGTTCCCGAGGCCTTGGCGGTAAACGCGGCCGCCACACCCAGGGTGCTTTTATTGATCAGCTCGGAAATAATAGCAAACGGTTTGGCCAATACATGCAGTCCTGTTGGAAAAACGGATAATTCTGTTGCTGCTGCAGATACAGTGGGCGAATGTCGAAAAGCGGGTGTCCGGATTGACGTGCACTGGATTTACGAGTCTTTGGGTTCGGGGTATCTGGTTTCCCCCACCACGCTGGAAAGGTCGATATCTTCCCAACTAAAGTTCTCTATGTCCCTTACCTTTTTACCCAGATATTCGCTATGGCAATATAGGGCGCCAACAGTCTTGTTTCGCAAATATTCGTCTGCCAGTGAAGAAAACCTGCCAACGATCGGGTTCGACATGCCCGCTTCTATACATTCAAACCCAAGGGCTTCGGAGAACAGGACGCGCAGTCCCATGTCGCTAAATTGAAAGAAATTCCACGGTCGTTCATGAGATGAAAAAGAAAAATGGGTTTCAATGAACACGATTCCGCCAACTTTAAGCAGCTTTGCAATTTCGACAGCAACAATCCAGGGCATGGCAAAATGCTCGAAGCAGGCGCTCGAATAGATAATGTCGAACCGGTCATCACTGCTGAAATAGGAGGACAGCCTGTGAGCATCACCGGTAATGTCAACATTGTCGCCCGGATAATAATCAAACCCCACATATTCCGCTTTTGAAAAGAATTCCCGATCCCTGGACTCTCCGGTTACCTCACGGCTGCCTATTTCCAGGATCCGCATTCCTGGCTTGTTACCAATTTCGTACAGGTGTTTTCGCCACTCTCTATGGCTGGCAATTTGTGACATGGGGACGTCCGGAGCCAGAAAATTTCTGTCAAATCTCGATTCAACAAGCAATGGGATTTTCCGGCAGGCCAGGAGTATCTTTTTTGTCAACGTCTTCATGGATTTCCCAGTGAGATTTATGGGTTTAAGCCGGTTGGTATCGTGCGCGCGCCGGGTCAGGTGCACGGAGCCGTCCGTAGTAGCTCCTGCCATTCCTGCAGCGGGATCTGGTCAGGGAGCTGAAAGTGGCAATGATAACCACTGCCTGATGACAAGAGCAAATTCAATGGCAGGCTCTCCCGGTTGCCACGGGGGGGCATCGTCTGCCGGAACCGGGGCGGTGGAGAACCCGGGGAGGGTCGAGAAAATGTAATGGGCCGGAAAAATACGGGACATAGTGGCAAATGGTGCTGCCTGACTGCTAAGAACATGTACCTGTATTAAAAAGAAAGCGAACAAATTATAATGCGGTGCCCTGATCGAATTCGTCGGAGAGCGGTTGTGCATGTCTGGAGCGCTGCGGAATGCAGGATTGTGTCGCCTGAAGCAGGGCGCCTGCCGCCGCAATGGATTGCGGCGGTCGACGGTGGGGCCGGGAAAGAAACAGAAGCTGATGCATTATAGTAGCGCGCTCATCAATAAATCCATGTCTTTAACGGTTTGGGAAGGCACTTCGCTGTTATTTATTTCAGCAGCCATGGTGTTTCCACGTTCGTACCTGGTCTTCAAGCTCGCAATGTTCGTGATATTTCTGCTTTTCAATATGGCATCACTGACCGGTGAAAAGCGGATTATCGTGCATGGGCGTGTCATCGTATTTTATTGTGTGATTGCAGCGATGGGGCTGTTCTGGGCGGTGGTTGGCTATATAAACGGCGGTGCGTTCCAGGGTATTCTGGATAATCTGCGCCTTTATGTGATGTGGAGTGTGGTGTTATGTGTCTTTTTTAATTTATTGCTCCGGGGGCGTGCACTCCTGATTCTGCACAGGTCCATTGTAGTTTCAGCCATCATAATCACGACTATGAATATCCTGGCCGTTCTTAACTACGCTGGACGGTTCGGGTATATACCGGAAGCAGTGATAGAGGAGTTGCACATGTTTGTTGGCGTCCACAACGGATATGTGCAAATCGTTTCGCATAATATTGGCACCCTGTTTTTCATAACCGCTTACCTCATGGCCCTTCAGTTCAGGAAGGACGCGCATGGTTTAAATGGCGCCGCCGAAAAGCTGGCTCTTTTGCTGTGCCTTGTGGTGGTTATACTGTCCGGTCGAAGAGCCCTGTGGGTGGCTATTTCCATGGTGCCTTTCACTACTGTGCTGCTGGCGATGGTAACCGGGAGTTCAGGACGATTGCGGGGAAAGGGGTGGCTGTCTCTTGTGATGCTTGCCGGTTTTATCCCGGTAATCGTAGTGCTTGAGTTTGTGATTACCGGGGAGTATATGGAAAGCCCAACCCTTATGCACCTTCAGGCCGCATTTTCTGCAAGTGATGAACGATCAATACAAGCAGGTTATTTGATAGAAGGCTTCAGGGCATACCCTGTGTTCGGGTCCGGTTTTGGAGTGAGCGCAGGCTATCTTCGGAGTGAAGGCAGTCCCTGGCTTTACGAGCTTACCTATCACCAGCTCCTCTTTAATTTCGGGCTGGTGGGAATTAGCCTGTTTGTGATCCTTTTAGCGGTTTATTCATACTATACCTTATCGTTTATTGCCCATGGCTCACCGTACTCAGTATGTGCATTCAGCCTGTTTGTAGCTATAATCATTTTCTCTCTGGGAGCCTATTCAAACCCGTATTTTGGATCTTTTGACTTTCTGCTTCTGCTTGGCATACTTCCACTGATTTCCGCTTCGTTCCGTTTTGAGAACGGCAACAGCACAACAGCCCCTTCGGGTGTTTTGTGAATCAAGACGATATAATGGCGGTGGTTGTCAGTTTTAATGGTGGGTATAAAACGCTGGACACCATCAATGCGCTGCTGGAACAGGTTGGCCACATTCATGTCGTGGATAACGCATCAGACCCGGAATCGGCCTCGATTCTGGAGCGTGTCGCTGAAAGGCCGGGGGTCGATATTACCAGGTTGTCCGAGAACCGGGGTGTCGGTTTTGCGCTGAATATCGGTGTAGGCATCGCCCGCGAGTGTGGCTATAGCTGGTTGTTGACCATGGACCAGGATAGTATCGCAGACCCCGGAATGGTTCAGGCATTTGTCACGGCTGTAGACGCAAACCCGTCCATGCATTGTCTTGCCTCGCTATATTCCGTAAAGGATTCAGGGAGTGATGAAGCTGTGCGGAAGGTCGGCTACGCGATTACATCCGGTAATCTGGTGCGGATGGACGTATACGATAAAGTCGGTTTGTATGACGAAAGCCTGTTTGTAGATGGAGTGGATTTCGATTTTTCCCTGCGCGTTCGAAGTTCCGGCATGCGTATTTACCAGGTCACCGCGGCACGCATGCAGCATGCGTTGGGGGACAGGGTATGCAATGTTCCTGTGCTGGGCCGCTTTCATACCTACCATACGCCCGTTCGGCGTTACTACATGTACAGGAATCACCTGTATCTACTGGAAAGGTACGCGCTGAGATTTCCGGGTTTTGCTGTCAGATCGACTGTTGCTCACGTAGTCTACCTGTTTACGACACTTTTGCTCGGGGAGCAACGGCTGCGTAGCCTGCGCTATATATGTCGTGGTGTTGTTCATTACATTCGCGATATAAGCGGACCGTTTACACAAGATCGGGTGTGCGGGGATATCTCCGGATAAAATATGAATATCGGTTACGTGTTTACAAATTTTAATAACTCGTCGTTTACCCGGGGGGTTATAGAATCCCTGGAAGGCGATGGGAGTTCGAAGAGCAACTTCGTGGTAATCGTTGACAATAAATCTGACACCGAAGATATTGACGAACTTCGACTGATTGAGCGGGAATTTCCTCATGTGAAAATCATATACAATAATGAAAACATAGGTTATTTCCGTGGCCTTAATGTTGGCATAAAGTACCTGAGAAATGCCGGTCTGACACTGGATTGTATTGTGATCGGGAATAATGACCTGGTATTTCCGGCTAACTTTCACGATAGAATGAATGCTTGCCGTGAACGGTTGAGTGAGTATGCCGTTATTTCCCCGGACCTTCTCACCCTGGATGGGGTGCACCAGAACCCGCATGTGCGAAGGAGAATCAGTACGTCCAGGAAATATATATGGGATATCTATTATTCCAGCTATTCACTGGCGTTACTTATCAGGTATATCGCCGGGGCTACCCGCCCTTTCACCGCCAGAAAGGACTGCCATAGCCATCAGGAGGGTGGGCTCATATATATGGGCTATGGGGCCTGTTACATACTGACACCGCTATTTTTCAGGCATTTTGAAGAATTACAGGCGCCGACATTTCTGATGGGAGAGGAAATGTTTCTTACCAGGCAATTGATGGACAGAGGGCTGGGGATATTCTACGAACCCGGTATCCTGGTACGCCACCATGACCATGCCACAATCAGTAAACTGCCGGACAAAAAGCTGTGGGAAATATCACGTGAATCACACCAGCTCCTGAGAAAGTTGAATATATGACAGGGAGCATGCAGTAACAGTGGTATTTTCGGTTATTTCTATTACAGACAAGGCTTCAGGAGAAAATATGTTTAGTGGTAACACCCTGCTTATAACCGGTGGAACCGGTTCTTTCGGCAACGCAGTGCTGGATCGGTTTATAGATACCGACATCGATGAAATCCGCATATTCAGTCGTGACGAGAAGAAGCAGGACGATATGAGGAAACGTTATGCCAATACCCGGCTGAAATTCTACATTGGTGACGTGCGTGATTATCAAAGTGTGCTGAATGCGACGCGGGGCGTGGATTATATATTCCATGCAGCAGCCCTGAAGCAGGTCCCGTCGTGCGAATTCCACCCCATGGAAGCTGTGAAGACAAATGTGCTGGGTACAGAGAATGTGCTTGAAGCGGCGATCCAGAATGAAGTCAGGCGTGTCGTTTGTCTGAGTACGGACAAGGCGGTATATCCGATCAACGCCATGGGTATATCCAAGGCGATGATGGAAAAGGTCATGGTGGCCAAGTCGAGGAATCTCGAAGAAAGCAGGACAGTAATTTGCGGTACCCGTTACGGTAATGTAATGGCGTCACGCGGGTCTGTGATCCCACTGTTTATAGAACAGATCAACCGGGAAAAACCGCTAACGGTTACCGACCCGGATATGACGCGGTTTATGATGACATTGCCATCGGCAGTAGAACTGGTCCTCTTCGCGTTCGAAAATGGTCGTAACGGAGACCTGTTTGTAAAGAAGGCCCCAGCTGCAACGGTCCAGACACTTGCTGTTGCCCTTATGAATCTTCTGGATCGTCCGGAGCATCCGATCCAGGTAATCGGTACCCGGCATGGCGAAAAGCTTTACGAGGCCCTTTTGAGCCGGGAGGAGATGGCCTGTGCGACGGACCTTGGCGAGTATTTTCGTGTCCCGCCGGATTTGCGGGATCTGAATTATGAAAAGTATGTAGAGCAGGGCGAAGAAAAGATCTCTCACGCAGAGGACTATAATTCTCACAATACAGAAAGGCTCGACATTGAAGGTATGCAGAATCTATTGCTTGAGCTTGATTATATACAGTCGGTTATGCGTGGTGAGCCCGTAATTCCAGAGGAATAGAGAATGAACGTTCTGATTACAGGGATTAACGGATTTCTTGGGAGAAATCTTGCTGCCCACCTGGGAGAGCGACAGGATGTAGAAGTGTTTTCCTATGTCCGTCACGATCCCCTGGAAGCGCTGTCAGAACGTGTGGCAAGTGCGGATTTCGTGTTCCATTTTGCGGGCGTTAATCGCCCGAGTGACCAGAACGAATTTAAAACCGGTAATGCGGACTTTACGAGGTTGCTTTGCAGGGCTGTTCAAAAATCCGGAAAGAGGATCCAGGTTCTATACGCTTCATCCAGCCAGGCAGATCAGGATAACCCGTATGGAATCAGCAAACGCGATGCAGAAGACATGCTGCTTGGAATGGCGGAAGGCAGTGATATCCGGGTGCATATATTCCGCCTTCCGAATGTATTCGGAAAGTGGGCGAAGCCGGACTACAACTCAGTAGTAGCAACGTTCTGTCACAATATAGCGCGTGATTTGCCGATTCAGATTCATGACCCATCGGTCGCTCTCACCATGGTCTATGTGGACGATGTAATAACGCGATTCATCAATGTAATGGACGGAAAGGTGGATGATGGACCCTACCATACGGTGGAGCCACAATACAGTGTAACTGTAGGTGAGCTGGCGGAGTTGATAAAGGGTTTCAAACACAGTCGCAGCTCGCTGGTTATCGATACCGTAGGCGCAGGCCTGGTTCGCGCCCTGTACGCGACCTATATGAGCTACCTGCCGCCGGAAGAGTTTGCCTACCGGGTGGCAGAGTACCGTGATCCTCGCGGTGTATTCGCAGAGATGTTGAAGACACGCGAATCCGGCCAGTTTTCATTTTTTACAGCGCACCCCGGGGTCACACGTGGAGGGCACTACCATCATTCAAAGACAGAGAAGTTTCTGGTAATTAAAGGAAACGCCTGCTTCCGTTTCAGAAATATAGCAACAGGTGATTACCACGAACTGCGCACCAGCGAAGACGTGCTCGAAATTGTAGAGACCGTGCCGGGCTGGACCCACGACATTACCAATATAGGCAATGAAGAAATGATAGTGATGCTCTGGGCAAACGAGATATTTGATCGTATGCATCCTGATACGTATGCGATGCCGGTTGTTTCCGACTTATGAATGCCTGTAGACAGGATCGAACGTGGAATAACAGGGTGATGCCTGTTTGTCAGCACGGTCATCCGAACACAGTATGGATGTGGGGTCTTGAATGAAAAAACTTAAAGTAATGACCGTAGTGGGGACCCGTCCGGAAATCATCCGCCTGTCACGGGTTATCGCCAGGCTGGACCAGCACTGCGACCATATACTTGTGCACACAGGGCAGAATTACGACTATGAGCTGAATGAGATATTTTTCCAGGACCTGGGCATTCGAAAGCCGGATTTCTTTCTCGATGCCGCTGGTGCCAGTGGTGCGGAAACTATTGGAAAAGTAATTATTGCGGTAGATCGGTTACTGGCCGAATTAGCTCCCGAGGCGTTGCTGGTACTGGGGGACACCAACAGCTGTATGTCGATTATTTCGGCGAAACGACGAAAAATCCCCACGTTTCACATGGAAGCAGGTAACCGGTGTTTCGATATGCGGGTGCCGGAGGAGATAAACCGTCGTATCGTTGATCATACGGCAGACATAAACCTGACCTATAGCACTATTGCGCGTGATTACCTGCTGCGCGAGGGGTTGCCGCCGGATATGGTGATCAAGACCGGCAGTCCCATGTTTGAGGTGCTGACTCATTACATGGACCGGATTCTCTCCTCGGACGTGCTGGAGCGCCTTGAGCTGGAGAGCGGGAAATACTTTTTAGTGAGTGCGCATCGTGAAGAGAATGTAAGCAGTGACCGGAGTTTCCTCAAACTGGTGGAGGTATTGAACATGGTTGCAGGTCACTATGGTTATCCTGTCATTGTATCTACTCATCCGCGAACCAGGAAGCGGGTAGAGGAAATGGATATCCGTTTCCACCGGCATATTTTCCTGCTCAAGCCGCTGGGATTCACGGACTATAACAAACTGCAGCTTTCCGCCCGCGCTACACTGTCAGACAGCGGGACCATCAATGAAGAATCCTCTATTCTCAATTTCCCGGCACTGAATATCCGCGAAGCACACGAGCGACCGGAAGGCATGGAGGAGGCCTCCGTTATGATGACCGGACTGGAAGTTGAGCGCGTGATGCAGTGTTTGCAGGTCCTTGAGAGGCAGGAATCCGGGGAGCAGCGTAATCTTAGGCTGGTTGCGGACTACAGCATGCCAAATGTGGCTGACAAGGTAGTGCGGATTATTCACAGCTACAGGGATTACGTAATGCGCACTGTATGGAAACTCAGTTAGGTGGCATGGCAATTCGTATTCTTCTCCTGACACAGTGGTTTGACCCGGAGCCCACCTTCAAGGGCCTGGCATTTGCCCGTGAACTGGTCAGGAGAGGGTTTGATGTCGAGGTTGTAACCGGCTTCCCAAACTATCCCGGCGGCAAGCTGTACTCCGGGTACAGGATCCGGCTTCTGACTCGTGAACAGATCGACGGTGTTCATGTGACCCGGGTGCCGTTGTACCCCAGTCATAGTCAGAGTGCGCCGGGTAGGGTTGTAAACTACCTCAGTTTCTTTCTTTCGTCGCTGGTCTATTGCCTGCTAGGGGCGAAACGGCCTGACGTAATATATGCCTATCATCCGCCACTGACCGTTGGGATTGCCGCGGCGCTTGTGAGGGGTATTCGGCGGGTACCGGTTGTGTATGATATCCAGGATATGTGGCCGGACACCCTGCGGGCGACCGGTATGCTTTCAAACGAACGGGTCCTGGATTGGGTGTCGCGCTTGTGTAAATGGGTTTACCGCCGGGTGGACCGGATCGTCGTGCTTTCTCCCGGGTTTAAAAAGCTCCTGGTTGATCGGGGTGTACCGGAAAAAAAGATGGAGCTTATATATAACTGGTGCAACGAGGAACTGCTGAATCAGTCGGCCTGCAAGGGCTCGGAAAAACTGCCTGCGGAAGGGAAATTCAGGATTGTATTTGCCGGAAACATGGGTAAGGCGCAGGCGTTGTATTCGGTCCTGGATGCCGCAAGCATATTACAGAAGAACGGAGATCAGGCAGTTGCATTTGTATTTGTTGGAGGTGGGGTGGAAGCAGAGCGATTGGAAAAGTACAGCCGGGAGCTGCAGTTGCGCAATGTTCATTTTCTGCCGCGAGTCCCGATGAGCAGGATCGGTAGCATACTGAAAGAAGCGGATGCGTTGCTGGTTCACCTGAAAAATGACCCACTGTTCAGGGTTACCATACCTTCAAAGGTCCAGGCATATATGGCCATTGGCAAACCCATTCTTGTGGCGGTTGAAGGAGATGCAGCCGACCTCGTTCAGGAATGTGGATGTGGTGAAACCGCGGTGCCGGAAAACCCGGATTCCATCGCTGCCGCTGCCTTGTCGCTGCAGAGAAGGAGTGTTGCCGATCTGGATGACATGGAAACCGGAAGCAGAAAATATTATCGTGAAAAATTATCGGTTTCAGCCGGTGTGGAGAAATTCAGTGCAGTCTTCACGGTGCTTGCCAAAGCGGGTGTAACAGACGCATGAGCCGGTTTGTCGAGTTGCTGCTGCTGGTTCCCGTGTCGGTAATCCTGGTGCCGGTGATGCTTTTGTTGGTGGTGCTGGTTCGCTGGAAACTGGGTCGCCCGGTATTCTTCATTCAGCAGCGGCCGGGAAAGGACGGAAAACTGTTCCGGTTGGTAAAATTTCGCACCATGACTGATAAGCGTGATGAACGCGGTGAACTGTTGCCGGACGGGGAACGTTTAACCGGTTTCGGCAAATTCCTGCGTTCGAGCAGCCTGGATGAATTGCCGGAGCTGTGGAATGTGCTGAAAGGCGATATGAGTATGGTAGGCCCCAGGCCATTACTGGTGGATTATCTTCCGCTCTACGATGAGAGACAGGCGCGTCGTCATGAGTTGCGGCCGGGGATTACCGGATGGGCTCAGGTCAACGGGCGCAATGCGCTGTCGTGGGAGGAGAAATTCGAACTAGATGTCTGGTATGTGGAGAACAGGACGTTCTGGCTGGATATGAAAATTCTCTGGTGCACAGTGCTCAAGGTGTTGCGGCGTGAAGGGATAAGCCGCGAAGGTCATGCAACGATAGATAAATTCCGGGGCACCCACCAGTAAGCCTGTACCAGGCCAGAGCCTGGTCCCGGTATTTGAGGAAGGAAAAAGCTATGCGCGACGCTTTGTATGCGGTTTATGGAGTTAGCGGGTTTGGGCGAGAGGTTATGCCTGTGGCGAGGCAGCAGCCGGGACTGAACGATGTGCCCCCGGATCAAATTTTATTTATAGATGATGCCGCATCAGCGCCAGAGGTAAACGGGAATGCCGTCGTCAGTTTCGAAACGTTTACGGGAATGCCGGCGGCCAGGCGTTACGTTGCGCTGGCAGTGGCCGATTATAGCGTCCGTGAGAAACTGGCAATCCGGTGTGAGTCCAGTGCCATTGCCTCCTGGAATATCATAGCCCCCAATGCGGTAATCATGGACGGGGTGGACATCGGTCCCGGCGTGGTGATTACGCCATTCGTTACCATTACATCGAATGTAAGAATCGGCAAGTATTTCCACGCAAACCTCTATAGTTACGTGGCGCATGATTGCGTAATCGGCGATTTTGTCACATTTGCGCCCGGCGTGAAGTGTAACGGCAATGTAATTGTCGAGGATTATGCGTATATAGGCGCGGGAGCGGTTATAAAGCAGGGCCGACCAGGTCGACCGCTGCGAATTGGAAAGGAAGCGGTTGTGGGTGCCGGTGCCGTGGTTACAAAAAACGTAGCCCCCGGAACGACGGTCCTGGGTAATCCAGCAAGAGTTCTGTCAAAGGATAATTTGAGGAAAATGTAATGGCGATGAATGCTTATGCAGGCGGAGGGATACCCATTGAAGATATAAAGGTGGGGATGAGTGCCAGTTATTCCCAGACCATAACGGATGCGGATATCAAGAATTTCGCCGGCATCTCGGGTGATAATAACCCGGTGCATATGAGCGATGAATACGCCATGGCATCCCGGTTTGGAAAGCGAATTGCACACGGGTTGATTTCTGCATCGTTTTTTTCATCTTTATTCGGTACACGTTTGCCCGGTGAAGGTTGCGTATACGTGTCCCAGAACCTCAATTTTAAACGCCCGGTGTATATTGGTGATACGGTCACAGCGTCGGTTACTGTAAAGACTGTTTTGCAGGACCGAAACAGAGTGGTTTTTGATACCGTCTGCAAGGTGAAGAACAAGGTGGTTATTGATGGTGAGGCGGTATTGTATATCCCCGATAAATGATATGCGGGTGTGCGTTCTTCCAGACCGGACAGGTGTGTTCTGAATGACTGACTCCAGGCGTACTCTTTGGCCTCAATACAGTGAAGAAGAGGTGCTTGCTGCTGCGCAGGTGCTACGCTCAGGCAAGGTAAATTACTGGACCGGCAGCGAGGGGAAATCCTTCGAGCGGGAGTTCGCCGCAATGTGCGATACCGAATATGCCGTCGCGCTAGCCAACGGTACAGTCGCGCTGGAACTCGCCCTGCGGGCGCTTGAGATTGGGCCGGGTGATGAAGTGATCGTGACACCACGTACCTTTATTGCTTCAGTCAGTGCGATCATCATGGTCGGGGCGACACCGGTATTTGCCGATGTCGATATGGATACCCAGAACATAACCCCCGCTTCGGTGGCCCAGGTGCTCACGAAGCGGACCCGGGCCGTCATTGCCGTACACCTTGCCGGGTGGCCCTGTGACATGGATGGGCTTATGTCGCTCGCAGACAGGCATAAGCTTTGTGTGATCGAGGATTGCGCCCAGGCACATGGTGCCCTGTACAGGGGGCGTCCCGTAGGCGGGCTGGGCCACGCCGCCGCCTGGTCTTTTTGTCAGGACAAGATCATGACAACAGGGGGCGAAGGAGGAATGTTAACGACCAACGATGCCACCATTTGGAAAAGGGTATGGTCTTTCAAGGATCATGGCAAGGACCGGGATGCGGTCTATAAACGGGAACACGCGGAGGGTTTCCGCTGGTTGCACGAATCGTTTGGAACCAATGCACGGATGACCGAGATGCAGGCGGCGATAGGCCGCCTGCAGTTGCGGAAATTACCGGAATGGAATGAAAGTCGGCGACGCAATGCCCGGGTGTTCGAAGAATGCTTCCGGGAGATACCGGCTTTCCGCGTGGTCAGGATGGCCGACACGATCCGGCATGCCTGCTACAAGTACTACGTGTTTGTACACCGGGACAGGCTTCGGGAGGGGTGGTCGCGCGATCGGATCATCCGCGACGTCAACAAGGCAGGCGTTCCCTGTTTCAGCGGTTCCTGTTCCGAGGTGTACCTGGAAAAGGCGTTTGAAGGTACGGGATTTCGGCCGCAAGATCGCCTGCCCTGTGCGAGAGTGCTGGGGGAAACCAGCCTGATGTTCCAGGTCCATCCTACCTTGTCACAAGATGACATTTCGGCTGCATGTGACACGATCCGCGCCGTGATGGCACAAGCGCTGGCTTAGGCCGGGGCTTTTCTGCAGGGCGCCATAGTGTCCCATCCAGGGTAATCCTGTATAATTTGTGCGTAAAGTCCCGCTGGGTGGGAGCGGAGAAACTGCCTGTCTGCTTCGACAGCTATTCCGGACAGCCCATCCATGTCGACGATCTGATCAGAATGATAAATAAGCTGATAAATAACCGTACCTTAGCGGTAGTGCATGATCTTTTTGCCATCCCGCTGGCGTGGTTTGGCGCGTATTGGCTGCGATTCAACCTGGAGGCAGTCCCGCCTGAACAGCTGTCTACGGCCGTTGATTTGTCGGCGATTGTCCTGCTGATACAGGCAATTGCATTCCGTCACTATGGTCTGTACCGGGGCGTCTGGCGGTTTGCTTCCGTTCCCGATCTGGTCCGGATCTGCAAGGCAGTGTTGATGGGGATGGCATTTTCCGCAGTGACGATTTTCCTGGTTACACGTATGGAAGGTGTCCCCAGGTCGGTATTTCCGCTTTACGGGCTCCTGCTGATTACGCTGCTGGGCAGTTCCCGGCTGCTGGTGCGATGGTCAAAGGACCGCGGGATCTATACGGCGGAATGCAAGAAGCTGCTTATCGTCGGCGCCGGCAAGGCCGGCGAAATGCTGGTCAGGGATCTGCTACGCAGCCGCGCAGAATGCTATCTGCCGGTTGGTTTTGTGGATGACAGCATTGCCAAACGCGGGCGTGAAATTCACGGTGTCCGTGTGCTGAGTGCCTGCGACGAAATGATTGACCTGGTTGAGCGGCTGAGCGTGGACCTGATCGTTCTGGCGCTCCCGTCGGCCCAGTCCAGTGATATGCGTCGTTTGGTGGGTTTGTGTGAAAAAACAGGGGTTCCATTTCGCACCTTGCCGCCTATAGACCAGCTGATGTCCGGGCAGGTCACGGTTAACCAGTTGCGTGAAGTGTCCATTGATGATTTGCTCGGACGGGAGCCCGTTGCGCTGGACTGGGATGCTATTGAACTGGAATTGCAGGGCAAAAAGGTGCTGGTAACCGGAGCCGGTGGCTCTATCGGATCAGAGCTTTGTCGCCAGATTGTGCGATTACGGCCTGCCCATCTTATTTTGCTCGACGCCAGCGAGTTCAACCTGTACAGCATTGAGACCGAGCTGCTTGGTGATTATCCCGGACTGAAGCTATCCAGGTGTCTGAACGATGTAGTCGATGAGGTTGCGATCGAGAAGGTTTTCGCAGATACACACCCCGATGTTGTTTTTCATGCGGCAGCGTACAAGCATGTTCCGATGCTGGAAGACCAGCTTCGGGAGGCGGCCCGTAACAATATACAGGGTACCCGGACCATGGCAGATATGGCGGATCGGTTTGAATGTGAAGCCTTTGTGATGATATCTACGGATAAGGCGGTGAATCCCGCCAATGTAATGGGAACCAGCAAGCGGGCGGCTGAGATTTATTGCCAGAACCTGAACCAGCGGTCGCAGACCCGCTTTGTCACTGTCCGGTTTGGCAATGTGCTGGGGTCGGCCGGCAGTGTGGTGCCCCTGTTCGCAAAACAGATCCGGGCGGGTGGTCCGGTCACTGTGACGCATAGAGAAATAACAAGATATTTCATGACGATACCGGAAGCATGTCAACTGATACTTCAAGCCAGTATCATGGGTAAAGGGGGCGAGATCTTTGTCCTGGACATGGGCGAACCTGTCAAGATCAGTTACCTCGCCGAACAAATGATCCGGCTGTCGGGTAAAGTTCCTGGCGAAGACATCGCCATTACATATACCGGGCTGCGTCCCGGTGAGAAATTGTACGAAGAACTGTTCCATGAAAAGGAAGCCCTGCAGAGCACCGGCCACGCCAAAATCCTGCTGGCCCGCCATCGTGGTTTCGCATGGGAACGCCTGCGGGAGATTATGGATCAGCTGCATGCGGCGTGCGCCAGGTACGATGAGCCTGCCCTGCGGGTGCTGATGAAAGAGCTGGTTCCCGAGTGGCACAGCGGCGCAGATACAACGGCGGCGGGTGACGAACAAGGTCACGACGGTGCCCTTCTTCCGGGTAAGGCCCCGGAGACCGCGGCGAAGGAATCACCCACGCTGCACTAGTGACAAAGGATAAAGAGAATGAGTGGTAACAAGGTTCAGATCAGAAAAGCGGTTTTCCCCGTAGCGGGCCTGGGAACCCGTTTCCTGCCGGCGACCAAGGCCAATCCCAAAGAGATGCTGCCGATCGTGGACAAGCCACTGATCCAGTACGCCGCTGAAGAGGCAGCTGCTGCCGGCATCGAGGAACTTATTTTTGTAACCAGTTCCAGCAAGCGCGCCATCGAAGACCATTTCGACAAGAATTATGAAATGGAGAATGAACTGGAGCGCAAGGGAAAAACGGCACTGCTGGAGATAGTCAGGAACGTGGTGCCCAAAGGTGTTTCCTGCGTCTATGTGCGTCAGTCCGAGGCGCTGGGACTGGGCCACGCCGTATTGTGCGCCAGGCCAGTGGTCGGCAACGAACCGTTTGCGGTGATACTCGCAGACGACCTGATCGATGGCGACGAAGCTTCCTGTATGGCCCAGATGGTCTCTGCGTTCGAATACAATCGCTGCAGTGTGCTGGGCGTGGAGGAGGTTCCCCGGGAAGACACCGGCAAATACGGTATCGTCGAGGCTGACACCATTACCGAAGGGCTGCACCGTATCACCACCATTGTCGAAAAACCGGACCCGAAGGTTGCGCCTTCCAACCTCGCCGTAGTGGGCCGTTATATTCTGACCCCGCGCATTTTTGATCTGCTGGAGTCGACTTCCCGCGGAGCCGGGGGTGAGATCCAGTTGACCGATGCCATCGCCGCCCTGCTGAAGGAAGAACAGGTACTGGCCTACCAGTTCCGGGGCAGTCGTTACGACTGTGGCAGCAAGCTGGGTTACCTGAAGGCAACGGTCGAATACGCGTTGAAGCACGAAGAACTCAGTGAAGAGTTTCGCCAGTACCTGCGGGACCGCTTTGGTAAAAACGGCCAGAAAATAGAGCTGGTCAGGCGCGCCTGAGCCTTCGCGTCGCCGGACGCTCATGCCGGTCCGGCAGCCGGCACCGGTTGGACTGCGCGGTTTGCCCTGTCGTATTCTTGCGCGGATGAATCCCTTTCACACGGTCGGCCGCCTGTCGGCGCTGCTGGTGCTGGCCGCCGCCATTCACCCGCCCGCTGCCGCTGAACCCAGTACTACCGGTCAGACCGGTCTGATCAACATGCCGGATGCGCGCATCGAGCCGGACGGCACGCTGCGTTTCGGCACCGGTTATTTTCGTCCCTACCTGCCGATCTGGAGCAGCATCACCCTGTTGCCGCGCCTGGAACTGTCCGGGCGTTATACCATCATCCGCGGCCTGAACGGCGGACTGGGCAAGGGCTTCGGGGATTTCAAGGACAAGGCCTTCGATGTAAAAGCCCTGTTGCTGAAAGAAGACGGCTGGCTGCCCGCGTTTGCGCTGGGCTACCAGGACTTTACCGGCACCGGGGTCTTCTCTGCCAAATACGGCACGCTGAGCAAGCACCTGGGCAGTGCCGACTACACCCTCGGCTACGGCACTGACCGCATCGATGGCCTGTTTGGCGGCGTGCGTCAACGTGTGCCCTGGATTCGCAATCTTTCCCTGGTGCTCGAATACGATGCCAACGATTACAGGAATGATTTCGGGGCAGAGGAATCCGGTGCGGACGACCGCGATGGCGGCTGGACCTACGGCATGGAATACCAGTGGGGCTGGCTGGGCGCCCAGCTGTCCACGGACGGTGACGACGTGGGCGTCAACACCCGGGTTTCGATTCCGCTGGAGAAAAAGGAATTCGTTCCCAAGATCCATGAGCCTGCGCCTTACACAAAGGCAACGCCCAAAGTATCCATCGACCGGTGGATGGCGGATACCGGCTACGCAGTGCGCCTGGCGCGTGCGCTGCATGAACGTGACTACCGCAATATCCGGCTGGGTTTCAACGGCTACACGCTCAGCGCCAGCCTGACCAACACGCGCATTTCGCAGACCGGTCGCGCAGTGGGCCGGGCCGCGCGTATCCTGCTGGCGCTGGGACCGGTCGGCACCCGATCGATACGCATCACCTATACCGAGAAGGGCCTGCCGGCGCTGACCTATCATTTCACGGATACCCGTAAATTGCAGCGCTATTTCGATGGCCTGCTGTCCCGTGCACAACTGGATCACTACCTGGAAATAAGCTATGCCGAAGCGGGGGCGCTGCGGGAACTGACCACGGCCTCGCTGGATATTCCGGCAACAGAGCAACCCGCCCTGTATGAAAATATAAAACGTACCGATGAAGGTCACTTGCTCAGTTTTCGCCGCGAGGGGAAGGGCCTGAGCAGCTTCCAGGTCATACCGTTCAACCTCAGCTGGTTTTTCAACGACCCCAACGGCGCGGCGCGCTATAGCGTGTATACCGCGGTCGATTACTCCCACCAGCTGGGGACCGGCTTGTTTTTCGACAGTGGTGCAAAGATCACACTGGACGAGAACGTCAGCAATGTATCGCAGTCCTCCAACAGCCGGCTGCCACACGTGCGTTCGGACATTGCGGAGTACCTGAAAGGCGGAGGCAGGGTCAAGCTGACCAAACTGATGCTGAACCGGTTTTTCCAGCCGCATGAACGGGTCTATGCGCGCGCCTCGGCCGGTATCTACGAACTGATGTTTGCCGGCGCAGGCGGACAGGTGCTGTACCTGCCCGGGCAGGGCAACTGGGCGACGGACCTGAGCGTGGACTGGCTGCGGCAGCGCTCCACCGACGACATGTTCGGATTCCGCGACTACGACACCGTGACCGCGCTCGGCGCAGTACACTACCGGCTGCCGGGCTGGGGATTGACCGCGACGGTACGGGCCGGGCGTTTCCTGGCGCGGGACAAGGGTGCACGCCTGGAGATCAAGCGCCGCTTCCGCTCCGGCATCACCCTGGGCGGCTGGTACACGGTCACCGACGGCAATGACAAGACCCCCCCCGGCAGCCCCGGCGACCCGTACTTTGACAAGGGTATCTTCGCTTCCATCCCGCTGGGTTCCATGCTGACCAAAGACACCCGCTCGCGGGCCGAACTGTCCATCCGTCCCTGGACCCGCGACGTGGGCCAAATGGTGGTTTCGCCGGGGGATCTGTACACTCTGTTCGAGCGCACCCTGATGCTGGATAATAGCGATTACGGGGTGGGCAGCCGGCTGGGCCAGTGATGAGGGGTGGTTCGCGCAGCCGGCTTTAATGAGACAGACGGGTTGACGGGGAAGAGTCAGTAGTGATTTCAGGTATAAGGAAAAGAGCAGGGCGGATCGCGAAGACGATTGCGGTCACCTGCCTGGTCGTCGCTACCGGAACACAGTCAGCGGCGGAGTCGCTGACCGAACAGCAGTTGCAGCAACTGGAGCGCCTCACCCCGGAGCAGCGCGCCACCCTGATGGAATCGCGGCAGCAGGAGCTGGAACGCCTGACGCCGGAGCAGCGCGCGGCTGTGCAGCAGCGACTGCAGAAAAGCCGGCAGCAGGAGCCGGATCAGGCGGCGACGGAAAAGACCGCGAAACCCGTTCCGGCACCACCCGCAGAGGACACCCGCGTCAAACCGGGCCGGGATGAAAAAACCGCCGCCGCTACACCGGCAGTCGCGGAGAAAGTCACCAAACCCGAGCATGACCCCGGGCAACAGGCGGGTCAGGAGAAAGCGCGGCCGCTGCCCCGTTTCGGTTATGACCTGTTTGCCGATGTCCCGACCACCTTTGCACCGGCGGAAGGCATTCCCGTCGATGTGAATTACGTCATGGGGCCCGGTGACACCGTGCTGGTACAGCTGTTCGGCAAGGAACACGCCGAGTACAGCCTGGTGGTGACCCGGGAAGGCAGCCTGCAGTTTCCCAGGATCGGCCCCGTTTCAGTTGCCGGCCTGACCTACCGGGAAATGAAGGACGCGCTCAAGGCCCGGATCGAAGAACAGATGATCGGCGAGAAGGTAGTCATTACCCTGGGCAAGCTGCGCTCCATCCGGGTCTTTATCCTCGGCGATGTGAAACAGCCCGGGTCCTATACCGTGAGTGCTTTGTCCACCATGACCAATGCCCTGTTTGTCAGTGGCGGCGTCAAGCCGATCGGCTCGCTGCGCAAAATCCAGCTCAAACGCCGCGGCAAGGTAGTGGCCCGGCTGGATCTTTATGACCTGTTGCTGCGCGGAGATACACGCAACGATGTGCGTCTGCAGCCGGGCGATGTCATTTTCGTGCCGCCGGTCGGTGCCACCATGGGGGTGGCCGGGGAGGTGCGGCGCCCGGCGATCTATGAACTGCGGGGCGAACACACAGTCGACCAGGCGCTGAAACTCGCCGGCGGCCTGCTGCCTACCGCCTATCCGCAGGCATCCCGGATCGAGCGGATCACCCGGGACGGCGAACGTACCCTGATCGACCTGGACGCCGGCAGCAAGGCCGGTCTGGGTACACCCATCCAGGACGGGGATGTGTTGCGCATCTTTTCCGTACTGGAGAAGATGGAAAACATCGTGATGCTGTCCGGGCACGTACAGCGGCCGGGGGGGTACCAGTGGCGCCCGGGTATGCGCATTACCGACCTGATCTCCTCCATCGACAGCGACCTGCTGCCCAGGCCGGACCTGGACTATGCACTGGTCAAGCGCGAACTGAAACCCGATCACCGCATCGAACTGTTTTCCGTGCGGCCCGGTGAGGCGCTGAGCAACCCGGCCTCGGCGGCCAATATCCAGCTGCAGCCGCGCGACGAGTTGATCCTGTTCGGCGCCAACAGCGACCGCAGCGATATCGTCAAACCGCTGGTGGAGGAACTGGGCCGGCAGGCCAGTTACCGGCACCCCGCGCGGGTGGTGCGTGCAGGGGGGCTGTTGCGCCACCCGGGCGAGTACCCGCTGGAAACCGGGATGCGCGTCAGCGACCTGATTCGTGCCGGTGGCGGACTGGCGGAAGCGGCCTACGCCCTGAGTGCGGAACTCACCCGCTATGTCGTCATCGACGGCAGCTACCGGGAGGTAGGACACATCAACGTGGATCTGGCCGGGATACTGAAAGGCACCGGCAGTGCCGACCTGGTGCTGCAACCCTACGATGACCTGCAGATCAAGCGCCTGCCGGAATGGGAAACCGCGGCCACGGTAGAGCTCAAGGGCGAGGTACGCTTTCCCGGGATCTACCCCATCGCCCGGGGCGAGCAGCTCAGCAAGGTGCTGGAACGCGCCGGCGGTCTGACCGACATCGCTTTCCCGCGTGGCGCCGTGTTCCTGCGCGAGGAACTGCGCGAACGTGAACGCCTGCAGCTGGAGGAACTGAGCCGCCGACTGGAAACCGACCTGGCCACCCTGTCGCTGCAACTGGCGCAGGAAGAGGGCGGCAAAGCGCAGTCGCTGGACTTTATACGCGAGCTGGGTGAACAGCTGCGCGAGGCCAAACCGGTCGGGCGCCTGGTCATCAACCTGCCCGAACTGCTCACAGAGACCCGCCAGGGAAGACGCAGCGACCTCGACGTCACACTGGAAGACGGCGACAAACTGTATATCCCCGCCCTGACCCAGGAAGTAACGGTCGCGGGCGAAGTGTTCTACCCCACATCGCACCTGTACCGGAAAGGATTGAGTCGTAAACAGTACGTGGAACTGAGCGGCGGCGTAACCCGCAAGGCGGACAGCAAGCATATCTATATCGTTCGGGCAGACGGCAGCGTGGATACCGGTGGTGGCTGGTTCTCCGTATCCGACAAACACGATGTACAGCCGGGCGACACCATCATCGTGCCGCTGAACGTGGATCTCGTCCGACCCATCGCCAGGCTGGCCAGCATCAGCAAAATCATCTTCCAGCTGGCCGCTGCGGCCGTGGGCGCCAAAGCGGTTGGTGTGTTCTAGTGCGGCCTGGAGGTGAACAACGCGAAATGCTGACGCATAGTGATGAATCAAAAGTTCGTGCTTGTCACCAGAGAGCCGGCTTGTCTGACGTTCCCGTAGAAGACGGTGTGAGCCTGTTCGAAGTCTGGGACGCCTTGACGCATTACCGATCGATGATTGTGGGGATTGTCGCGGTTTGTACCTTATTGTCGATTGCGCTCGCCATCATGATGACACCGCTATACCGGGCGGCGACAGAGATTTTCCCGGCATCCGAAAAAGACAGTAATAGCCGTCTTGCCGCTCAGCTTGGGCAGTTTGGCGGGCTGGCCGCCATTACGGGTATCGACGTTGACCAGGGCAACAAGAAAAACGAATCGATCGCAACCCTCGGGTCACGGAAATTTACTGAACAGTTTATCAAGGATGAGAAACTGTTGCCGGTACTGTTCTACGACGACTGGGATGAGGAAAACCAGCGCTGGAAGGACAGCGACCCGGAAGATATTCCTACCCGGGAGGATGCCTGGAAACTGTTTGACCGGAAAATACGCAGAATCTCGGAAGATCGGAAAACCGGCCTGGTAAGGCTGTCGATTGAATGGAAGAATCCGCAACAGGCTGCATACTGGGCCAATGAGCTGGTGCGCCGGGTCAACGAGATGCTGCGCAAAAAAGCGGTCACGGAGTCCGAGAAGGCCATCGCCTATCTTCGCGAGCAGCGTGGCAAAACCAGTGTGGTGGAGCTCCAGGAAGTGGTCAACCACCTGATAGAGTCAGAAATGAAACAGATTATTCTCGCCAACATTACCGAGGAGTATGCTTTCAGGATTATCGATCCCGCTGTGGTTCCGGATGAGCCGTTCAGACCTGTTATGAAACTGTATATGCTCCTGGGCGCTGTATCAGGCATTGTGACGGGTGTGATCCTGGCCTTGTTTCTGAATGCTGTACGGCACCAGAGAACTCGGTCTGCGGCCGAATAATTAATCCCCGCTGTAATAGGGTGCAGCCGGTCAGACCAGTGCTGCCTGACGGGAAGGATGGCGGATCGCCAGGTAGTGGTTCCGTCGGACAAAAAGAGCGTTTATATTGCCTGTTCCCCGCGTTTGGAACGATTCATCATGAAAGTCGTGATCATTTACCGGCAGCAGCGACAGGGCGCTTACAGCATCGAAGAGCTTTTCCATACCGTTGCTGGCGAACTGGGTAAACAGATCGAGGTTGTCGAATATGTGGCAGGCCCACGGAGCCGATTGCTCGTGGATGCGTGGCAACTGCGGAAGTTGAATGCCGATATCTACCATGTGACAGGCGACATCCATTACATGGTGAATCTGCTCCCGGGCAGGAAAACAGTCCTCACTATTCATGATCTTCGCCACTATCTGTATGACCTGCGAGGGATCAAGCGGTGTCTGTACAAATGGATCTGGTTGATCTTGCCAATTCGGAGCGCTGGAGTAGTAACCGCCATATCAAGCGAAACCAGTGAGAATGTTTCCCAACACCTTGGCATTAAAGATAAGCGTATCGAAGTGATCGGGAATTGCCATGGCGCCATATTCAGGCCCGTGGCAAAGCCATTCGTGCAGGAATGCCCTGTGATCCTTCAGGTCGGCACAAGCTCTAACAAGAATACTGAGCGTCTGGTGGAAGCCCTGAAAGGCGTGCATTGCCGCCTGGTGTTGATTGGTAATCTTGACGATCGGATAAAGAAAAAGCTGGCTGAATGTGCTGTTGTCTATGAAAACCTTGTCGGGATAACCCATGAAGCGTTGTACGAACAATACGTCAGATGCGATGTTGTATCTTTTGTTTCGCTGGGCGAGGGGTTCGGGGTGCCGATTATTGAAGCCCAGGCAACAGGCCGTCCAGTGATCACCACCAATATGTCACCTATGCGCGAGGTGGCAGGCGACGGGGCCTGTCTTGTCGATTCACTTGACGTGTCGAAGATTCGTGAAGGCATACAGCGGATTATTTGTGATCCGGTTTACCGTAATTATCTTATTGAGAGTGGTTTACATAATGTCAGACGATATTCTTCCGCCACGATCAGTGATCAGTATCTTTCCCTCTACAAGAAACTGGCGCTCACATAAAAATAAGTCGCTAATGCCATCGATGCACGGGAAACATTTTATTGCAGCCAAAAATTGAAATGAGAGGACGCTCGTTATTGTCGGATGGCGCCTGGCTTGCCGGCTTGCAAGGTTTGGCGGTATTCGGACAGTTGGCGGGGATACGCCTGTTGACAGAAATTTTGCCGCCGGCGGTTTTTGGAGAATTCAGTCTGTGGCTGGGTATCGTCGCACTCGCCGCCGCCGGTCTGGCCAATTCAACCATGCAGGCTCTGCTGCGCTACTACCCCGAGTATGCCTTGCAGGGGAATGGTGGGCTCGTGAAGACGGTGGCCCGCGAACAACTGGTCAAACTTATTACATGGACGCTACCGGTGTTTCTTACGGGCGCAACGGCGGCGTTGGTGTTTGGCTGGGCCACTATGACAATCCTGGGCTTGTTGGCTGCACTGGTTGCTGTTGAGATTGCCCGAATGCAGAATACCTCATTGTTAAATGCGGTAGAAAATCATCGTGCCTATGGAATATGGGCGGTTGCTGAAGCATGGGGGCGGCCACTCCTGGCATGGTTTCTGGTGAAACTGATGGGCGTAAGCGTAACCCTGGTGCTTGCCGGATTCCTGCTGGCGTCATTGTGTGTCTGGGCCGTTATGCGAAGATCTGTTCCGCGCGACAGAACAGGGCATGCCACAATCACGGAACACCCCGCTCTTGTTGACCGGTTCTGGAAATATTCCTTGCCGCTTCTGCCGCTTGGTCTGCTCGGCTGGGTCTCCGGCATGGCAGACCGCTACATGATCGGTGCGCTTCTTTCCCCAGCGGACGTGGGCCTGTATGTGGCTATATACGGCCTTGCCAGTCGTCCCATGCTGATGTTTGGCGGGATTTTAGAAACGACGATTCGCCCGGCTTACCAGAATGCACTGGTCAAGAGGGAGCATCAGCGTGCCGACAACTACTTGCGAAAATGGGTGTTGTTGGTTGTGTTGGGCTCCCTGACGGCTATCGCACTCGCCTGGATCGGGCATGCGTGGCTGGCTCATATTCTCCTGGGAGAACTATACCGCAGTGTATCCTATCTGTTGCCCTGGATTGTCGGTGGTTACGCGCTGCTCATTCTCGCCCATGTGGCAAACAGGGTTTGTTATGCCAACGAGGCCACACGAAGTATTCTGTTGGTTGAGTCTACCGGGTCTTTGCTGGCCATCGTTGTTGGTTTTATCTGCATCGAATGGGCGGGGCTGATAGGCGCCGCTGTTGCGATTTCTCTCTACTATGGTGTGCAGCTGATTATGTCATTCCGAATGGCGCGGCATTGGCTGCCAGCCATCAGGCCGTCTACTATTGAGAGACTCTGACTGCATAAAGCGTGATATGAAAATAAATGATCAATCATCAAATTACCGCGAGCGTATCTACGCCAGCTATGGAAAAAACTTCCAGGATGCGCCCGAAAACTTCGATCACATCGAATCGCTGCGGTGGGGAAAGGCGCGGCGCTACCACTTGCGGGGCTGGTTGCCTGAGAGCAGGACTGCAAGGATCGTGGATCTCGCCTGTGGCGGAGGCAAACTCCTGCATTTTTTTGTTGAGCAGGGCTATCAGCGGGTAGAAGGCGTGGATATCAGCCCGGATCAGGTGGCATTGTCGCGTCAGATCACGCCCGATGTCACGTCCGGCGACGTCATCGGATTTTTGCAAGCGAATTCCGGTCAGTTCGACCTGATTACCGGCTTCGACATCATCGAGCATTTATACAAGGATGAAGCGCTGCGCTTCCTGGACGCAGCCTACGCTGCACTGAAACCCGGCGGTCGTTTGATCTTGCAAACCCCCAATGCAGGGGTCCCGTGGGGTGTGCAAGCTCGATATGGTGACTTCAGCCACGAGATAGGCTTTAACCCGAATGCACTGGGCCGCCTGTTACGGGTGGCCGGGTTTGGCAACTACGAAGCACGGGAGTGTGACCCACCGCCTTATGGTCTTTCCCTGGTTTCCAGCATCCGCTTTGTGCTGTGGCAGGTTATTCGCCTGCAACTTATGATCTGGAACCTGATAGAAACCGGGAGCACGGGGCATCGTGTCTTCACACGGGTGTTCCTGATTACGGGGATCAAGGATCCCTGATGCGTATTTATTATATTGGCGAGCTTTGGGAGGGCGGGACGTGTCGGGAACGTATGCACACGTTACGGAACCTGGGGCATGAGGTTGTATCATTCGACACTTCTCCCTGGACTACGGGCGGAAATCGCGTATTTCGTTCACTGGCGCATCGTATAAACTCCGGCCCACATGTCCGGGGAATGAACCGGGCGCTGATCGCTCATTCCCGCTCAATTGGTTCGAGTGACCTGGTCTGGGTTGACAAGGGACGCTGGATTTATCCAGAGACGCTGGAAGCGATTCGAGAGCAGATGCAAGGACGATTGTTACATTACACGCCCGATGCACATTTTGATGATAATCGGTCCCGGCATTTTCGGCAGTGTATTCCCATTTACGACTGGATTGTAACCACCAAACCATTTGAACTGAAAAAGTACAGGATTTATGGTGCTCACGAGATAGTGCTTGCCCTGCAAGGTTTCGATCCAAGGTTTATTTCATATAGACAAAGGCCAGAAAATGCAGCCCTTTGGGCTTCCGACGTCTGCTTTGTCGGGCACTGCCAAGCCCACTATGCAGCACGCCTGAAGGCTGCAAGTGAAGTGGCTGGGCGCTTGCGAGTATGGGGGAACTATTGGCCACAATATGCGAAAAGGAATGAGTGGATATGCCCCTATGTTTGCGGTAACGGCGCCTGGGGGGAGGACTACCTGCGCGCCCTCGCAAACACGAAAATCGCGTTGGGGCTGCTTGGCAAGCATATACCCGAGACCACTACAACCCGCAGCTTTGAAATTCCGGCAATGGGGATATTCCTGTTGGCCGAACGCACGGATGATCACCTCGCCTTGTTCGAAGAAGGTAAGGAAGCCGAATATTTCGGAGATGATGAAGAGCTGAAAGAGAAAATACGGTTTTATCTGGGAAATGACGAAGCGCGTAAAAGAATAGCGATGGCCGGTCGTGAGAGGTGTTTGCGCAGTGGGTATTCAAGTGCCGAACAGCTCTCAAATATTATGGCCAAAGTGAATCCAGAAGGTGGAAATCGCTCGTGATTATACAGCGAATATTTTCGTTTCCCGCGGTTACTTTTTTTATGCTGGCTTGGCTGCCTGTGTATTTTCTGGCGGGCTCCGACCCTGACTGGATGCGATTCGTTAATCTGATAACCTTATTCGTGATTCTCGTGGCTTGCTTGGGTGCGGCAGCCACCAGTATTGCAGTTTCACCGGTTCGGCTATGGTTTCCTATTACATGGTTCCTACTTACTGCAGCTTCTTATTATGGCTTTGGCCCTTTGCTTTATTATTTCGGTACGGAAGAATCCATCGATTATTCCGATGCCTACTATTATGTTGGTAGCGGAGAGCTATATCGAGCAAATCTGCTTAACCTTGCGGGAATAATTTCCGTAATGGGTATGTATATACTGCTCAGAAAAGTTCTTGCAAGAAGTCGTTCTGATCAAATAACGACAGACTATCATCGGAAGGATGTTCGACACGCTTTATGGCGAGTTTCTGTTATTTTTGTTTTGATCGGTCTTCCTATTAAGTTTTTGCTTGTACTTCCGCGAGCTTTGGGGTTGTTGGACGTGGTGTTACCCGGAAGTATTGAGTATTTTTCGGTGCTATCGACGTTGGCGCTTGTCCCCCTGTTTATTTTGTATAGATCTGACAAGAAAAAATTTGCACTTCCTTTTTATGTGTTGTTATTTATTGAAGGAGGGAGTGCATTTGTTACGTTGAGTAAACTTGCAATATTGAAAGTAGGGGTCGCGCTTATGCTGGCGGCGGTTCTGACCGGGATACGATTCAAACGGATTGTAATTATCGGGCTGATGGGTGCCGTGCTATATGGAGTTGTGCTGACACCTTTGGTTACCATCGCTCGCATGGCTTACGGCGTAAAGGGATTGACAAGTTTGTCTGACGTGCAGTCCGCGCTCGAAGAATTTGCGCGCAGCGGCAGGGACGATGCGGCGGACCTTCTCCCCGGAGTGCAGAGTTGGTGGTGCCGCTTGAATTACGCAAATGCTCAATCCTTCGCCATGACGGCTTATGACCAGGGTCGTTCAGGCGACACCTTCGCATTGGCACTTTATGTATTTATTCCCAGAATTATTTATCCCGAGAAGCCAATTATGACCCCGGGATTCGAATTTAATCAGCTAGTCGACGGGAATCCGGACAGTCAGAGTGCTCCCGGGATGTTTGCTGAGGCGTACTGGAATGGCGGCTGGCCGCTTGCGGTGTTCACATCCCTGTTCATGGGTGCGTTTTATTGGGCGTGGGAGGTATACGCAAAACGTAAGTTAGCCTTTTTACGACTAGCCTATGTGCCAGTAATATGGCTTGGGTTATTTTCGGCTATCCAGCAGGATGCATGGTTCGTATCAGGAGCCATCGGCATAATTCCAATCGCGCTCATATTTCATTTTATGGCAGCCTGGCTTTTTCGAGAAAAAACAATAGTAGCATAAATGGTTGAAGGATAGTTTATGAATACGGTTCAAACATCTACCAGGATCAATTCCCCTTCTGGTAAGGATGGCCCGCCCTGTTGTAACTGTTGGCCGGTGATGAGTTCAGCTGTCACAGATACGCGCCGTTGCTGTATCTCAAATTACTATTTCTCTTCCGTATCGCCTGTCGGAGAAACCTGTTCTCACGTTACCCCTTTCAGTGCGCGGCCAGATCAAGGAGTGCGCCGCGTGGTATCATCGCTGGATAACCGTGCCAGGAATGACGTTCGACGGATGTTTCCGCAGGGATTGGGTAAGGTGGATGTCTGTAAGCGTGGAGCAAGCAGGTAATATGCGTCTGCTGTTGCATGCTCCAAATGTCCATACGGGAGGTGGATTTGTATTGTTGCAGGACTTGCTGAATGCAGCACCGGCCGCATTGCAATGGGCGCAGCTGGATGCACGTACACGGCATCGGTTGAGATTGCCGCAGGGGCTTGAAGTACATTATGTTAACCGGACAGGGCTGGCGAGGTTTGTGGCGCAATGGCGATTGTGGCGCACGAGTCAGAGCGGTGATGTGATACTTTGCTTTAACGGTCTGCCGCCGCTGTTTCCGGTGCACGGCAGGGTAGTCGTATTCCAGCAAAATCGAAATCTGCTTGGTGTCAATTCGCTGCGGCAGTTTCCACTGAAAATTGCGCTGCGTATCGCTCTTGAACGCCTGATCACAAAAGTGTTCCGGCGCCGCGTGGATGAATACGTGGTACAGACCGGTACGATGGCCCGGGAGTTGCGCAAATGGCACGGAGCAGACCCGGAAGTAAGCATATTGCCGTTTGCCGATTCAGTGATTGTTGACCAGGATTGCGAAGAGGGCGCCGGCGAATATGATTTCGTGTATGTGGCCGCAGGGGATGCGCACAAGAATCATGACCGTTTGCTTGATGCGTGGCTACTGCTCGCGGAGGCAGGGTTATTCCCGTCACTGGTATTGACGATTGGGCCGGAAAACAGGAGACTGCTCGACCGGGTGGCGCAGCTGTGTGCGGACAACAAGCTGCGCATTGAGAACCCGGACGGATTGTCCCGGGAGCAGGTATTGAATTTGTACAGGCATTCGCGCGCGCTGATTTTCCCCTCGACATCGGAGTCATTCGGTCTGCCACTTCTTGAGGCAAAAGCCTGTGGTTTGCCTGTTGTGGCATCCGAGCTGGATTATGTGCGCGACCTGGTAACCCCGGCGGAGACCTTCGACGCTGGCTCGGCTTTGTCGATAGCGCGCGCAGTACGCCGTTTTCTGGGTTGCCCCGAGCCGCTTGCGCCGGTAATGACGGCCGACCAGTTTCTGGAACGAATCCTGCGCCCGTGAGGATCCTGGTCTCGACCCAGCACTTCTGGCCCGAGGATTTCCGGATCAATGATCTGGCCCAGGCTTTGTCCGAGCGCGGCGAGGAGGTCGATGTGCTCACTGGCAAGCCTAACTATCCAGAAGGGCGCTACTACCCCGGTTATCGTGGCTGGGGTTGTCAACGGGAGCAACGTGCCGGGGTTTCCGTGTTTCGGGTTCCGCTTGCCTCCCGGGGGTCAGCCACGGCATTCCGACTGGTCATTAACTATCTGTCCTTTATCTTTTCCGGGCTGTTGTTTGCTCCCTGGTTGCTGCGTGGCCGTCGCTACGATGTGATATTCGTGTACGCGTCCTCGCCGCTGCTGCAGGCGATCCCGGCCCTGTTGCTTGGTCGCCTGAAGGGGTGTCCGGTGGTGGTGTGGGTGCAGGACCTCTGGCCGGAGAGCCTGGCGGCTACCGGCTATGTGCGAAACCGGCACATACTGGCTGTTGTACGACGCATTGTCAGTTTTATCTATCGTCACTCCAGCCTTGTGCTGGTGCAGTCGCGCGCTTACCTTTCCGCTGTCAAGGAGCTGGCGCCCGGCAGGCCGGTTGTATATTACCCGAATTCCGTCGATGCCGTTTTCTGTGGCGTGGGCGAAGCGTCGGAACTGCAGGTGCCGGGCCTGGATGCCTGCTTCCCGGTTGTATTTGCCGGCAACATCGGTACGGTGCAGGCACTTGACGTGGTTGTCGAAGCAGCCTGTTTATTGAAGAGCTATCCGGATATACATTTTGTCATGCTGGGTGAAGGTGCGCGCAGGCAATGGTTGTGTCGCGAAGTACAGGAACGTGGTCTGCGTAATGTGTCGGTTCCCGGTCGCTATCCGCTGGCTGCCATGCCCTGCATTTTCCGCCAGGCGTCGGCACTGCTTGTGACGCTGACCGATGATCCGGTTTTTTCCGCCACGGTACCCAGCAAACTGCAGAGCTATATGGCCGCCGGAAGGCCGGTCCTGGCGAGTCTCAATGGCGAAGGTGCGCGTATGGTGATCGAGGCGGATGCCGGTCTGGCAGTGCCGGCCAGTGATGCAAAGGCCCTGTCGGAAGCAGTCCTGACCCTGTTCAGGATGACGCCTGAAGAGCGTAACAGGCTGGGCAGCAACGGATGCCGGTATTTCCGCCAGCACTTTGACCGCCATCTGCTGGTCGACCAGTTGCTGGACCACTTCCGTTCACTTGCATCGCGGCAAGCGGCTGCCTGATGAAGCTGCTGGTGCTGGGTGCCAGCGGTATGCTGGGGAATGCAATGCTCCGGGTGCTCTCTGAACCCGGGGAGCATGAGGTGTTCGGGACCATGCGTTCGGCCGACACCATACCGCTCTTCCCGCACCGGGTTGCAGCGCATCTGCTGACGGGTATCGATGTGAATAGTGAGGGTGTCCTGGCGGGCGTGTTTGAGCGCGTCGCTCCCGAGGTGGTGATCAACTGTATAGGTTTGATCAAGCAGCTGCCAGGCGCCAGTGACCCCTTGCAGGCTATACCCCTGAATGCCCTGTTGCCGCATCGTCTGGCCGGACTGTGCGATACCGCCGGTGCCCGCCTGGTGCATTTTAGTACCGATTGCGTATTCTCTGGTGAAAAGGGGCAGTACCGGGAGACGGACCTGGCTGATGCCAGGGATCTGTACGGTTTGTCCAAACTGCTGGGCGAGGTGCATGGCCCTCGCGTGATTACCCTGCGCACCTCGGCAATCGGGCATGCGCTGGATAGCGCCGAGGGGCTGATCGACTGGTTTCTCGGTCGGCAGCAAAGCTGCGGTGGATTTTCCCGGGCCATATTTTCCGGTTTGCCGACGGTTGTTCTTGCACAGCTGGTGCGTGATGTCATCATTCCCGATACCGGTCTGAGAGGCTTATATCATGTCGCAGCTGACCCGATCAGCAAGCTGGAGTTGTTGCAACAGGTGGCACGGGTGTATGGCAAGATCATTGAGGTGGTTTCGAAAGATCATCCAGTGATCGATCGATCACTGGATGCCGGGCGTTTCAGGGCGGCTACCGGTTACGAGGCGCCAAACTGGCAGGAGCTCATTGAAAGAATGCACACAGATTACTTGCAGAATATGCGCCGGAAAAATGATTTAAAGATGATGTGCTGAATTTTACCGGCGGTACCGGTGCCTTCTGGAATCGGGGTGCTGGAACGCCGACCGGAACAACTGGTGCAGGGTGGCGGGTAGTATGGAACCTGTCATGTCGATCAGGAGGTCAGTGCTGCGGTGTGCTGCTCCCGCCACCGCCACCACCACCCCCGCCAGCCAGCAACGCCAGCCCGGCTGCGACCACCGCGCCGATGGCAATCCCTACGGTCTGCCCGCGGCTCATACCGCTCTGCGCGGTTTGTTCTTCTGTGCCGGGCGTTTCTTCAGTCTCCGCAGTCTGCTGTTCCGCGGTGGTTTCCGGTTTGGGAGGTGTAGCGGGTTCCGGTTTCTGGATTTCCACCTCGACCGGTGCGCTGTCAATCTCGATCTGGATGGCCTCCTGGCCAAAGGCGGGGTAACTCAGGAATAGCCCCCACAACAGGAACTGGACGACGGGATTTTTCATAGAATTGTGTTCTCCGGAGGCACGCCGCGGCGGACTCCAAGTATCCAGATTCGGTAAAGAATCCGCGTAATTCGTTGTCAAGTCAAGCATTTTTGTGCTGCCCGGCAGGATTTTCCGCTATAGTTCTTCAGGTTACTGTAATATGTTAATGTGATCTGCTGGCTGACAAGGCATGCGCTACAGCTGGGGGCGCTTCAGCCGCAATAATATCATAGATCGCAGTGGGTTAGCTGCCGGAGTGGTGCGCATTTCCGGACCCTGGCCGGGACAATACAGAACCGATGCTCGACGTATACAGAACCTATTACAAGATGACGGGCGAGCCCTTCCGCTTGAGTCCGGATCATCGCTTTTCCCTGGCGCACAGCAGTTATGCCAATGCCAGGGCGTACCTGCAGTATGCGATTTTCCAGGGCGAGGGGTTCATCGCGGTAACCGGCGGGCCGGGCACGGGCAAGACCACCCTCATCGGCGACCTGGTGGAGGGGCTGGACAAGGAGCACATCGAGGTCGCCACCCTCACCAGTACCCAGCTCGAATCCCGCGACCTGCTGCAGATGGTCGTCAACCTGTTTGACCTGCACCCGGAAGACACCAGTAAACCCGGCCTGTTGCAGGAGCTGGAACAGTTTCTCAACCAGCAGAGCTACAAGGGACGGCGCGTCATCCTGATTGTCGACGAGGCACAGGGTCTGAGTGCCGCGGCCCTGGAAGAACTGCGCCTGCTGGCAAACCTGCAACGTAACCACCAGCTGTTGCTGCAGATCTTCCTGGTGGGCCAGGAACAGTTACTGGAGATGTTGCGCAAGCCCGGTATGGAGCACCTGCACCAGCGCCTGATTGCCGCTTCACACCTGCAGCCACTGGGGCTGGACGAGGTGATCGACTACGTCGAACACCGCCTGTCGCGCGTTGGCTGGAAGGGCGACCCGAGTATCGACGAGGGTGCCTTGCGTTTGATCCATCGCTACAGTGGCGGTATACCGCGCCGGATCAACCTGATCTGCAACCGCCTGTTCCTCTACGGGGGGCTGGAGCAGAAACACGCGCTGGTCACCGAAGATGCCCGGACGGTCATCGAGGAGTTGCACAAGGAGTTCCTGCTGTCCCCGGAATCCGAAGGTGAAAGCCGGGAGCCGGCGCCAGGCGAGCCTGACCAGGGTGCAGACGCGCCGGTGCGCAGTCTTCCACGCAGGGACATGAACGCAGCGCCCGTACCGACGGCCGATGAGTCTGCCACAAAACGGAAGGCCAAAAAGTTCCGGCGCAAACCGGCAAAGTCCGGGCCGGCAACGGAACCAACGCAACCCTCCCGCAAGGCATCACCTCGCTTCGGCGGTAAAAGGAAGTCGCCTGAACAGGTTACGCCCGCCCAGGTGAGTGGCCGCAAGCGGCGCATCGAGCCGACCATGCGCAGGGAGCCAACCATTGGCGCAGCCCCGCCTGCACCGGTACCGGAATCCACGGCGGCAAAGAAGCCGTGGGGCAAGGTCGCTGCCATTGCGGTATTCGTCGGGATTGCATGGACGGTTTATAACGGGGATACGGGCTTTGACTTGCTGGGCCTGCTCGACAAGAACAATGAAGCCACGCCCCAGGTGACGTTCAATGCACCGCTGAATAGCGGGGTTACCGGGGAGGTTCCGGCACCGGTGGAGCAGCCCGGGCCGGGTGGCGAAACCACGGGGTTGCCGTTGGCCGAACAGCTGGATACCGGTCGGGAAGCGCCGGTTACGGATGCCGGTATGGGGGACAATGTTGGCGCAGATGCAGACGCGAAGGTGGATGCCGGTAGCGAGGAGAACGCGGAGCAAGCGGTAGCAGTAGCGGATGTTTCCGTGAGTGCAGCAGATACCCGTTCGCCACCACCCATAGCGCAAGCACCGGCCGCCGAGGTTGAAAAAGGCGCTACCCCGACATCTTCAGAGCCGGTTGCCGGCTCCGGGGAAGCAGTCAGGGCGGACGAACCTGCGGAGATTGCTGCAAAGCCCGAGCCGGCAGTTGAAACGCCTGAACCCGAGCCTGCCAAAGTGGATAAAGTGGATGCGGCTGCCGTCGAGGCAGAGAAGGCGCGCTTGCGGCGTGAAGCAGAATTGCGCCTGGCAATGAACCTGAACCAGGCGGAGACCAGCCGAAAAACGGCAGTCCCGGTAAAAAAACCGGCACCGCCTGCGGCCCCGGTCAAGCCCCGGGCGCCGGTCAGGGTTGCGACCACAGCGACCCCCCGGGTTGTGCCGAAACGCAGCCCGCGCGAGCGGCTCAGGGCGATGCTGCTGGAAGGGCAATGGTCCAGTCGTGGTAAACCCGCGTCCCTGCTGCCCTCTAAAGTTACCTACTGCAACAGCCAGGGCGAACAGCTCGCCTGCCTGAGCGTTCCACAGAACATCAAGACCCGGTATGGTCCGGCACTGTACAAGGTAGAGACAACGCTGAAGGGGTTTGCGGATGGAAATCGTTTCCAGTTGTCCTACCGCACCCTGGTTAAACTGCTGAAGGATGATTCGGACAGTGCCAGGGAAGCGGCCCTGTCCACCGAGACCGGCTGGCAAATCAGCGAGTACACTATGTCCTGTCGGCTGGCCCGTCCCGACCAGGTGCTGTGCCGTGATGACAAGGGTGTTACCCGCGACTACCGGCGTTCGGTGCACTAGTCTTTGACCGACGACTGCTTCCGTGGCGCGGAGCCAGACATCAGATTTTCATTGACTATATAGTTATATATGACCCTCGCCGCCAGCGCATGTCCACTCGGTGTCCAGTGCGTGTCATTCATGTACAGACAGCGGGCATCGTTTTTAAAAAAGGGCAGCAGGTCTACGGCGGGAATCCCTGCTTCGCTGAACAAATCCAGGAGCATTGATTGTGGCATGCCAAAATCATATTTCTCACGGTCTCCGTCGGCCAGCAGGACCTGTTGAAGACGCTCGTTAACCTGGTTTTCATCGGGAAACAGTAAAACCACCAGCGGTATGGAATCCATATCGGCAAGTTTCCTGATCTCGCTGATCTGGTGGATGCTGTTTATCACGCGGTTTTCCTGGCGGCCTGACCGTTTCAGGTGATTGTTCAGCCGGCTGCGCTGTATGGCAAGATACTGCGTGGAAAAATCAGCGCAGTCTTTCCGTGTGACGTTTTCTATGGTTGGTCCCCGGTTCCAGGCCAGTCGTGCGATATTGGAATGGTTGTATAAGAACACCTTAAGGCGAATGAGAGGATCCATCGTAGCCTCTCTGGTTACCCGCCGTCCAAGAACGGCTGTCCTTGTCTGATGGATGTCTGTTATCTGGCTGTAGGTATCGTTCCCAACAAAAAAACCGACAAGAACCAGGTCGGGGGAGAAGTTGCGTCCGTAATGTTTATAGTACTGCGCATATTGAAACGGGTCCCATCCCCCGACTCCGGCGTTAATGACTTCAACAGGCGCTGCGCTTATTTTGTTCAAAAGCACTTCGAGAACTTCTGCGTAGGTGTCGTCTTCGGCAACACTGGCACCAACCGTGAAAGAGTCGCCCAGCAACAGGATTCTGAAAGTGCCCACAGGTTTCTCCATTGGAACAAACTCATCCCGATGTCCGTATCGGTTGGTTCGGGCGGGTATCCGGTGTTGAAAATAACCGTTTGCGTTGGGCTTCAATCGGTAACCGGTAAATGGATCGGGGGAAAAATACATATTACTTTCTATGGAGAAAGGAACCGGGTGCAACAGCGTGAAGCCTGCCTCAATGAGCGCTACGGTCAGTAGAGTGGAAATGACAGGGACGATGACGTAGTACCACCACCTGACCGAGCATACAGGCCCTTTTTGTGTATGCGGCATCATGCTGTTTCAGGAAACTCTGATTGCCAAAAAATTCTGGTCAATGCGCCCACTCAGTCACCGTCTACGACGATTCACAAATACTTCCTGTGTTTCGTTAGTAATGAGGGAACCGGAAAATCCAGTATTTGATGATCCCGCTTCAATCTTGCGGTGCCCTGTTGTTCAGGTATTCCAGTACGCCGTCAATGGATTTCAGGTCACCTTTTCCCTGGTATTTCTCGATGCGCTCCAGTTCACTGCTGATCAAAGTCCGTCTTTCTCCCCGGTGTTCCCCCTGTGAATGCACCACATTTTCCTGCCAGGGCAGTGGATTCCCGACATAGCTGTACAGGTTTAGCCCCGGGCAGCGTCGCATGAGCGCAGTCACGCCTGTCATGTACGCCCTCAACTGGTGGAATGGTGCAGCAACAATGTACAGGCTTTCATAACCATTTAGCCTGGCATGATCTGCCATTGCTTCCGCCTCAATAAGTGTATTCAGGGGGCAGTCTCCAGCAAGACTCACACCCTGTATATATTTGTCGGCAACTCCTGATGCATTCAGTTTCTGTTGCCAGTGCTCAAAGCCGGGGTAGCCACTCCGGGCACTTGTATCCAGAATCAGTATTTTCCTTGCCAGATGTTTATCCAGAAGTTCGCCGGCCGCCGATAAAACCGAATCCTGATTGTCTTCCGTCTGGGCAAACAGATAGGCTGCGTCTGCAGGCTGTTCACAGCGAGTGTCGCAAAGAATCCGGCTTAACAGCTCAATCAACTTTACAATACGCCCTTCCATGGAACTTCCTTGCGTAATGAACCCCTGGCGACATGATTATAGCGCCAGTGTACAGTGGCGACATAACCATTTCCGCATATGGCACAATAATCCGCTGTGGCCGGCGCAGCAGCTACCTCCCGGTCGAGTTCCTTCTCGCGATGCCCACCAACCCAATCAGACCAATAATAACCACCCACACGGCGATCGGAACCGCCCCGGGATTGCCTCCGCCGGAAACCTCGGGAAGACGGGCCGCCAACGGTTGGCTCATCGCTGTACTGGATAATGTTGTAACCAGAGTAATGAAGCAGGTGCTGATAATGCCCCAAAGACGTGATTTCATGATTCACCCTCCTCACTTATGACTGGAGGACTTCCTGCCTTTATTCCTTCTGTAGTAAAGATACGCCCATTAGCGCGAGATGGTACTGACCTGCATCAAGCCGTGTTGACTTCAGCGGTTCCTTCCTGCAGGTTACGAGGATTTTCTCGTAAACAGTTCCACGCAGTCTTCCAGGTAGGCATAGTTAGCGAGCGGGATGGTTGCATGCTGTTCGAAGTTATTGCGCAGGAATTGAAAGAAGCGGGCGGTCCCGCAGGTGCGTGGCTGTCCCAGTCTGTCCGCCGGTTCACCGACCAGCACCAGCTTCTGCCCGGTCTGTAACTGGTCCAGCAAGGATTCTATACCCAGACCGTCACTGGATTCTCCAGGGATCCAGGAAAGAAAAACAGTATCCGATGGGTTGATCACCGTGTCCGTGTGTCGTTGTTCCTTCATCTCGATAAACCGGTGGCGCAGTTCCATGTCATGGCAAGCGATGTCGACACCATATCGGCTGCCCAGCAAGTACTCCCAGTAACCTGCCCCGGATCCGTAAGAGGCTATCCTGGATTCTGCGGCAAAATCCACTATCGCATCCAGTGCTTCCTTGCAGGGAAGCGACCAGCTGAAGACAGCCGAGAACACACTGCGCATCACTGTGTCAGAAGCCAGCTCCGGTGGTCCGAACTGCTGCAAGGCACTGGACCACCATGCCGTGGGGTATAGTTTTTCGGGATCAAAGTCGGAAAAGAACTGAACCAGGCTGGCCAGTGCTGGAGGATCATCGTATTGCACATTTTCGGCCAGCTTTGCAGCTATATTGCCGGCTTCGCCGGCATCGCTGTATACATGGTCCCGTTGCAGTTGCCGTAGCAGTCGTTGATGCTCATCGGAACTGTTAAAAAGCAATACCTGGCCGAGTTTAAAATGAAGGCGGGGAATCGTGGGGTCGAATTCCCTGGATTTTTTGTAGAAGGCCATCGCCTGCCGGCCGTTCCCCTGTGCGGCATTTACTTCTCCCAGGCTGCAATAGGCTTCTGCGTAACGGGGGTCCAGTTCGATGGCTTTTGCAAAGCACTGCTCGGAATCCTGCAGCATATGTAACTCCTGGTATGCCAGTCCCAGGCTGTGCCAGATATATGACTGATCGGGGTTTCCGATACGGATTGTCTCACAGACGGGCACAACCTCTTCCAGCCTGGACTGACATCTCAGTGCATTTACAAGGGCGATTTTGGCCTCAGCCGATTCAGGCAGCAGGGTAGTGGCAATCCGTATACTCTGTTCAGCGTCCTGGTATTGGCCGGTTTTCGCATAGGTTAACCCTAATGTTAACCAGGCTTCTCCGTAATTCCTGTCGAGTTCTACCGCTTTGCGGCCACTGGCGATGGCTTCTTCCAGGCGCTCATCGGCTAGAAAGAGTTTGCACAACGTGAAATGGGCCTCGATATTATCTGGATCCAGTTCGAGAGCCCGATCCAGATAATCAGATGCCACTTCCGTTGCGCCGTACTCAAGCTGAATCGCGCCCCGCATCATCCAGGCCTCGCTATTATTGCCGTCCATTTCGCAAGCCCGGGCGAACAATTGTTCCGCATCCGCCAGCTTGCCTTGTTCCACTGCGGCAAAGGCCTGATCAATCATTTTGTTTGTTTCGGTCGTATTCATTCATTAAATCCACATGAGTTGCCCCGATATCCCGGCGCGCCTGCCCCCCGACCGGGCACAAAAAAGGCCGATATGGGGAATATCGGCCTTCGTCTTGTTTGGCTCCCCGGGACAGGCTCGAACTGCCGACCTAGTGATTAACAGTCACCCGCTCTACCGACTGAGCTACCGGGGAATCGCATTTCGCGAAGGGGAGGGATAATACGGAACTCGCCCAATCCGGTCAACAAATCGCCGGGCTGGTCGGCTTAGCCGCCGATGGCTTTTTTCAGGCGTCCCAGCGCGTCTTCGAGGATTTCCATGGAGGTGGCAAACGAGATTCTCAGGTACCCGGGTGCCCCGAAGGCGGAGCCGGGAACCAGTGCAACCCCGGCCTTCTGCAGGAAATATTCGGCCAGTTCCACGTCGTCGTTGATGCCGTCCAGCCGGTTGATCACCTGGCTGAAATCCGGGAAGGAATAGAAGGTGCCGTCTGCGGCGGTGCAGCGTACGTCCGGGAAGGTGTTCAGCATCTGTAGTACGTAGTCATGCCGCTCCCGGAAGGCCTTGAGCATGGGGGTGATACAGGCCTGGTCGCCGTCCAGCGCTTCCCGGGCTGCGGCCTGGGAGACGGCGGCCGGGTTGGAGGTGCTCTGCGACTGTATCTTTTTCATGGCCTGGACCAGTATTCCGGGACCGCCGGCGTAACCGATGCGCCAGCCGGTCATGGCGTAGGCCTTGGAGACGCCGTTCAGCACCATGGTGCGCGGGTAGAGGGCTTCGCAGGCATTGACGATGTTGACGAACGGTGCATCGGTCCAGAGGATGTGTTCATACATGTCGTCGGTGGCGATCAGCACCTGCGGGTGGCGCAGCAGCACCTCGGCCAGCTGTTCCAGTTCCTGCCGGGTGTAGGCGACGCCGGTCGGGTTGGACGGGCTGTTGAGCACGAACAGGCGGGTTTTCGGGGTGATGGCGGCTTCCAGCTGGTCGGGGGTGATCTTGAAGCGCGTTTCCAGGCCGGCCTTGATGATGACCGGTTCGCCATCGGCCAGCCGCACCATGTCCGGGTAGGAGACCCAGTAGGGCGCCGGAATGATGACTTCGTCACCCGGGTTCAGCAGCGCCTGTGCCAGGTTGTAGAAGCTCTGCTTGCCGCCGCAGGAGACCAGCACCTGGTCGGGCTGGTAATCGAGCCCGTTATCGCGCCGGAACTTGTTTATAATAGCGTTTTTGAGCTCCGCGGTGCCGTCTACGGCCGTGTAGCGTGTGGCGCCCTGGCGCAGGGCCCGGATCGCGGCTTCCTTGATGTGTTCGGGCGTATCGAAGTCGGGTTCGCCCGCGCCCAGGCCGATGATGTCCTGGCCGGCGGCGCGCAGTTCGGCTGCGCGGGCGGTCACGGCGAGGGTGGGGGAGGGTTTGACCCGCTGTACACGTTGCGACAGGGTGATTTCGTTCACGCCGGGGTTCCTTGTTATTGAATGGCCGTCTCAGCCCGGCCCATGATACTGAAAGCGGACGTATTACTTAAACCCTGTGAGCGATAAATTTAACCTTGTTTGTGACATGACCCCGGCGGGTGACCAGCCGGAGGCGATCCGGCAGCTGGTCGAAGGGCTGGAATCCGGGCTGGCGCACCAGACGCTGCTGGGAGTCACCGGCTCCGGCAAGACCTTCACCATCGCCAATGTGGTTCAGCAGGTGCAGCGCCCGACCCTGATCCTGGCGCCCAACAAGACGCTCGCCGCCCAACTGTACGGCGAGATGAAGGAGTTCTTCCCGCACAACGCGGTGGAGTATTTTGTTTCCTACTACGATTACTACCAGCCGGAAGCCTACGTCCCGTCGTCGGATACCTTTATTGAAAAGGATGCCTCGATCAACGAGCACATCGAACAGATGCGCCTGTCGGCCACCAAGGCGCTGCTGGAACGCCGCGATACAGTGCTGGTGGCCTCGGTCTCGGCCATCTACGGCCTGGGGGATCCGCGTTCCTATTTAAGTATGGTATTGCACCTGGTGCGCGGCGACCGTATCGACCAGCGCGCCATCCTGCGGCGGCTGGCGGAACTGCAGTACACGCGCAACGATGTCGAACTGGCGCGCGCCACCTACCGGGTGCACGGCGAGGTGATCGATATCCACCCGGCGGAATCCGAGTACGAAGCAGTGCGCATCGAACTGTTCGACGATGAAATCGAAAACCTGTCGTACTTCGACCCGCTGACCGGTGAGGTGCTGCGGCGCGTGCCACGCCTGACGGTGTACCCGAAAAGCCACTACGTTACGCCGCGCCAGACCCTGCTGGACTCCATCGATCTCATCAAGGCGGAGCTGGCGGAACGCCTGGAAGTGCTGCGCAACGAGGACAAGCTGGTGGAGGCCCAGCGCCTCGAACAGCGCACCCGGTTCGATATCGAGATGATGGTCGAGCTGGGCTACTGCTCCGGTATCGAGAACTACTCCCGCTACCTGTCGGGCCGCAAGGCGGGTGAGCCGCCGCCGACACTGCTGGATTACCTGCCCGATGATGCGCTGGTGGTGGTGGATGAATCGCACGTCACCATTCCCCAGATCGGCGGCATGTACAAGGGTGACCGCTCGCGCAAGACCACCCTGGTCGAATACGGCTTCCGGCTGCCCTCGGCACTGGACAACCGGCCGTTACGCTTCGATGAATACGAACGCGTGATCGGTCAATCCATCTTTGTGTCCGCCACCCCGGGACCGTACGAAGCCGGGCACGCCGGCGCGGTGGTGGAGCAGGTGGTGCGCCCCACCGGGCTGGTGGACCCGGAACTCGAGGTACGCCCGGCCGGCACCCAGGTGGATGACCTGCTGTCCGAAATCCACAAGCGTGTGGCGGTGGAAGAACGCGTACTGGTCACCACCCTGACCAAGCGCATGGCGGAGGACCTGACCGAATACCTGGCCGAACACGGGGTGCGGGTGCGCTACCTGCACTCGGATGTGGATACGGTCGAGCGCGTGGAGATCATCCGCGACCTGCGCCTGGGGGAGTTCGACGTGCTGGTAGGGATCAACCTGCTGCGCGAGGGGCTGGACATGCCGGAAGTCTCGCTGGTGGCGATCCTGGATGCCGACAAGGAGGGCTTCCTGCGCTCCGAGCGCTCGCTGATCCAGACCATCGGTCGCGCCGCACGCAACGTCAACGGCAAGGCGATCCTCTACGCCGACCAGGTGACCGGCTCCATGCAGCGGGCCATTGGCGAGACCGAGCGGCGCCGCGAGCGCCAGCTGGCCCATAACAAGGAACACGGCATCACCCCGCAGTCCATCCGCAAGGCCGTGGCGGACATTATGGAGGGGGCCTATGCCGGCAGTATCGGCGGTGCCCGGCGTTTTGCCAAAGTGGCCGAGGACGTGACGGAATATGCCTCGCTGTCACCGGCCATGCTGGCGAAAAAGGTCAAAAAACTGGAAAAACAGATGCATCGGCATGCACAGGAACTGGAATTCGAGGAAGCGGCCCGGATCCGTGACCAGATCCGGCATATCCAGGAGAGTAACCTGGGGTTGATGGAGGACAGCGCCTGAGGGACTCCCGGCGCCGGGATGACATCAGGGAAATTATCCGGTATCTTACGCGCTCTTCAGGCGCGTAGCTCAGTTGGTTAGAGCACCACCTTGACATGGTGGGGGTCGTTGGTTCGAATCCAATCGCGCCTACCAGACTGGATAGGCTATGGGGACAGATTTGAAATCTGTCCCCATTTTTATTACAACGGTCATTGTGAGCGCAGCGCTCGCAATGACAGCGTAAGCACCCTTCAAATTTTCAAGTGGCCTCTCGTAATGGTCACCACTGGAGCAAGCACACATGCCTGTAGTCACTCTCCCCGACGGTAGCCAGCGTTCTTTCGATCACCCCGTTTCGGTTCACGAAGTCGCTGCCGATATCGGCCCCGGCCTGGCGAAGGCGGCGCTGGCCGGCAGTGTCGACGGTAAAATGGTCGATACCTCCTATGTCATCGACCAGGATGCCGAACTCAGCATCATCACCGAGCGCGACGAGGCGGGTGTGGACGTCATTCGTCATTCCACGGCCCACTTGCTGGCGCAGGCGGTCAAGGAGTTGTTCCCGGAGGCGCAGGTCACCATCGGCCCGGTGATCGAAAACGGTTTTTACTACGACTTTGCCTACCAGCGCGCATTTACGCCCGAAGACCTGGAAAAGATCGAAAAGAAAATGGCCGAACTGGCCAAACAGAATTTCGAGGTCACGCGCAAGGTAATGCCACGCGACGAGGCCATTGCCTTCTTCCGTGACATGGGCGAGGAATACAAGGCCGAGATCATCAGCGACATTCCCGCGGACCAGGAGCTTTCCCTGTACCAGCAGGGTGAGTTCATCGACCTGTGTCGCGGACCGCATGTACCCTCGACCGGCAAGATCAAGGCGTTCAAGCTGATGAAAGTGGCGGGCGCCTACTGGCGTGGTGATTCACGCAATGAAATGCTGCAGCGCATCTACGGGACCGCCTGGAGCGATAAAAAAGCGCTCAAGGCTTACCTGCACCGGCTGGAAGAAGCCGAGAAGCGCGACCACCGCAAGCTCGGCAAGGTCATGAACCTGTTTCATACCCAGGAAGAAGCACCGGGTATGGTGTTCTGGCACGACAATGGCTGGCAGGTGTACCTGCAGGTGCAGGATTATATCCGCGCAAGGCTGCGCGACCACGGTTACCAGGAAGTGCACACGCCTTCGGTGATCGACCGCAGCCTGTGGGAAAAGTCCGGGCACTGGGAAAAGTTCCAGGACGATATGTTCGTGACCGAGTCCGAGCACCACACCTTTGCCATCAAGCCCATGAACTGTCCGGCGCACATCCAGATCTACAACCAGGGCCTGAAGAGTTACCGCGACCTGCCGCTGCGGCTGGCCGAGTTCGGTTCCTGCCACCGCAACGAACCGTCCGGGACGCTGCACGGCCTGATGCGCGTGCGTGCCTTCGTGCAGGACGATGCGCATATTTTCTGCACCGAGGAACAGATCCTCGACGAAGTGTCTGCGTTCATCGACCTGTTGTTCGAGGTGTATCGGGATTTCGGTTTTGAGGAAGTGATCATCAAGCTGTCCACCCGGCCGGAAAAACGCGTCGGCGCCAATCATCTCTGGGACAAGGCGGAAAAATCCCTGGAAGAAGCCCTGAACCTCAAAAAGCTCGACTGGGAACTGCAGCCGGGCGAGGGGGCTTTCTACGGCCCGAAGATCGAGTTCTCGCTCAGGGACTGCCTGGAACGCGTCTGGCAGCTGGGCACCATCCAGCTCGATTTCTCCATGCCGGAGCGGCTGGGCGCGACCTACGTCGCTGAGGACGGCAGCAAGCACGTCCCGGTGATGCTGCACCGCGCCATCCTTGGATCACTGGAGCGTTTCATCGGCATTTTGATCGAACATTACGCGGGTTCCCTGCCGTTGTGGCTGGCGCCGATCCAGGCCGTGGTGCTCAATATCACTGATAATCAGGCCGAATATGCCAAAAAAGTCGAAGAAACCCTGAAAAATCAGGGTGTGAGGGTCAAATCGGACTTGAGAAACGAGAAGATCGGCTTTAAAATCCGCGAGCACACAATTCAACGCGTCCCGTATTTGCTGGTGGTTGGCGACCGGGAAGCGGAATCGGATACCGTGGCCGTGCGCACGCGCAGCGGCAAGGATCTGGGTAGCCTGTCCTTGCAAGCCCTGTCACAGGGGCTGAACGCAGAAATCGCGAGCCGCGGCCGCACTATTTTGGAGACCTGAACATCGCTGCAGCAAACAGACTGAAACACCGGCTCAACCATAACATCGAAGCCACGGAAGTGCGTGTAGTAGGCGCAGAGGGCGAACAGCTTGGCGTGATCCCGCTGGAGGAAGCCCAGAAGATCGCAGACGAGGCGAACCTCGACCTGGTCGAGATCTCGCCGCAAGCCGAGCCGCCGGTCTGCAAGGTGATGGATTATGGCAAGTTCAGGTTCGAGGAACAGAAAAAACGCCAGGCTTCGCGTAAAAAGCAGAAGCAGATCCAGGTCAAGGAAATCAAGTTCCGGCCCGGTACGGATATCGGGGACTACAACGTCAAGTTGAAGAACCTGACGAAGTTCCTTACCGAAGGCGACAAGGTCAAGGTCACCTTGCGTTTCCGGGGCCGCGAAATGGCGCACCAGGAACTGGGCAGGGATTTACTGAAGCGCGTCGAGGGCGACCTCGCCGAGCTGGGAACGGTAGAACAGTTCCCGAAGATGGAAGGCCGGCAGATGGTCATGGTGCTGGCGCCCAAAAAGAAGTAGGTTTAATCGGGGACTGTTTAATCGGTGCTTTGCTTAATCGGGGACAGATTTCAAATCTGTCCCCGATTAAGCGCAGATTAAGCAGTCCCCGGTTTCGGTCGTCCCGGGTACTCACCGCACCTGGGGGCGACTTATCTGAACGTTGAAGCGGGAGAGAGACTATGCCAAAGATGAAAACCAATCGCGGTGCCGCCAAGCGGTTCCGTCGTTCCGCCAGTGGTGGCTTTAAACGCGGGCAATCGCACCGCCGCCATATCCTCACCAAGAAGAGCAGCAAGCGCAAGCGTCAGCTCGGCATGCCCGAGCAGATCAACGATGCCGATCATCGTTCCGTGCGGCGTATGCTGCCCTACATCTGAGTGGAGTGAGGAGATAAAGCCATGCCAAGAGTAAAACGTGGAGTGCAGGCTCACGCCCGCCACAAGAAAGTACTGGAGAAGGCCAGGGGCTACTACGGTGCCCGTCGCAAGGTCTACCGGGTCGCCAAACAGGCCGTCATCAAGGCCGGGCAGTACGCCTACCGTGACCGCCGTCAGCGCAAGCGCCAGTTCCGCGCGCTGTGGATCGCCCGCATCAATGCCGCCGCGCGTGAAAACGGCCTGTCCTACAGCCGCTTCATCAACGGCCTGGGCAAGGCGGACATTGAGATCGATCGCAAGGTGCTCGCCGACCTGGCCGTACACGACAAGGCCGCGTTCAGCGCCCTGGCGGAGCAGGCCAAAGCCAGCCTGGCCGCGTAGTTTTATTGGTCAGGCCACGGTTTTTCCTTAGTGAAGAGCGTGGCCTGTTCCAGATGGCACCCGATGGCACTTGCTTAAGCCGAAATTACTACCGTCATTCCGGCGAATGCCGGAATCCATATGCCGGATTAAACAGCCTGGATTCCGGCATTCGCCGGAATGACGGGGGTACGTACGCTCAGGGTTTAAGTTAAGCACCATTCCGGTCTGCCCCCAATGTTACAGGAGAGTATCGGTGGAGGCGCTAGCCGCTCTAGAACAACAAGCCAGAGAGGCCCTCGAAAAAGCCGCGGACCTGAAGGCGCTGGACGCAGTCCGGGTCCATTACCTGGGCAAGAAAGGGGTGCTAACCCGGCAGCTGAAACAGCTCGGCACGCTGCCGCCGGAACAGCGCCGCGAAGCCGGCCAGTCCATCAACGTCGCCAAGAAACAGGTCCAGGAAGCAATCGAAGCGCGCAAGTTGCAGTTGCAGCAGGCCGAGCTCGAAGCGCAGCTGTCCGCCGAGAAAATCGATGTCACCCTGCCGGGACGCGGACAGCGCAGCGGCGGCCTGCACCCGGTCACCCGCACCCTGCAGCGCATCAGCCGGCTGTTTGCCGGCATGGGGTTCGAATCGATCGAAGGGCCGGAGATCGAAGACGACTACCATAACTTCGAAGCCCTGAATATTCCCGAGCATCACCCGGCGCGCGCCATGCACGATACCTTCTATATCGATGCGCACCACGTGCTGCGCACCCATACCTCACCGGTACAGATCCGCGTGATGGAAACCCGCAAGCCGCCGTTCCGGATCATTGCGCCGGGGCGGGTCTACCGTTGTGATTCCGACCTGACGCACACACCGATGTTTCACCAGGTCGAAGGACTGCTGGTGGACGAGAAGGTCAGCTTTGCCGATCTGAAAGGCATGCTGGAAGAGTTCCTCAAATACTTTTTCGAACGCGATGACCTGGGCGTGCGCTTCCGGCCGTCCTATTTCCCCTTTACCGAGCCTTCCGCCGAAGTCGATATCGAGTGTGTCATCTGCTCCGGTGAAGGCTGCCGGGTATGCAGCCACAGTGGCTGGCTGGAAGTGCTGGGTTGCGGCATGGTGCATCCCAACGTGTTCCGGCACGTAGATGTCGACAATGAACAGTACACCGGCCTGGCCTTCGGCATGGGCGTCGAGCGCCTGGCCATGCTCAAGTACGGCGTGAACGATCTGCGCCTGTTTTTCGAAAACGACCTGCAGTTCCTGCAGCAGTTCCGGTAGGGGCGTTCCGCGTATGAAATTCAGTGAAGCCTGGTTGCGAGCGTGGGTGAACCCCGGACTGGACACGCAGCAGCTTGCAGAGCAACTGACCATGGCCGGCCTGGAGGTGGACGCGGTGGAACCTGCCGCCGAGTCGTTCAGCGGCGTCATCGTGGCCGAAGTCCTGTCGGTAGAGGCGCACCCCGATGCCGACAAGTTGCGCGTCTGCCAGGTCACGACCGGTGACACCGAACCGCTGCAGATTGTCTGCGGCGCGCCCAACGTCCGTGCCGGCATGAAGGCCCCGCTGGCTACCGTGGGCGGGCGCATGCCGGGGGACATGAAGATCAGGAAGGCAAAGCTGCGCGGCGTCCCGTCGCACGGCATGCTGTGTTCCGCGCGCGAGCTGGGCCTGAGTGAGGAGCACGAAGGGCTCATGGAGCTGCCGGCCGACGCACCGGTGGGACGCGACCTGCGCGACTACCTGTCCCTCGACGACAGCACCATCGAGATCGACCTGACGCCGAACCGTGGCGATTGCCTGGGCATGGAAGGCGTTGCGCGCGAGGTCGGCACGCTGACGCGCACTGACCTGACTCCGCCGGCGTTTGAGCCGGTGGCAGCGACCATCGAGGTGCAGTTGCCGATCGATGTGCAGGCGCCGGACGCCTGCCCGCGTTACCTGGGACGGGTCATCCGCGGGATCAACCCCGATGCCAGGACCCCGCTGTGGATGCAGGAAAAGCTGCGCCGCGGTGGCCTGCGCAGCCTGGGACCGGTGGTGGATGTCACCAACTACGTCCTGCTGGAACTCGGCCAGCCCATGCACGCCTTCGACCTGGACCGTTTGTCCGGTGGTATCGTGGTGCGCTATGCGCAGCCGGGTGAGCAACTGACCCTGCTGGATGAACGCGAGGTCGAGCTTGATGCACAGACGCTGCTGATCTGTGACCAGGAACGGGCGCTGGCACTGGCCGGCGTGATGGGGGGCATCGACTCCGGTATCTCCGCGTCGACCGAAAACCTGTTCCTGGAAGTGGCCTTCTTTACACCGGAAAAGATCGCGGGTCGCGCGCGGCACTACGGTTTAAGCACGGATTCCTCCTATCGTTTCGAACGCGGTGTCGACCCGGAACTGCAATGGCGCGCCATGGAACGCGCAACGGCATTGCTGCTCGAACTGCTGGGCGGGCAGGCGGGGCCGGTTTGTGAAGTGGCCGCCGCGCAGCACCTGCCGGTCAAAACCGCTATCCGCTTACGCCGCGACCGTATTCGTCGATTGCTGGGTTTTGTGCCGGAGGACGCGCAGGTCGAAGACATGCTCACCCGCCTGGGGGTAACGGTTACGGCGGACGGGGAAGGCTGGCTGGCGACGCCGCCGAGCTACCGTTTTGATCTCGCCATCGAGGCCGACCTGATCGAAGAGGTCGGGCGCGTGTACGGCTACAACAATCTTCCCAGCGCCAACAATCACGGCGACCTCACCATGCGGCCGCTGCCGGAAGCCGAGATCCCGCTGGCGCGTTTGCAGGCCCTGCTGGTGGACCGCGGTTACCAGGAAGCGATCACCTACAGTTTCGTGGATGCAGAGTTACTGAAGGACCTGGAGCCGGACTGCCGCCCTGTGCCGCTGGCTAACCCGATTTCGTCGGAGATGTCCATGATGCGCACCAGCCTGTGGGCCGGGCTGCTGGGCGCGGTCCGGCATAACCTGGCGCGCCAGCACAGTCGCATCCGATTATTCGAGTCAGGCCTTAAGTATATACAGCAAGATAATGAAATAAAACAAATTAATGTGCTTTCCGGTGCGGTTGTTGGTGACCGGTACCCGGAGCAATGGGGGCTGGAAAATCAGGTGGTTGATTTCTTTGATGTTAAAGGCGATATCGAAGCGTTGCTGGATATCGGTGGCCATGCTGCGGAGTTCCAGGCCGGTAAGCATCCTGCACTTCACCCCGGACAGACGGCAGCGATTGTGATCGGGGAAACGCAAATTGGCTGGCTCGGATGTATTCACCCGGGGCTGGCCCGTAAGCACGGAATCCCCAGTAAAACCTGCCTGTTTGAGCTCGATATGGACGAACTGCGTAAAGGGCGGGTGCCAAGCTTTGAAAAACGCTCAAGATTTCCCGCGATCCGCCGTGACCTAGCTATAGTAGTGGATGTGGAGATCCCGGCCGGTGCTTTATGCGACGCGATCCACCGGCAGGCCGGAGCGATGCTCAGGGATGTACTGGTATTCGATGTATATCAGGGCAAAGGTATAGAATCGGGGCGAAAAAGCGTCGCTTTTGGCTTGATTCTACAGGATTCTTCGCGCACACTGACTGACGACGAGGTTGACGCGGTAGAAGCAGGAATTATCGTTCAACTGGAAAAACAATTTGCTGCGACATTGAGAGAGTGATGAACCATGGCGCTGACCAAAGCCGACATGGCAGAAAAGTTGTTTGAAGACCTGGGACTCAACAAACGCGAGGCCAAGGAGCTGGTCGAGATGTTCTTCGAGAAGATCCGGCAGGCGCTGGAAGATGGCCAGCAGGTGAAGTTGTCCGGGTTCGGGAATTTCGATCTGCGCGACAAGAATCAACGACCGGGACGCAATCCCAAGACGGGTGAGGAAATTCCGATTTCCGCCCGCCGGGTAGTGACCTTCCGACCTGGTCAGAAACTCAAAGCACGCGTAGAGGCCTATGCTGGAAGCCAGCAATAACAACGAATTACCCGCGATCCCTGGCAAACGTTATTTCACCATCGGTGAAGTATCCGAGCTGTGCGGCGTAAAGCCGCACGTGCTGCGCTACTGGGAACAGGAATTTCCGCAACTGAAACCCGTCAAGCGACGTGGTAATCGACGCTATTACCAGCGACACGACGTGATCATGATTCGTCAGATCCGCAGTTTGCTGTACGAGCAGGGGTTTACCATCGGCGGTGCGCGCCAGCGGCTGTCCGGGGAAGAAGCGAAAGAAGACGTCAGCCAGCGCCAGCAGATCGTGCGGCAGATGCGCGTCGAGCTGGAAGAGTTGCTGCAGATTCTCAAACGCTGACCCCGGCCGGGGTCACCCCGTCCCTGATCGTCATTCCGGCGCAAGCGGGAATCCATGTGTCGGACTAATTCATCCTGGGGATACGCGCAGTGACGGGTAATCAGACCCCGTCCGCTATTCAGCCGGGCGTGCCATTCACCGCTGTTACCGTATACGTCAATACGGTATGATACGCGGCTCTTTCGGGGCGTAGCGCAGCCTGGTAGCGCACCTGCATGGGGTGCAGGTGGTCGGAGGTTCAAATCCTCTCGCCCCGACCATACTTATCTTTTTATATAGTAGATTAGCCGTACTCTATCGACGGCTGATCTACTGTGTTTTGATTCATTTGCGGGACTTTTGCGGGCGCTGTTGCACAGTGGTATGCTCTATCCTGCTACCGGCGCAGCGGCTTTTCTGTTTGTGTCGTTAATTCAACTACTTGAGATTAAACTAATGGAATAGGACGCAGCTGGTCAGGGATCTTCCTGGCCCGACCAGTTCTGCCAACACCAGCAAACAGACCGACCATGCCGTATAAAACCGATGACCTGAGAATCGTGGATATCCGCGAAGTGGTTCCCTACGCGGAACTGCAGGCGGAATTTCCGGTTACCGACAATGCAGCACGCACCACCCATGAGACCCGGCAGGCGATTCACCGTGTCCTGCACGGTGAGGATGACCGGCTGCTGGTGATTGTCGGGCCCTGTTCGATTCATGACCCCGACGCCGCGCTGGAATATGCGGCGCGCCTGAAAGAGATCCGGCAGCGACTGTCCGATGACCTGCTCATTGTCATGCGGGTCTACTTCGAAAAACCGCGTACTACCGTTGGCTGGAAAGGCCTGATCAATGACCCGGACCTGGACGGCAGTTTCCATATCAACAAGGGACTGCGGCTGGCGCGTAAACTGCTGCTCGATATCAACGACTCCGGTGTGCCGGCGGCTACCGAGTACCTGGACCTGATGTCACCGCAGTATGTGTCTGACCTGATCAGCTGGGGTGCGATCGGTGCGCGCACCACGGAAAGCCAGGTGCACCGCGAGCTGGCATCCGGCCTGTCCTGTGCGGTTGGTTTCAAGAACGGTACCGACGGCGCGCTGAAGATCGCCATCGATGCGATTCGTTCCGCTTCACAGCCGCATAATTTCATGGCGCTGACCAAGGATGGGCATTCTGCGATTTTCTCGACGGCGGGTAATGAAGACTGTCATATCATCCTGCGCGGTGGCAAGGAACCCAACTATGATGCCCGGAGTGTTGCCGCCGCCGCACAGCAACTGGAGGCGGCCGGTTTACCGGCACGCCTGATGATCGATTTCAGTCACGGTAACAGCAGCAAGCAGTTCCTGCGGCAGATCGAGGTGGGCAGCGACGTGGCGGCACAGATTGCCGGCGGGGATGAGCGCATTGCCGGTGCCATGATCGAAAGTCACCTGCAGGAAGGCAGGCAGGACAACCGGCGGGATACCGGGCTGGAATACGGCAAGAGCATTACCGATGCCTGTATCAGCTGGGAAGCGACAGTGCCCCTGCTGGAGCAGCTTGCCGACGCGGTGCGCCAGCGCCGCAGTCAGAAAATGCAGGCCTCTGCGTAGCGCTCCCTGCCGGTCCCCTGACTGCGACAGCCTGCCCGGGTCTTCGCGCCGAAGGCCGGTTCCTGCAAAGCAGGGCAGGCCGTAGATCGGGGCAGTTTCAGGGTCAGGCGGTTTCCTGCGCCTGCAGCTTGCGTTCCCAGTCCAGGGAGGTTTTTACAATGAAGTCGAGGTCGTCGTAGCGGGGTTCCCAGCCCAGCAGCTGCCTGGCCCGGTCGGCCCTGGCGATCAGGGCGGGGGGGTCACCGGCGCGCCGTGGTTCTTCGATGACCTTGATGGGACTCCCGCTGACGCGGTTCACGGCGTCGATCACTTCACGCACACTGTAACCGTGTCCATAACCGCAATTCAGGGTAACCGGGTCACCGCCCTTGCGCAGGTAATCGATGGCCTTGATGTGGGCTTCGGCGAGGTCGTCCACGTGGATGTAATCGCGTACGCCGGTGCCGTCTTCGGTCGGGTAGTCGGTGCCGAATACGTACAGCTGTTCACGTTTCCCGGTAGCGACTTCGGCGGCGACCTTGATCAGCAGGGTGGCATTCGCGGTGGACTGGCCGATACGGCCGTCCGGGTCGGAGCCGGCCACGTTGAAGTAGCGCAGTATGACGTGGCGCATGTCGGTCGCCTTGCCCAGGTCGCGCAGCATCATTTCGCTCATCAGCTTGGAGGTGCCGTAAGGGTTGATGGGCGCCAGCGGGCTTTCTTCCGTGCAGACCGTGTCGTCGGGGATGCCGTACACCGCTGCGGTCGAGGAGAAGATAAAATTTTTCACCCCGGCCTGCGAGCAGCATTCCAGCAGGTTGCGCGTGCAACAGGTGTTGTTGCCATAATATTTCAGCGGGTCCGATACCGATTCCGGAACGATGGTGTGGGCCGCAAAGTGCAGCACGGTATCGACCTTGTGCGCATCGAGCAGGCCACTGACGACCCGGGTATCGCCGGTGTCTCCGACCACCAGTTCGGCGCCCAGCACGGCGTCGGCAAAGCCGGTCGAGAGGTTGTCCAGGACTACTACCGCCTTGCCGGCAGCGGTCAGCAGACGCACCACGTGGCTGCCGATATAGCCGGCGCCCCCGGTGACGAGAATCTTGTTGTCACTCACACTTGAATCCTTTGAAAGATGCTGGAAAATCCCGCTGTTTTCAGTTCCGCAGGTAGGGGTATCTTAATCGCTGCAGCCTGCCAGGGGAACTCTGATTCATTCATTTCCCGTCACTGTTCCATAAACCTGGTTCCGGCATAGGTCTGCAGGACGAATTAACCAGGGTTGCCCTGGTGGTTTGTGGCCAGGGTCTGGCGTTTCCTGTGATTTTCCCTGGAACGCGCAGCATGCGCGGCGTACAGGTCGGCCAGGGATACGGACTGCCCGTTTTCGGTGACGATGCGGGCGTGGAAACGGCGCAGTTCCCTGGGTTCGCGCACACCGCAGGAATGGGCGATTACGCCGACCTCGTACACCATGTTGCGTACGTAGTTGGCCACGCGCTCGGCCTTGACTTCCGGCACCAGGCCTTTCTGTAACCGTGGGTTATGGGTGGTGATGCCGGTGGGGCAGGTGTTCTTGTTACAGCTCAGGGCCTGTATACAGCCGAGGGAGAACATGAAGCCCCGCGCGGAGGTAATGAAGTCCGCGCCCACGCACAGGGCCCAGGCGACTTCCGCCGGTGTGATCAGTTTGCCCGAGGCGATGACCTTGACGCGCTCTTTCAGGCCGTGGGCATTGAGTTTGTCGACCACCAGCGGCAGGCTTTCCTGGATCGGCAGGCCCATGTAGTCCATCAGGCTCATCGGCGCTGCACCGGTGCCGCCATCGGCACTGTCGACGGTGATAAAGTCGGGCGCCGATGGCGCACCGCGCGCATTGATCTCTGTGAACAGTTCGTCCAGCCAGCCATAGGCACCGATGACGGCCTTGAAACCCACCGGCTTGCCGGTCACGCTGCGGATTCGCTCCAGCATATCCAGCAGGTCACCGATCGAGTTGATGTCCGGGTGCCGGTTGGGGCTGATGGAGTCCTCGCCGACGGGGATGCCGCGAATCTGTGCGATCTCTTCGGTCACCTTGCCGCCGGGCAGTATACCGCCCTTGCCGGGTTTGGCGCCCTGGCTGAGTTTGAGTTCGAACATCCGCACCTGTTCGTGGGCGGCGACTTCGCGCAGTTTGTCATCGCTGAGCTTGCCCAGTGCATCGCGCACGCCGTACTTGGCGGTGCCGATCTGGAACACCAGGTCGGCACCGCCTTCCAGGTGGTAGGACGACAGGCCACCTTCCCCGGTATTCATCCAGCAGCCGCCTTTCGCCGCGCCTTTTGACAGGGCCAGCACAGCCGGTCGTGACAGGGCTCCGAAACTCATACCGGAAATGTTGAACAGCGAACTGGTGACATAGGGCTGGTCGCACGTGGGACCGATGGTGACTTCACCGGTCGGGGCGGCGTCGGTGCCCAGCGTCGGGAAAGGGCAGTTTACAAACAGGATCGTACCGGGCGGCGAGAGGTTGCGCGTCGAGCCAAAGGCCGTGGTGTTGTCCAGGTCTTTGGCGGCGCGGTAGACCCAGGAACGTTCGGCGCGGTTGAACGGCATTTCCTCGCGGTCCATGGCAAAGAAATACTGGCGGAAAAACTTGCCCATTTCTTCGAAGAAGTAGCGGAAGTGACCGATGACCGGGTAATTGCGCCGGATGGCCTGTTTGGTCTGGGTGACATCGAGGATATAGATCACCACGATGGTGAGGAAACACAGCCCGACAAAGATGATGAAGAAGGTGGCAAGAAACTCCAGCGAACGGAGCATAAACCCGGTATCCGGTATGGGCATAGCCTGATCTCCCGGTAGGTATAGTGGTATGTCAGAGCAGGGTAACGGCCTGTTGGACTTCCAGTGTAGCGGAAATGTTTCCCGGCAAAGGATATTTTGTTGCCACCATCCCGTACACTGTCCGCCGCTGTATCGGTGTGCGCCGCGAGGGGGTGTACGCCCGCGGTAAGGCAGGGTTCAGGGTACGGGGCGGTATGGTGTGTTGTCTACAATGAAGCGAACACAGGTGGCCGATTGCCCGGTGTCCGTGGCGCCGATGATGGCCTGGACGGACCGGCACTGCCGCTATTTTCTGCGCCTGGTTTCCCGGCACGTCCGGCTGTATACCGAAATGGTCACCAGCGCAGCGCTGCTGCACGGTGACCGGGAACGCCTGTTGCGCTATCACCCGGCCGAGCAGCCGCTGGCGATCCAGCTGGGCGGCAGCGAGCCCGCGCAACTGGCGCGTTGCGCTGGCTATGCGGAACAGGCCGGTTTTGCCGAAGTCAATCTCAATGTCGGTTGTCCCAGTGACCGCGTGCAGTCCGGGCGTTTCGGGGCCTGCCTCATGCTGGAACCGGAACGCGTAGCCGCCTGTGTATCGGCCATGCGCGCTGCGGTCTCGATACCGGTAACGGTCAAGACCCGCATCGGCGTGGATGAACAGGACAGCTACGAAGCCCTGTCCCGCTTTGTGTCGACGCTGGCCGGGGCGGGGCTGGAGACCCTGGTGGTGCACGCACGCAAGGCCTGGTTACAGGGCCTGAGTCCGAAACAGAACCGCGAGGTTCCGCCCTTGTGTTATGAGCTTGTCTACCGTATCAAAAAGGATTTTCCGGCGCTGACGGTACACGTCAACGGCGGAATCAAAACGCTGGAGGAGGTAGCCGCGCACCTGCGGCAGGTCGACGGGGTGATGATCGGGCGTGAGGCCTACCACAATCCCTGGCTGCTGGCGGAAGTGGATCGCCGCTTTGCCGGTGACGTGGAGGCACCGCCCGAGCGGCAGCAGGTCGCGTTGCGCTTTATGGAGTATGCCGAACACGAATTGCAGGCGGGGACGCCGCTGCAGCAGATGACGCGTCACATCCTCGGCCTGTTCCAGGGGCAGCCCGGTGCCCGCGCCTGGCGCCGCCACCTCAGTGAACAGGCGCACCGGCCTGCGGCCGGAACGGAAGTGATCGAACAGGCGCTGCGTTACGTGAGCTGAAGCGGTGCGCTTACAGCTGCGACTGTATCCAGCTGGTGAGTGTGCGCGCGTCCATTGCCCCGGCCTGGCGGGCGACTTCGCGGCCGTTTTTGAAAATGGCCACCGTGGGAATGCTGCGGATCCCGTACTGTGCCGCCGTGCGCTGTGCCTGTTCGGTATTGAGTTTGACAAAGCGGGCCGCGGGCTCCATCTGCGCAGCCACCGTTTTGAAATGCGGCCCCATCATTTTACAGGGACCGCACCAGGGCGCCCAGAAATCCACCACCAGCGGGATGTCGTCGCGACGCAGGTGCTTGTCGAATTCCGCGTCCGACACTTCCACCGGCTGTCCGGTGAACAGCGGCTCCTTGCAACGGCCGCACTTCGGGCGCTGGTTCATGCGCTCCACCGGAATGCGGTTGACGGTCTGGCAATGTGGACAAACGACGTGTTTTGAGCTGGACACGATTCCTGCCTGTTTGAATATCGGTTGCCGTTTTACATGGGGTCACCACGCAGGAATTCAAGGCCGGTGCCCCGCAGGGGCGGGCTCGTTAGCGCGAAAGTACACCCCAAAATTCGCGCCGAAGGCCGGCGCTCCTGCGGGGGTGCGAGTCAGCCTGCAGGAGTGAATCCCTGATCGCACCACCCGGTAATCTTCACTCCAGGCTTTTCGATACGATCTCGAACACATCCCGGGACAGGCCGCTGCTGCCCAGGATGCGCTGCAGTTCCTCCTGCATCCGCGCCTGGCGCTGCTCGTCAAAGCGCTTCCAGCGACTCAGGGCGCTCACCAGGCGGGCGGCAATCTGCGGGTTGATGCGGTCGAGTTCCAGCACCCGGTCAGCGAGAAAACGGTAACCGGCGCCGTCCGCTGCGTGGAAGCGTAGCTGGTTGCCCATGCAGAAACGACCGATCAGTGCGCGCACCTTGTTGGGGTTGGTGATGCGGAAGGCGGGGTGTGTCAGCAGCTTTTCGACCTGTTGCAGGGTATCCGGCAGGGGAGAACCCGCCTGGATCGCAAACCATTTGTCGACTACCTGCGGATCATGTTGCCATTGTGCATAAAAACGTTGCAGTTGCTCCGCGCGCTCCGGCCAGTCATGGCGCGACAGGGCGGACAGCGCCGCCAGCGTGTCGGTCATGTTGTGGGCCTGTTGCAGTTGCGCAAGGCACAGCTGGCGGGCTTCATCCGTGCCGCTATCCAGCAGACAGGACAGGCACAGGTTGCGCAGTGAACGCCGACCCATGCTGGCGGCGTCGAAACGATAGGGCTGGTCCGAGTTCTGGCGGTGATAGATGTCCAGGAAATGGTTGTACAGCTGTTCCGCCAGCTGCCTGCGCAGGTAATCACTCGCGCGGTGAATGGCGTCCACATCGACGCGGTCGCACTGGTCGGCGAGATAGGATTCGGAGGGCAGGGTCAATGCCTGGGTGACCAGCGCGGGGTCGAGTTCGGGGTGCTGCAGGGTTTTCCGGAAGGCCTCGACAAAGTCGTCCGGCAGGGACAACATGGCGTTTTGCTGCACCTGATCCACCAGCTGCAGCAGTGTTTTGCTGGCCAGCGTCTGACCGGCATCCCAGCGGTTGAACGGGTCCGGGTCGTGGGCAAACAGGAAAGCCAGCTCCGCGTCAGAGCGTTCTGTTGCCAGTTTCACCGGTGCTGAAAACCCGCGCAGCAGGGAGAATACGGGCGCTGCGCCGATATTGCTGAAGGTAAATTCCTGTGTGGTCTGCTTCAGTTCCAGCAGGCGGTGGTGGCCGGCGGGCTGCGCCTCGCCGGTGAGCTGCAGTGGCAGTGCCTGGCCGGAAGCGTCCAGCAGCGCCAGTTCCACCGGGATATGAAACGGCTCCTTGTGCTCCTGTCCGGGGGTTGGCGGGCAGTGCTGGGTCAGGGTAAGGCGGTAACACTGTGCCTGCGCGTCGTAGTGGCCTTCGGCGTGGATGACCGGCGTGCCCGCCTGGCTGTACCAGCGCCGGAACTGCGCCAGGTCCACCCCGTTGGCGTCCTCCATGGCGGCAACGAAATCGTCGGTAGTGACCGCCTGCCCGTCGTGGCGTTCAAAGTAGAGATCACAGCCCTTGCGAAAACCCTCGCGGCCCAGCAGCGTGCAGATCATACGCACCACTTCGGCGCCCTTGTTGTACACGGTGACGGTGTAGAAATTGCTGATTTCGATGTAGGCATCCGGGCGAACGGGGTGTGCCATCGGGCTGGCATCCTGGGCGAACTGGAAACTGCGCAACACGTTGACGTCGGCGATGCGTTTGACCGGGCGGGAGTTGAGGTCCGCGCTGAACTCCTGGTCCCGGAACACGGTGAAGCCTTCCTTCAGGCTGAGCTGGAACCAGTCCCGGCAGGTGACGCGGTTGCCCGACCAGTTGTGAAAATACTCGTGACCGATAATGCTCTGGATATTGTAGTAATCCGCGTCGGTGGCGGTCTCCGGGCTGGCCAGTACGCAGGAGGCGTTGAAAATGTTCAGGCCCTTGTTCTCCATGGCCCCCATGTTGAAATCATTGACCGCCACGATCATGAAGACGTCGAGGTCGTATTCGCGGCCGTAGGTCTCTTCATCCCACTGCATGGCCTGCTTGAGGGACGCCAGTGCGTGATCGCACTTGGCGCTGTTTTCCGCTTCGACAAAAATCTTCAGGGTAACTTCCCGGCCGGAGCGGGTGCGAAAGCGATCTTCCTGGCAGTACAGGTCACCGGCCACCAGGGCAAACAGGTAACTGGGCTTGGGGAAGGGGTCCTGCCAGGTAACCCAGTGGCGGCCGTCCTCCAGTCCCCCCTGTTCGACCGGGTTGCCGTTGGATAGCAGCACCGGGTAACGCGCCCGGTCGGCGACCAGCGTGGTGGTGAAACGCGTCATCACGTCGGGCCGGTCCGGGAAGTAGGTGATGCGGCGAAAACCTTCGGCCTCACACTGGGTGCAGAACATGCCGCTGGACACGTACAGGCCTTCCAGCGCGGTGTTCCGGTCCGGGTGGATGCGGGTTTCGATTTCCAGCACGGCGCCGTCACGCGGATCGTTCAGCAGCAGTTGTTCGTCGTCGAGCTGGTAGGCCGTATCCTCCAGCAGTACCCCGTCCAGGCGGATCGACACCAGTTCCAGGTCCTGGCCGTGCAGCTGGAGTACGCGCGGGTCGTCGGCGGCAGCGGGGTTGTGCCGGACCACCAGGCGGCTGCTGACCCGGGTGGTGTCGGGCTCCAGTTCAAAACGCAGCGCAATTTCCTCCACCAGGCAGGCCGGTGGCCGGTAGTCTTTCAGGTAGATGGTGCGCGGTGTCGAAGCCGCGTTGTCCTTGGCAATGTCCGCCATAGTGTGCAGTTCCACGGTAAATGTAAGTGAGTGATCGCTCCTGCAGGGGAAGATGGTCCGGCCCTGGTCGAGCCAGTGCATTGTAGGCAGACTCGGGCACTGCGCCTAGCAAAATATCAGGACAGTGTTCGCAGTGCGGCAAGGATGTCTTCGGGTTCCATGCGTTTGGTATAGTCCTTGTCCACGTGCGCGGCGCGGATGAGGCCGTCGCGGTCGATCACGTAGGTGGCGGGCACCGGCAATTCGTGTCGGTCATCACCGTTGGCGGCCGGCAGGTCGATGCCCCATTCGAGATACAGCGGCCGCAGCGATTCGTGTACCGACATGACCAGGCCGTATTCATTCGCGACGCGATTGCCCGGGTCGCTGAGCACGTCGAATTCGAGATCCAGTTTTTCAGCGTGGCTCAGGGAAGCGTCCGGTTTTTCCGGGGAGACGGCGATCAGCCGGGCGTCGCAGGCGCGCATGTCCGGTAGGCGCTGCTGCAGGGCGTTGAGTTCCAGGTTACAGAACGGGCACCAGGAACCGCGGTAAAAACTCAGTACCACCGGGCCATCGGCCAGCGCTTCGCCAAGGCTCAGCGACCCACCGCGTACATTGGGGAGCACGAAGTCCGGCGCTGCATCGCCGCTGGTTTTTGCAGCGGCCGCGACACTGGATGACAGTAACTCCCGGAATGCAGTTGCCACGATGGCCTGCTGGTCTTCCGGCAGGGCGGAAACGAAATCCTGCAGGGTCTTTTGGGTCTGTGCTGCGAGCGTAGACTGTTCCATATGCACCTCAAAGTTAGTAAACAAACTTGATTGAGCGAGTTTAAAAAAACCGGGCACCTACAGGGTATCAAGCCAGTCCCGGGTACGGTTGACCATGGTCTTGACCACGTCAGGGTCCCTGAGCGCATTGGCGATCAGGCTCATGCCCTGCAGGTTCGACACCAGCTGCAGCGCCAGTGCCCGGGCACCGGGTTTTCCCATGGCCTCGAACTGTTCCTGTACCCAGTCCAGGACCACCGCGATGAGGTCGGTGGAAGACGTGTTCAGCGCACCTTCGTAGTGGCTCAGTTCATAGGACAGGGTGCCGAGGGGGCAGCCGTTGTCCGACAGTTCCCTGCGCACGGTCAGGGGGTAATCGAGCAGGCACTGTAAACGGTCCTGCGGGTCATCGGCTTCGGCACACTGATCCAGCAGTTGCCGGATGGCGTTGATGCGGATGTCGATGATGGATTTGCAGATATCGTCCTTGGTCTTGAAATAGTAATAGACATTGCCCAGCGGCACTTCGGAATCTTCCGCGATATCGGCCAGGGTCGTCTGCCGGAAGCCCTTGCTGAGAATCAGGCGGTCTGCAGAGCGCAGCAGGCGTTCGCGTTTGTCACTGGTCCTGGGCACAGCTCACGTCCGTTTCAGTTGATCAACTAACTACAGTCTAGCGGTGTCTGGCGGGAAGTCAAGCGACCCGGCAGGCTCCTGGATCGGCGCATCATAGAGTAGGTGTGATCCGTTACGCAACCGCCAGGTCCCGGTCCCGCTTGCGGTTTTCCCACATGGCGCGGGCCAGTTCCAGTGCCTGGTCGGGCGTATCGGCCTTGCCCATCAGCTGCAGTGCGATGGCGGCGGTACCGGTGGTCGCGGCCACACCGTACTCGTCGTCACGCTCGCCGCGCCACACCTGGGCCAGGCGCTGGATATCGAGACTGGCTTCCTTCATGTGTCGGCGCGGGAACAGCGCCGGCCATTCTTCCTCGACCAGCGCATCCCGGTGCACGCGCTGTACCAGGCAGGGGCTGTCCGGGTCGCGCTCGATTTCGCCGCCTTCACCCTTGATAACCGCCACATCGGATTCGTTGAGCAACTGGGCGGCTTCCTGGTGTACCGGCCGGTAGCCCGGGTGGAAGATGCCCTGCATGACAAACGGGGCGTGGAAGGGATTGAGGCTGCGGGCCAGGGTGTGTACCGGTGAACGCAGGCCCAGCAGCGGGCGCAGTTCGATGATCTGGTGCAGGCGCGGGCACAGGAACTCGATATCCAAGTAGGCAAAGCGTTCCCGACGCATCCGCTCGCAGGCTTCGGCAATCGAGCGGCAGGGTGCAATGCCGAGTTCGGCCAGTACATCACGGGTATAGATACGGCCGTTGGTATGACCGCTGGCCCCGTGCATGAACACCGTGGTACCGTTTTCCGCCAGCAACAGCGTGGACAGGATGAACCAGGGCAGGTGCCGGCGTTTGCCGGCATAGGAAGACCAGTCGAGGTCGACCGGCGGCGCATCGTCAGGGATCTCCAGCCAGTCGCGCGCCGCGCGCACGAACCCGGCCAGCTCCGGCGGCGATTCTTCCTTGACGCGCATCAGGATCAGGAAAGCGCCCAGCTGCTCCGGTTCCACCTCTTCGTTGAGGATCATGCGCATGGCGGCGAAGGCTTCCTCTTCAGTCAGTGGGCGCGAGCCGTTTTTCCCCTTGCCGAGGATGCGCACGTACTCGGCAAACGGATGTTCTGTGTAAGCGGTTTTCTGCACCATGATCGTTATCCTGGTAACTACGTGACCGGTATGAGCCCGCACGTAGCGGTATACAAAACTGCGCAGGAGCGGTCTCCTGAGCGCGAAAAATCCCGGGCGTCGCTGTTCGCGGTCAGGAGACCGCTCCTGCGCGGGTTGGCCCAACAGTATATTGCCGGTGCAGGATACGAAAAAGCCCCGAAAACCGGGGCTTTTTCGTGAACGGGAAGCGCCCGCTGTCAGTCATCACCACTGAACGCTGCCAGCAGCTGCAACAGACTGAGGAACAGGTTGTAGATGCTGACGTACAGCGTAATGGTCGCCATGATGTAGTTGGTTTCGCCACCGTGGATGATGGCGCTGGTCTGATACAGGATCAGGCCCGACATCAACAGGATGAACATGGCGGACACTGCCAGCGACAGCCCCGGCATGGAGAACAGCGCCGCCGCAATACCGGCCAGGAACGCCACCAGGATACCCACCATCAGGAAGGCGCCCATGAAGCTGAAATCCTTGCGGCTGGTCAGGGCATAGCCGGACAGGCTGAGAAAGATCACACCGGTACCGCCCAGCGCCGTCATGATGATCTGGTCACCGTTGGGCAGGTGGGCGTACATGTTCAGGATTGGTCCGAGCGTATAGCCCATGAAACCGGTCAGGGCGAAGACGAACACCAGTCCCATGGCGCTGTCACGGAAGCGCGTGGTCAGGAACAGCAGTCCGAAATACCCGGCAAAGGTAATCAGCATGCCCGGGTAGGGCAGGTTCAGCGCCATGGATACACCGGCCGTCAGTGCACTGAACAGCAGTGTCAATGACAAAAGAATGTAGGTGTTACGGATTACCTTGTTGGTCGACAGCACCGAAGGCTGTGAGCGGGTAACCGTGCTAGCCAGTCTATTCATAGGGTCTTTATCCTCGTTTACATGAACTTAACGGAATTATAACAGTTCCGCGCGGTTTGACGAGACATCCGGAACAAAGTTCCCGCCCGTCATAACGGGAATAACGGAGACGAGGGGATGAATTAGTAAATCCCTCCATCCCTTTAATGATGCCCCGGTGCTTCCGTAGCGGGTGCAACTTCGTTTATCCTTAGCCACTTAGCGCCTGGAGAGGTGACTGAGCGGTTGAAAGTACCGGTCTTGAAAACCGGCGAGGGTGTAAGCCCTCCGAGGGTTCGAATCCCTCCCTCTCCGCCATCTGCCAAAAACTTTAGACTGCGCCAGCGGAGACTCAGGGCCGCTGTATGCGAATCTTCCGCTCTGTCAGCACCACGAAACAGCGTTGCCAGGATTCGACGTCTTCTGTCATGAAAGCCGAGGTGATCTGGTCGATCAGGTTTTTGCGGCCGGGATTGACAAGACGGACCAGCAGTAAACCGTGGTGTGTCCCGGGCCGGAAGCGGCGTGTATCGGAGAAGTCCAGATCCTGGGTGATCAGGAAGCGTTCTGTACGCTGGGTTTCCCGCCACACATCCGTGTTGCGTCCACAGGCTGAAAGCGCTTCTGCCAGCGTAGCGGGCATGTTCTCGTCGAGCTTGATTCTCACGAGGCGCGTGGAATTTCCGGCAGTGGCAGATCTTCCTCGGCCGATGCGGCGGCGAAGGCAATTACCGCGCGGATGTCTTCCTCGGTGAGGCTGGGGAAGTCCTTCAGCAGCGCTTCCGGACTATCCCCCTCGGCGAGGCTGGCAAGGACTGTCCGAAGGGTGACGCGGGTGCCGCGAATCACGGGTTCACCGCCGCAGATCGCCGGGTCGCGAGTAATTCTGTCGAGATACTCCATGGCGGTTTCCTGGTGGGGCAGACGCTACCATTATCGGCGAATTCCATCACAGCGCCAATCGGCCGCCTGGCATGATGCGGCAAGACGTGCTACGTTTCCTTGGTACGTCGGGTTCAGCCCGACCCAAGGTCGGGTATCGTAACACATTGAAAGTCATGTAGATATTGGCAGTCGCGGGGATTCCCACCCTCTCCGCAATTCCAGGATATCAGGCCATACTTTCCGCAACAGCCGAAACGTGCGGGTGGGTATTGCCGGTCGCTTCACTGTCTGACATCAACAGGCAACCTTTACCGCCACTGTGCCGTACGTTTCGTTGCCACGGTGGTCTTTCAGGACGATATCCACGTCTGTGCCCAGTCGCGTTACAAAACGCATGAGCCGGGATATTGAAAAGGCATCCAGTTTGCCGCGCACCAGGCAGGACACCTTGGGTTGATCGATTCCCAGGATTTCGGCGGCCAGTGCCTGGGTTAGTCCCAGCTTCTCGATCCTGGCAGCGATGACTTGTGCCATCGCGGATTTAATGAGCATTTCACGCGCATTATCAAACCCGAGATCCGCAAAAACATTCCCGCTGCTGACTTCAATCTCTACATCGTTCGCTGTCATGACAGTTTTCCCCATTACCCGGGCGTCGTAGTGCTGCTTCGCTGTTTGTAGTCGGTGCTTTACCAGATCCATGTCCGGCTTCGGCGTTGTAATGCCTTTGGTGGACTTCTTCTGGAAGACATGCAGGACGTATACAGCGTGTTTGAAACTAACGGTATATACGGTTCTGTAGGTATTTCCGTCGAAATCCTCCACGATTTCCAGAACCCCGGCGCCTGAGAATCCTTTCAACGGCCTAGGAGCCTGTCGGGTTTAGGAACAATCTACTGCGCTGGTGGGAGAGCGGCCCGGATTCCCGCAATTTCTCGTTGCGTAGGTCCACTATGCGCCTCAAAATTGCGAAAATCCGGACTCGCTCTCCCACCATGCTCGCTACGATTGCCTAAACCCGACAGGCTCCTGGCGTCAGGATGTTTCGCGCCTCTTTGCGCTACATCCAGAGCGTGCCCCATGATCTGTTTGGTGTCGGTTGGGAAAGCGCGTAACTGCTTCCTTGCATTCTCCATATGCCATTATTGGCATATCGAGCGGCGGAGTCAATGAAAAGTTCAGCAGGATGCCGGGAGCGCGATTGCAGTCGCGCCAGACTGGTTTTTATCTCATTGATTAGTGTTAATTTTACTGATAATCCCTCTGCCCCGGTTACGCTACAACCGGGTGAGACCGGACGGCGGATGGTAACCACACTGCTTCCGGCCGGGACATGCGGATGAACTTGATTCACCGGTCCCATCAGTATACTTTAGCCGGGCGTCAGACACGGGCTGTTTATCAGGAAAAGGATTTTGATAACACATGCCGTAACAATGTGTTATGCGGCATGTTACCAGGCATCTTCTGACTGCTGCGTGTCCGGACAAACGTCCCGCAGAGGGTGCTGAACTGCGTCAGGTTCAGCGCGAATGATTTTCCTGTTTTCACGACCACAAGGAATGAAGGTTATGGAATCTACCGATATACAGATATTACTGGTCGACCACCAGGAGCTGGTGCGCGTCGGCCTGCAGCGCCTGCTGGATGAAGAACCCGGGCTCAGTGTGGTGGGGGAGGCGTCCAGCGGTGAGGAGGCGGTCCGCCTGGCGCGCAGCCTGAAACCGGGCGTCGTGCTCATGGACGTGCAGATCGCAGGGATCGGCGGGCTGGAGGCGACCCGGCGCATGCTGCGCCACGACCCGGAGATCCGTGTCCTGGTGGTGACGCCACAGACCGATGAACCGTTTCCCGCCCGGTTGCTTGAAGCCGGCGCCGCCGGGTACCTCACCAGGAACTGCGGTATCGAAGAGATCACCGATGCCGTGCAGGCCGTTACCAGCGGGGAGCGCTACATCAGTGCGGATATCGCCCGTCGCATGGCGCTTTCCATGCTGCCGGGCAAAGAGCAGTCCCCGTTTGATCGCCTTTCGCAGCGTGAGCTGCAGGTCATGCTGATGGTGGCGCAGGGGCAGAGCGTGCATGAGATCTCCGAGCACCTGTGCCTCAGTTCCAAGACGGTCAGCACCTACCGCTACCGCCTGTTCGATAAACTCGGTGTGGACAATGACGTGGAGCTGGCCCGCCTGGCCATCCGCCACGGCGTGGTGGAGCTTGCACAGCTAGCATAACTGGCGGAAATAATTAATAAATTACGGATATTCAGTCAAGATTTCCGCGCTCGGGTCGCTATCCGGTAACCGATAACCCGATTGGCCGAAGCCGTTATGCTGGAAGCCCGACCGTTTGCACTGGCAGAAGAAAACCCGGTAGAAATCCTGTTCGTGGACTCCAGGCAGCTGGTGCGTGCCGGCATCGAACGCGTGTTGTCCGATTCCGGTTACCTGACGGTGTGCGGAGAGGCGGCCAGTTGCGACGAAGCCATTCGCCAGGTGCGCAGCAGCCGGCCGCAGGTCATCCTGATCCATTTGCCGGGCTCCAGGGTGGATGTACTGGACGGTGCACGCAAACTGCACCGCCAGTTCCCGGAAGTGCGGGTGCTGGTATTTACCGATGCGTCGGAACTGGTGATCCAGGAGCGCCTGTTGCAGGCGGGCGTGGCGGGCTGTATCAGCAGCGCCTGCACCATTGAAGAACTGTTCACTGCGATCGAGACCGTGCTGAACGGCGAACGCTACCTCAGTGATTCGCTGGCCCGCAAACTCGCCGAGCGCCGCCTGCCGGGCGCAGAAACCTCGCCGTTCGACCGGCTGACGCACCGCGAGCTGCAGATCCTCATCCTGGTGGCTGAAGGTTGCAGCACGGAACGGATTGCGCGCGAACTGTGCCTGACGCGCAAGACCGTGAACGGTTATCGCAAACGGCTGCTGGAAAAGTTCCAGGTATCGACTGAAGTGGCGCTGATGCGCCTCGCGCTGTGCCATGGACTGGTACATATCCCGCAATTCGGCTAAATTGCGCGGGACAGGGAAAACATGAAGCAGTTCCGGGATTTAGCAGGTGAAAGTGATAGTATCCACGGGTCTGACATCCAGGAACCCTGCATATGGAAGGGAAAAACATGAGCGCACCCACGCGAATCCGCGCCCCGGAGCTGCCGGATAACCTGGAATGGTTCAATACCGACCAGCCGCTGACGCTGGCAAGCCAGCGCGGCAAGGTCGTGATACTCGATTTCTGGTCGTACTGCTGCATCAACTGCATGCACGTGTTGCCGGACTTGCGCTACCTGGAAAACAAGTACCCGGAAACGCTGACCGTGCTCGGCATCCACTCCCCGAAATTCGAAAACGAACGTGTCGGCGAGCAGCTGCAGAAAGCCATCAACCGTCACCACATACGGCACCCGGTTGCCAATGATCCCGCCTTCCAGCTGTGGCGCGCCTACGGTATCAAGGCCTGGCCCTCCATCATTTTCATCGATCCGGAAGGCTATGTGGTGGGAGTGCTGCGTGGTGAAGGCCGGCGCAAGCAGCTCGACGAACTGATCAGCCAGCACATCGATATCGCCGAGGAAAAAGGCACGCTGCGCTACGCTCCTGTGCCGGTCAGGTTTCAGCCCGAGCCGGATACCGTACTGCGTTTCCCCGGCAAGGTGCTGGCGACGCGCAACAGCCTGTTCATCGCCGACAGCGGCCGTAACCGCGTGATCGAGACCTACCATGACGGCAAGATACGCCGTGTATTCGGCAGCGGAACCCCCGGTATGCTGGATGGTGTCGAGACCGCGGCCATGTTCGACAACCCCCAGGGTATGGTGATCGTGGGGGACTTTCTCTACGTGGCGGACACCGGGAACCACGCCCTGCGGCGTATCCACCTCAAGTCGGGCGAAGTCATGACCCTGGCCGGGACCGGCAAGCAGGGGCGCTACACGGCCGATAATTTTCGCGAACCCCTGGACGCGGCGCTCAATTCGCCCTGGGACCTGACCTACCACGAAAGCAACCTCTACATTGCCATGGCCGGCCAGCACCAGATCTGGCGCATGAACCTGAACCACCTGGGCATAGAACGCCTCGCCGGTTCCGGTCGCGAAGAACTGGTGGACGGCCCGCTGGAACGCGCGGATTTTGCCCAGCCCTCGGGGCTGACCGTGCACGACGGCCGCCTGTACTCGGTGGATGCGGAGACCTCCTCGGTGCGGGAAATCGAACTGGGCCAGGGCCTGGTGCGAACGCTGGTGGGCAAGGGGCTGTTCGACTTCGGCGACCGCAGCGGGGTAGGGCGCGAAGCGCGTCTGCAGCACCCGCTGGGCATCACCGTGGACGCAGACCGGAATGCATTGTGGGTGGCCGACACCTATAATTCCAAGATCAAGCGTATCGACGTGCAGACCAACGAAGTGAGTACCTTCAAGTTCAGTTACCAGCTCAACGAGCCGGGCGGCCTCAGCATCTACCGCAACAAACTCTTTATCGCCAATACCAATGAGCACCAGATCGTGGCACTGGACCTGCAGACACGGATGGCCGAGGTCGTGAATGTACGCGAATAGCGGTGCCCCGGTGTTCGACGTCGACTGCCGGCGTTGCGAGCGCCTGAGCGATTTCCTGGAGGAGGTTGCGCAGCAGTACCCCGACTACCACGCCCGGCCGGTACCTCCCTTCGGCGATGCGAACGCGCGTCTGCTGATCGTCGGCCTGGCACCGGGCATGCACGGCGCCAACCGCACCGGGCGACCGTTCACCGGGGATCACGCCGGCATCCTGCTGTACCAGACGCTGTACGACTTCGGGTTTGCCAGCCGACCGGTGTCCGAGTCGGCGGCGGACGGGCTTGAGCTGCTGCAGTGCCGCATCTCCAATGCCGTAAAATGCCTGCCGCCGCAGAACAAGCCGGTGACGGCCGAGATCCGCAACTGCAACCCCTTTCTGCAGGCCGAACTGGCGTCGTTGCCGGCACCGGGCGTCATCCTGGCGCTGGGCAAAATTGCCCACGATGCGGTGCTGCGGGCCTTTGCAGTGCCCCTGTCGCATTACCGTTTTGCGCACGCGGCTGAACACCGGCTGGGTGGTCACACCCTGCTGGATTCCTACCACTGCAGCCGCTATAACACCAACACCGGGCGACTGACCGCCGACATGTTCCGCGACGTATTCAGGCGCAGCCGCGAACTGCTGGACGGTTGAAGGAGTAAGCGGCGTCCTGTCATGGCAGACACTGCACCGGATACCGGCTTTGATGCCGCTTCCTTTCTGCGCACCCTGACCACCCGCCCCGGCGTCTACCGCATGCTGGATGCGAAGGGCGACGTACTCTATGTCGGCAAGGCGCGTGACCTGAAAAAGCGGGTCTCCAGCTATTTCCGCGGCAGCGGCCTGCCGGCCAAAACGCAGGCGCTGATGCGGCAGATGGCGGACATGGAAATCACCGTCACCCACACCGAAGCCGAAGCGCTGATCCTCGAAAACAACCTGATCAAGTCACAGTTGCCGCGTTACAACATTCTGCTGCGTGACGACAAGAGTTATCCCTGGATCTACCTGAGCGCGGAAGAGGAATACCCGCGCCTGGCGCTGCACCGCGGCGCACGGCGGCGCAAGGGGCGCTACTTTGGTCCCTACCCGAGTGCCGGCGCCGTACGCGAGAGCCTGCACCTGTTGCAGAAGACCTTCCGCGTGCGCCAGTGTGAAGACAGTTTTTTCAGTAACCGCACCCGCCCCTGCCTGCAGTTCCAGATTAAACGCTGCACGGCACCCTGTGTGCGGCGAATATCCGCCGAAGACTATGCGCAGGACGTGCGGCACACCGTGCTGTTCCTGGAGGGCAAGAGCTCCGTGCTGCAGGACGAACTGGTGCAGCGCATGGAACAGGCCGCGCAGCAGCAGGACTACGAGCAGGCCGCAGTGTACCGGGACCAGATCGCCAGCCTGCGGCGCGTGCAGGAAAAACAGTACGTCAGCGGCGCGTCCGGGGACGTGGATATCGTTGCCTGCGTGGTATCCGGCGGGGTGGCCTGCGTACAGGTGTTTTTCATCCGCCAGGGTGTCAACCTCGGCAACAAGCATTTCTTTCCGCGCATTCCGCCGCACAGCCGGGTCGAGGACGTACTGTCGGCCTTTATTGCCCAGTATTACCTGGCGCATACCGTTCCGCAGCAACTGCTGCTCAACGCAGCCATCGACGATGTGGACCTGCTGGAACAGGTGCTGGGCGAGCGCGCCGGGCACCGGGTCCGTGTGTCGTCGCGCGTGCGCGGAGAAAAGGCGCGCTGGTTGCAGCTGGGAGTGGCCAATGCCGAACAGGCCCTGGCAGCGCGGCTCGGCAGCCAGGCGGGGATGGCGAAGCGACTGTCGATGTTGCAACAGCTGCTGGAACTGGAAGAGCTGCCACAGCGCATCGAGTGTTTCGACATCAGCCATACCCAGGGCGAGGGGACCGTGGCCTCCTGTGTTGTGTTCGACCGGGAAGGGGCCAGGAAAACGGATTACCGGCGTTTCAACATCGAGGACATCACCGCCGGCGATGATTACGCCGCCATGCAGCAGGCCCTGTTGCGTCGCTACACGCGGCTGAAAAAGGAAGACCGCCGCCTGCCGGATATCGTGCTCATCGATGGCGGCAAGGGCCAGGTCGGTATCGCCATGCAGGTATTCGAGGAACTGCAGATCGATGAAATCCTGGTGGTGGGTGTCGCCAAGGGGCCGGAGCGCCGGCCCGGGCTGGAGATCCTGCATATACCGGCGCAGGGTCGGCAGCTGGACCTGGACGCAAGCTCACCGGCCCTGCACCTGGTGCAGCAGATCCGCGACGAGGCACACCGCTTTGCCATCAGCGGACACCGGCAGCGACGCGGCAAGGCACGCAGGACTTCGCCGCTGGAAGGTATCCCCGGCGTCGGACCGCGTCGCCGCCAGCAACTGCTCAAGCAGTTCGGCGGCCTGCAGGAAGTGATGCGCGCCGGGGTGGAAGACCTGGGCCGGGTACCCGGCATCAGTCGCGCGCTGGCGCAGCAGATCTATGATACCTTTCACGGAGAGAACTGAGACCCCTGCATGCCCTGGACTATACCCAATACGCTGACCATCCTGCGGATCGCGCTGATCCCGGTGTTCGTGCTGGTGTACTACCTGCCATTCAGCTGGAGTCACCTGGCCACCACCGCGATCTTCGGGCTGGCTGCGCTGACCGACTGGTTCGACGGCTACCTGGCCCGCCGGCTCGGCCAGTCCTCACCCTTCGGTGCTTTCCTGGACCCGGTGGCGGACAAACTGATCGTCGCGGTGGCGCTGATCATGCTGGTGCAGAGCAATCCAACCATCTGGTTCGTGGTGCCCGCCGCCGTCATTGTCGGTCGCGAGATTGCCATTTCAGCCCTGCGTGAATGGATGGCCGAAATCGGTGAACGCGCGCAGGTAGCCGTTTCCGTGATCGGCAAAATCAAGACTACCGCGCAGATGGTCGCGCTGCTGTTGCTGTTGTACCGGGATCCCCTGTGGGGCATGCCGACCGCAGAGATCGGCGTGGTGCTGCTGTATGTCGCCGCGGTGCTGACACTCTGGTCGATGATTATCTACCTGCGCGCGGCCTGGCCGGCGCTGTCAGCGGATGGCCGCTCCTGAGCGGGCGCCGGGGAGTTGACAGCGGGCGCTACATCCCTAGAATAGCCGGTCTCGATTCATGCGGGAATAGCTCAGCTGGTAGAGCACAACCTTGCCAAGGTTGGGGTCGCGAGTTCGAATCTCGTTTCCCGCTCCAATTTTCGTGTTTCGGATGGGATGGCCTCGGTAAATCAACCGGGGTTTTTTCACTTTGGAAACAGCTATCTGGCGACGTGGCAGAGTGGCTATGCAGCGGATTGCAAATCCGTGGACCTCGGTTCGACTCCGGGCGTCGCCTCCATATAACTTACTGATAAAAAAGCCATTCGCCGGTTCCCGGCCAGGCTATGGTGTCTCGCGCAGGGTTTTGCTCTCATCCCGGTACCACTCTTTTTCAGCTTCTCCGGCTGATCCAGACTTCCGAAACGGCGGGCCCGCTACCGGTTCATTCGGTTCGTGCCCGGTGGTGGCTGGATTACAGTTGCCGGGGAAGATTTCCGGGGCCGGGTCGCCGTATGCCCATGCACCGCGTTAGACTACCCCGCAGAACGAAACAGCCCGGGTGGCGAAATTGGTAGACGCAAGGGACTTAAAATCCCTCGGTGGCAACACCATGCCGGTTCGATTCCGGCCCCGGGCACCATAACAGACGATGTTCAGTCGCTGCATACGGGCAGCGACCGGTTCGACAGGATGCGCGGGCATAGCAATATCCCCGGCAAGGAAGAGGTGTGGTCAGCATGGAGTTGAAGGTTATCCCGGCCAGTCGCGCCGCAGGAAACCGGTACGAACTCATCGTCATCGGCTCCGGTTTCGGCTCCTCGTTTTTCCTGGCCGAGGCGCTGAAGCGGATACAGGGTCGGGTGCTGGTGATCGAGTGGGGTGGCTACCAGTCCTGGGACTGGCAGATCAGGCGGGGTGTGAATTCACGCATCAATCACCGCGACACCTTTACCAATAATACCGAAAAATACTGGAACTACACGGTTGGATTCGGCGGCGGGACCAACTGCTGGTTCGCGCAGACACCACGCCTGCATCCTTCGGATTTCCGCACAAAATCCCTGTACGGTATAGCGGATGACTGGCCTATCGGTTACGCCGACCTGGAACCTTTCTATGTCGAGGCCGAAACCATCATGGCGGTTTCCGGGGATCCGGACATGGCGGTCATGTTTCCCCGTTCCTCGCCGTACCCGCAGCCGCCGCACCGGCCGACCTCCATTGACCGGATGATGAAACAAAACCAGCCGGACCGGCACTTTATCATGCCCACGGCAAGAGCCCGCGTCGCTACGGATACCCGGCCGGCGTGCTGCTCCAACGCCCGCTGCAATCTGTGCCCGATACAGGCGAAGTTCACCGCACTGAACGGTTTTGAAAAGGTATACACCGATCCCCGGGTGCACGTCTGCCTGGATGCGGAGGTACGATCACTGGATGCACAGGGCGGGGTTGTGAACAGGGCGGTTTTCCGGCAACACGGAAAAGATTACCGCGTTGCGGGAGAGCTCTTTGTGCTGGGCGCGAATGCCATTCAAAGTCCGGCCATCCTGCTGCGTTCGGGCATGGATGCCGGCCATGCGGGGCAGGGGTTGCATGAACAGGTCGGCGTGAATGTCGAGGTGTTCCTGGAAGGGCTGGCTAACTTTGACGGCAGTACCATCACCACCGGCCTGAATTATTCACTCTATGACGGCGCGTTCAGAAAGGACCACGCTTCCTGCCTGATCTATTTTGAAAACCGGTGGTCGCACGGGTTGCGCAAGGAGCCCGGGCGCTGGCGGGAAACCCTTCCGCTGGTGATCGTTGCGGAAGATATACCGGCCAGCCGCAACCGCGTTACCATCCAGGAAGACAGCGGCCAGGCCACGGTAAGCTACCAGGGTGAATCGGAATATGCCCGCCGGGGTATCGAGGCGGCGCTGAAAAAATTGCCCGGTGTGCTGGAGCCCCTGCCCGTGGAGGCCATTCACTTTCGCGGTAACCGGCGCACGGAATCGCATTTGCAGGGAACCCTGAAGATGGGCGACTCGCCGGAACACTCCGTCGTGGATGCCGGGCAGCTGCATCACCAGTACCGCAACCTGGCCGTGGTCGGAACCTCGGTATTCCCCAGTTGCGCCTGTGCCAACCCCAGCCTGACAGCGGCCGCACTGTCGCTGCGGGCCGCACGCAGGATGTGGTAGGAGAAAAACGGTGTTGTCGCGTCGTGCATTTCTGAAAACTGCCCTGGGAACACTCGGATTGACCGGGCTGGTCGGTGTCGGGGTATCCGCTTTTGCCGTCGAGGGATTCCTGGGCGCCAGGCTGCACCGCTTGCTTGGTGTTTTTACCCTCACCGATGCACAGATGAAAAAGTTCTGTAGCGATTTCAGCCGGGATTATGGGCGCAGGAAACTGTACGCCATCATGCTCATCGAGCAGGTGCCGGCACTGGGCCCGGTTGCCGGGGGACTGCTGTTGCGACGGCCGCGTGTGGTGGTTGAGAAATTCGAGCGGAAACTGCTGACTGCTTTCATTGTTTCAACCAGCTACCTGCAGGTCAGCGACCCCGCTGTTGAGCCCATCGAATATCGTGGCTTGAATATCCCGTGTAGCAACCCGTTTGCGCGATTTGATTTTGATGCAGTTTCAGCCCGCCATTCCGGGTAGTGTCTGTTCCCGGGTAGTGCCCCGGCCCGCTCATACTCGAGGAAACCGGGGAAATGGTCGAGGGCACAGCAGCCTGTGTGAAATATGACTGTAATGGAAACCGACAAATCGTAGCGGTACGTCCTCACGCTACGAATTGCACGCATAATCAATGATGAATGTGGCTTGTGGCTGGAGTACGGCTGCCGCAAGGCTGCCTGTGTAGACAAGAGTGTTCCGATAATCAGGATAATCCTGGCGCCGGGGGTGCTGGACAGCACAGGGCAATCATTTGTAATACTGAATAAAAATACCGAACCGTACTTTTCCCCGGGGACTTCTGCCCCTGGGAGCGTCGGTAAAATTTACAGGTCGGTAAATTGAAAAATATAAATACCTGTAATTACAATGAGATAAAATTATGGCGCAGTAATTGCTAGTATTTCAGTGCGTGATTCGCAGGCGGGTTGTGGCGAATTGACAAAATGGCATGTACTTTGGTTTGAATTTCAGTAGGCTGACGCCTATTATTAAGTTTACTAGTAAAGCGAATGCCGGCAGCAGGCCTGTTAGCATCGGCGAATGCTCGGAAAATGGTAAATAAAGCCCGAAAATGCGCTATTATTTACCGTGCTGACAGAATGATAATTTTTTATAGCAGGTTGGGTGGGAATATGGGTTACGAGAGTATGACTGGCGGTGGCTGCAGCAGCCTCGCACAGCGCAGCAGAGTAGCTGGCTCCCCTGGCCTGCCTTCACAGGCGATTGAAAGTGTGCAAAAAATTGTAGCTGGCGCACTGTTCGCTGCCTTCTCGTTACAGGCGTATGGCGCAGCTGAGTCCTTTTCCGGAGTACAGCCGGCACTGGACGGGCTGGCCAGTGCCGCCGTCGTAGCGGACAACCCCACAGAACCCGGCGCTCTGCCAGAGGTCGCAGCGATAGCCCTTTTTGAACCAGCCGACCAGGCACCGGTTGTGGTGGACGAACCAGCCGCACAACCCCTTGCGCAAGCGCGTGTTGCAACGTCGGATACCGGGAATCCCGATGCGCCGGCAAGCGAGACGCTGGCTGCCCTGGATGTGGCGGATACGGCCTTGCCGGAGCCGGTGCAGGGTACCCGATCGACGCTGGCCGTGGTTCTGGATTCGACGGCGCTGGAAGTAGTGGATACCGGTGCGACGAGACAGGTCGAGAATCCGCAGGCTGAAGCGGTAGTAACGCCGGATAGCGAAGCCCCGCTTGCGCTGGAGGCAGAATCAACTGCCGGTACGGCAGACAGGACCGGCCAGCCCGGTCTGTTGGTTGATGAACAACCGGTCGCGGCGAAGCAAAAGGAAATCCCGGCAGCGGATGCGGTTACTGCCGGTCATGAGCAAACGAAGGAGGTTGTGTCAGGGCTGCAAGCCAGGGAAAAGGTTGAAGAAATACCCTACGCCGTTTTGCTGACCATACTGGCCCTGATGGGCATGATCCCGATCTCGCGTCGAAACGGATAGTACCCTGATTCCAGGGGCGTTTGTTCCTGCCCGCGGTTTGCCGGATATGCGAAGCACAGTCCCGGTTGCCGGCCCTCGTTTACCGTCCATCCGTTATACTACTGCTGTAATGCTGCTGCCGTTTGTCGAAGCTGGCGGACGTAAATGCGCGCGGCACAACTGCGCAAAGTCTGTTTTTCCGGGGGATGGATGCGCTGACAGGGAGATCAATGGCAACGGCCTGTTTGCACCCGGCCGGCCAGGTGGCGTGAAAAGAATATGAACAGCCTGCTCGCACTCGTAGCCGCCATGGCGATCAGTATGGTACTGATACCCGTGATGGGTCGGCTCGCCCCGCGCCTGGGTCTGATCGACCGCCCCAACGAAAGAAAGGTACACGCGGTCCCCATTCCCAGGGTGGGTGGTGTCGGCATTGTGATCGGCGCGCTGATTGCCATTTATTTCCTGCTGCCGCTGGACAGGCTGACGCAGGGCTACCTGCTCGGTTCCATCGTGCTGTTTGTATTCGGCCTGTGGGACGACATCGCGGAAATCGGCCACTATCCAAAATTCCTGGGGCAGCTGATCGCTGCCCTGTTCGTAGTGTTGTACGGCGAGCTGTACGTGGTTTCCTTCCCCTTTGTTCCCGGTGGTGAAATTTCCGCCACCCTGGGCATCCCGTTCTCGGTAATCGCCCTGGTAGGGATGATCAACGCCATCAATCATTCCGACGGACTGGACGGACTGGCGGGCGGGGAGTCCATGTTCAGCCTGGGCGCCATTGCGCTGGTTGCTTTCCTGGCGGGAGATCCCCTGGCACTGACCATTGCGTTGACCGTGATGGGCGGGGTGATGGGCTTTTTGCGCTACAATACCCACCCGGCGCGCGTCTTCATGGGCGATTCAGGCAGCCAGTTCCTGGGTTTTACCCTGGGGTTCCTGGCCATCCTGGTGACGCAGCGCACAGACCCGCACCTGAGTCCCGCCGTGGTGCTGCTGTTTCTCGGGCTGCCGATCGCCGACATCCTGGTGGTGGCGGTCAAACGGGCGCGCAATCGAATGAACCTGTTCGAGGCCACCCGTAATCACATTCACCACCGCCTGCTGGACCTCGGTTTTATCCACCAGGAATCCGTGATCATCATCTATTCGTTACAGATGGTCTTTGTAACCTGTGGTGTGTTGCTGCGCTATGAAAGCAATGAATTGATTACCGGGGTCTACCTCGGTCTGGCGGCGAGCGTATTCGCCATGCTCAACCTGGCGGAGCGATCCGGGTGGCGCTTTGCCGAAAATCGCCGGCGCGGGGGGCAGGAGAAGATCATGGCGCATGACATGATGCGCAAGATCCTGGTGGTGGTGCCACGTCGCTTCCTCGCCATCGCCATCCCGCTCTACCTGCTGCTGACGGTGCTTGTCATCGAGCGGGTGCCGGGTGATTTCGCCAAACTGGCCCTGCTGGTTTTCGTACTGATGGTGCTCGAACTGTTCTTCGGCGTCGGCCCGCACTCGGTCATGCGCCGGGCCCTGGTGTACATCACGGCGGCTTTTGTTGTATACCTCGGCATCAGCCACCGGCTGGAATGGATGGAGTTCCTGGAGCCGGTCAATACCGGGTTCTTTGTGCTGACGGCCATCGCTTTTGTCACAGCGGTCAAGTTTTCGCCGCGCCGGCGCAAAGTAGAGTTCAACACCACGGCCACCGATTACCTGGTGGTATTGTTGCTGATGGCGGTGCTGGTGGCGTCCAAGGGCAACCTATGGGGCAACGAGGGCATCATGTTCGTGGTGCAAATGGTGGTATTGTTCTATGGCTGTGAACTGCTGATTACCGAAAATCGTTCGCGCTGGGGTGGTTTGACGATCACTACATTGGCGACCTCCATGATCCTGGTAGTGCGCGGCCTGTTTTTAACCTGAGTGTACTGTAACGCCCTGAATACACATTGCGTTACAGTACACCAGGTCGTTCCTTTACCATCCCGGCGAAGGACGAAGCAAAACATCACTGATCGTATGGCAAAGGCAAAGTGGCAGGAAGATGACTCCCGAATTCTGGAAGCATAAAAAAGTGCTGGTGACCGGGCACACCGGTTTTAAAGGCAGCTGGTTGTCCCTGTGGCTGCAGCACATGGGCGCAGAAGTCAGCGGCTATGCGCTGCCGGCACCTACCCGACCCAGCCTGTTTGAAAAAGCCGGCGTAGCGCAGGGCATGCATTCTGTGGAAGGGGATGTGCGTGACCTGGAACAGCTGACAGCGGCGGTGCAGGCGTGCCGGCCTGAAATCATCATACACATGGCCGCGCAGGCGCTGGTGCGCTATTCCTACGACAGCCCGGTCGATACCTACGCCACCAATGTGATGGGCACGGTGAACCTGCTCGAAGCCGCCCGTCATACCGACAGTGTTCGCGTAGTGCTGAACATCACCAGCGACAAATGCTATGACAACAAGGAGTGGTTGTGGCCCTACCGGGAAAACGAGCCCATGGGCGGTCACGATCCCTATTCCAGCAGCAAGGGCTGTGCGGAACTGGTTACCGAGGCGTACCGGAAATCCTACTTCTCAAGCGAGGGCAGTCAGTGTGCAGTCGCCAGTGCCCGTGCGGGGAACGTCATTGGCGGCGGTGACTGGGCCAGCGATCGCCTGATCCCGGATATCGTGCGCGCCTTTGCGCAGGCGTCTACCGTTATTATCCGCAGTCCCGGCGCAATCCGGCCGTGGCAGCACGTGCTGGAGCCGCTGAACGGTTACCTGACCCTGGCCGAGCACCTCCGGGAGTCGGGGCAGGAATATGCCGGTGGCTGGAACTTCGGGCCTGCGGAGCAGGGCGCACGACCGGTGCAATGGATCGTGGAAAGAATGATCGAAGCCTGGGGAGATGGCGCCGCCTATGAACTGGATTCCCGCCCCCAGCCGCACGAGGCGAATTATCTCAAGCTCGACAGTTCAAAGGCGCGCGCGCTGCTGGGATGGGCGCCGAAGCTGGATCTGTCCCGGACCCTGCAGTGGCTGACCGAGTGGTACAGGGCCTGTGAGCAAGGGGAAGATATGCGAGCCTGCACCCTGGCACAGATTGGAACCTATCAGCAAATGGAAAGTCTTTGACGTATTGTTGCCATTACGTGCGCAGCGCAGCAATATCATGCAACGGGGTCCATCCGTTGGAGATTGCCGCGTCACTTCGTTGCTCGCAATGACGAATGAATCAGTACAGGACCGGTAGATTGATTTTTACGCAAACCAGCCTCGCAGGCGCTTGTATCATCGATGTTGAATCCATGCAGGACGAGCGGGGTTATTTCGCCCGTGTCTGGTGTGCGCGTGAATTCCAGGCGCAGGGCCTGAAGACCGACCTGGTGCAGTGTAATGTGGCCTACAACCATAAAAAAGGCACCTTGCGGGGCATGCACTACCAGCGTCCACCACACGCGGAAGTCAAACTGGTACGCTGCACCCGCGGCGCCATCTATGACGTCATCGTGGATTTGCGCCCGGAGTCGCCGAGCTACCTGGGCTGGACCGGCGTGGAACTGACGGAGCAAAATCACCGCATGCTGTATGTGCCCGAAGGCTTTGCGCACGGCTATGTCACCCTGCAGGACGACAGCGAACTGTTTTACCAGGTGTCCGAGTTTTATACCCCCGGCGCCGAGGGGGGAGTGCGCTGGGACGACCCGGCGGTGAAGATCGAGTGGCCGCAGGTCGGGGAACTGATTATATCGTCCAAGGACTGCGCCTGGCCCCTGCTGCAGGAACAGCCGGCATGATTATCCTGGACCGGGTTTTACAGCAGCGACAGGACGAGGGACGGCCGATTCGTGTGGCCATGATCGGTGCCGGTTACATGGGGCGCGGGCTGGCGCTGCAGATCTGCCGTTACACGCCCGGTATGGAACTGGTCGCAATCGCCAACCGCACCGTGACCGAGGCCGAGCGCGCCTACCGCGAAGCCGGTATCGCGTCGGTGCAGCACGTGGACAGCCGGTCGGCACTGGAGGCTGCGGTACACCAGGGGCAGTACGCCGTTACTGATGATGCGCAACTGGTCTGCCAGGCCGACGGGGTCGACGCCGTCATCGAAGTCACCGGGGAAATCGAATTCGGCGCCGGGCTGGTGTTGACGGCGATCGAACACGGCAAGCACGTGATGCTGATGAATGCAGAACTCGATGCGACCCTGGGGCCGATCCTGAAAACCCGTGCAGACCAGGCCGGCGTAGTGATCACCAATGCCGATGGTGACCAGCCGGGCGTCATTATGAACCTGTTCCGCTATGTCAAGGGTACCGGTTGCCGACCGGTACTGGCCGGTAACATGAAAGGGCTGCAGGATGCCTACCGCACACCGGAAACCCAGAAAGGTTTTGCGGAGAAGTACGGCCAGAAGCCGCACATGGTGACCTCCTTTGCGGATGGTTCAAAGATTTCCATGGAAATGGCCGTGGTGGCCAATGCAACCGGGTTCAGGGTGGCGAAGCGGGGCATGCTCGGCCCGGCCTGTGAACAGGTCAACGATGCAGTGAACGTCTTCCCCCGGGAACGCATGCTGGAAGGCGGGCTGGTGGACTATGTGCTCGGTGCGCAGCCGGGTGGTGGTGTCTTTGTCATCGGCTACAGCGAAGATAAAATCCAGCAGGGTTACCTGAATTACTACAAGATGGGCGAGGGGCCTTTTTACGTATTCTATGTCCCGTACCACCTGTGCCACTTCGAGGCGCCGATGAGTATTGCCCGGGCCGTGCTGTACGGGGATGCCACCACGGCCCCGCTGGGTGCGCCGGTAGTCGAGGTGCTTACCGCCGCCAAGAAAGACCTGAAAAAAGGGGAAGTGCTGGATGGGATCGGCCGGTTTACCAGTTACGGGCTGGCCGAGAATGCGGAGATCTGCAGCCGGGACAAGCTGCTGCCGCTCGGTTTGTCGGAAGGCTGCCGCCTGAAGCGCGATGTGGCCCGGGACGAGGTGCTGGGTTATGCCGACGTCGAGTTGCCGGAGGGGCGTGTCAGTGATCGTTTGCGGGAAGAGCAGAACGTGCGCTTTTCCGCCACAGCTGTTCGGGAAATCACTGATTAATCCAGAGTCTCCTTTATTGTGGGCTCAGGGTTTGCGATAGGCCGGATCTGCCGTGCGGACAGGCGCGTGTGTTTGCTGTGCATCGTTTTTTACCCATCCCTGTTTAAAATCTTTCAGAATGGTTTCACAGACCATTCGGTTGGCCAGGGGGCCAGGGTGGGGGTCGAGCCGGTTGGCCCACAGCTTTGTTGCGGGTGATACATCAGCGAATATCGGTCGCAGGTCCAGGCAGGATACGCCGTGCTGCCTGCAGACCACCATGGCGTGATCGATCAGGAAACCGAGTCCGTAGTTGTTTATGGAGCCTCTGGCGTCGATCAGCCGGGGAAACATCACTACACCGACGGGGATGTTATGGGCTTTCGCGATCCGGAAAAACTCCTCCAGTGCCGACGCGGCGGCCTGCGATGGAGCGCTGTCCGGGTCGCCGAAACGTTCCATCACGTAATCATCATATTTTTTTATCAGGCCCAGCGAAACCTGCAAATGCTGCCAGTGGCTGTTAAGCATATAGAATAGCGCCGAGCGTTCATGCAGGTAGGATGTCAGGAAGTGCGAAGGCAGGAGCGCCCACGGCCTTTTTTTCTTCGAATCCCGCCCTTCACCATCATTTATATACCACTGAAGCAGGATGTAGTCCGGTGATGTATCCAGAACCTGGTGTTTCAGGATATTGACCTCTTCTGCCGTATTGGTCCCGGCTTTCCCAAAGTTCAATACCTGGTAACGGCCTTGCGAGCGGTTGAGGCGGTGCTCGAGAAGATTGCTGAAACGGTCTTTTTCTTCGATACCCTGTCCAAAGGTAAATGAGTCGCCGATAACCGCAATACGGTAGATGTTTTCCGGTTTCTCTATGGAAAACTCTCGCTCGCGGAAGCCATGACTGTTTTTTCGGGGCGGGTGGGCGGCTAGCCAGGTGCGCGCGAAATAGCTGTTGTTGTCACGCGTAGTGGTTATATCACGGAAGCTGTAGCGGACAATGTATTCTGCTGAAATCAGGGTAATCGCCAGTGATACGATCAGCAGCGCGCCGCTCGCATACAGGGACCGGGTTCTGGCGGGGCCGTAAAGTTTCAGCAGCAGCCATGTGAGCAGTATTCCCGCCACGGATGCCACAGCTGTAACCCTGGCAAGGAAGGGCCATTCCAAGGGATCCGCTGAAAAAATAAATAAAAGGAACAGGGCTGTAGCAAGAACGGAAAGTCCGGCAAGCAGGTACCTTGATAACACGATTATTTCGCACTGTTTGTGATCACAGCCGCCTGATTACTTCAAAATCCTGCCTAGGGGCATTTGGCGATGTCGTTTTGCAGTTCAGTGAACCAGGTCGTGGCCATTTTGCTGTAACCGGTATTGTTCGGGTGCAGGTTATCACTCAGGTCGGCCGGGTAGTTCAGACTGTTGAACTGGTCAACCACCACGATGTCGTCCGCCGGACGGTTATTCACGATGGTTTGAATGCTGTTGTTGAGGGTCACCACGTCCGGATTGGCCGGGTTCTGGTCAATGATCCTGGCCAGAACCACCTTGACCGGGTTGCCGCCCGGGCTGCTTTCCCACATATCGATCTCGTCGAGGATTGCCGTGATGCCACTCCCGCTGGTGTCGCTGGACAAGCCGTTGGTGCCGGCGTGCAGCAGTACGATATCCGCCGGGTTGGCGGTCAGCCAGGCAAAGATGCCGTCATCGCCCACGGTAGGGGTCTGACCGAAGGCAAGTTCACTGGCGGTCCAGCCACCGTAACTTTCGGTGTCTGGATCGACCGGTGTTACATCCTGGCCGAGTATTCTCGAACCGACAAAATCAAAGGTAAACCCGTTGCCGATCAGCGAATCATACAGTGGCTTGCGGTAACCCACGCGCAGGTTGGCAGGGGGCAGGGTATTGGCGCCATCCGTCAGGCCGGACGTGATGGAGTCACCGAGCGGCATGATCTTGATATCGACGATCACGGTCTCGGTCGTGCTGTCGCTGTTCCCGTCGGGATCGCTGACCTGGTAGGAGAAGCTGTCGGAGCCGCGTCCGCCGGTCGTGGCCGGTGTGTAGGTGAAGGCCCCCGTGGTCTGGTCGGTCAGGGCTACCTGGGCGCCGTTTGCAGTGGTGATCGGCCCGGCGCCGCCCGAACCGTCCGCGTTCAGGTTGAACATCAGCAGGTTGCTGTCGCTGTCGCTGGCCATCAGCTGGCCCGTCAGGGGCTGTTCCTGCGGCGTGGTGCTGCAACCGGCGGTTGCCACCGGTGCGGCGTTGATAGTGACCGCAATGGACGCTGTGGCGGAATCGACGGTGCCGTCATTGGCCTTGAAGGTAAAGCTGTCGGAGCCGTTCTGCCCCGGGTTGGGGGTATAGGTATAAGCCCCGGTTGCGGCATTGGTGATTACCGCGGTACCCCGGCCACCGTTGGTCACGATACTGAAGGTCAGCGGGTCGTTGTCCGCATCGGTGGCGACCAGGGTGCCGCTGCCGGCAGTATCCTGGTTGACGGTCAGGCTGCCGTCCTGTGCGATCGGTGGGTTGTTAACGATCTGGATGGAGATCGTTGCCGTGTTGGAATCGACGCTGCCGTCATTGGCCTTGAAGGTGAGGGTGTCGGTGCCGGTCACGCCGGCATTGGGCGTATAGGTGTAGGCGCCACTGGTGGCGTTGGTGATGACGGCGGTTCCTTTGCTGCCACTGGTCAACAGGGTATAGGTCAGCGGGTCGTTGTCCGCGTCAGTGGCGACCAGGGTGCCGCTGGTGGCTACATTCTTGTTGACGTTCAGATTGCCGTTCTGGGCGACTGGTGCGCTGTTGGTAATCTGGACCGTTATCGTGGCCTCGTTGGAATCCTGTGCGCCATCGTTGGCCCGGAAGGTGAACGAATCGCTGCCGTCGACACCGGGATTCGGAGTGTAGGTGTAGGCGCCGGAAGCGGTATTGGTAATGACCGCGGCGCCTTTGCTGCCATTGGTCACGATGCGGTAGGTCAGCGCGTCCCCGTTGGGATCGCTGGCGACCAGTGTACTGTTTGCCGGGGTGTTTTTCGCTGTAGTGAGCGAACCGGGCTGGGCCGTGGGCGCAGTCGAACTGCTGCTGTCGCTGCCACCGCCACCACCACCGCAGCCAGAGAGCAGTAAGGCGGCAAAGGCGAAAGCAACCAGGTTTTTTTTTGCGAACAGATGAGGCCGGAGAGAAGTGAAAAATTTCATGATGTAATTATTGTTTTTGGGACTATGCGCCCAATAATACCACCTGACAACTGGCGATGTACAGACTCGTTTTCGCTCCAGGGCGGCATTTTTAATATACCCACAGACAGTGTCAAATCATTGAAAATAAAACCAATGCGGCGCTGGTCATAGTCAGCGCCGCATTGGTTACCCATGGTAACTTACCATTGTGCGGATATTAACGTGCGCAACGGAAGCCTACTTTACCGTTGATTCCGTTCGGGGCAATGGCAAATCCCGATGTGGTACTGGATGCACTATTCGAGTTGGCAAAGTCACCACCGTAGGAGATATCCAACAATGTATTGTTGTCAGGGAAGCTGCCTACCACGAGGGTATTGTCGGCATTCACCAGGTCGGAGGTCAGTTCCCAGACATTGCCGATCATGTTTAATGCCCCGACGCTGGAAATGCAGTTGCTGTTGGCATCCGTATTGGCGGCTGATCCACCCGGTGCCACGTTGCAGCCACCACCGGTACCCGGCGGGGTTCCAGCAGCAGCCATCTGCCACTCAGCCGTAGTCGGCAGGCGTTTGCCCATGTTGGCGCAGGCCTGTGCCGCCTGGTACCAGGTAATACGTCCTGCAGGCAACACCCCGGCTTCACTGCGGGCGTAAATCGGGTTGGCCGCATTGGCACCGCAATCGCTGCCGTCGTCATTACAGACAATGTCATCAGCACCCGTGGCGCCGGCCAGGTTCAGCTGGGTGCCGCCTGTGGCGGCAGTCCAGACGCTGGCTTCATATTTATCGATACAGCCGTCGCCATTCGGCACCATGTCATCCGGGCAGCTTCCGGTTTTCGCATAGTAATAGCCCTGTATATCCACGATTACACGCTGGCTGGTGCCGCGTGACAGAATGGCGAACTCTCCGTCAGAAGGACAGCTGCCCTTCGGGTCGCAGAGGGTGATAGTTGTGGTGTTACCGATGGTCTGTTGCGCCGCAAAGTTAACCGTGGAGCCCGAGCCCGGGGGCGGCGGCGACTGGTCAGAGGGGTACGCCGTGAGGACGCCGGCAGTGGAATTGATGTCTGCCGGTGTTGCAATGATGTACGCCGAAACAGCCAGCGGCTTTGAACCTGCTCTGGGTGCCGGGCAGTTGGTAGTACCGCCCTGGACAGCGAGCTCAGCGCTCGTTCCTGAAACCAGGAAATTACGGGAGGCATCGGCTGCAATATTGCCTGCAGAGGCGCCCAGTGTATCGACAACCCGGCAAGGGTTGACCGCGATGTAGACCAGGTCACTGGTCGCTGCCTGTGCGAAAATGCTGGTAAGGGTCAGAATGCTTCCAATGCTCAATAAATAGGCTGATTTTTTCAAGGCTGGTACCTCTTGGTAACTAATGAAAGTAAGGAACGAACGCGGTTGCGCCGGTGTTGATTTGTGGTCGGGGTAGCCGGTGTATTGGTACAAGCGACACGGTAAATCTGGTGAGACCTGCCCAGGTCGACTATCTCCTTGTGGCTGATTTTGTATTAAAATCATACGATTCTGTCAACATCCCGGGTATCGCCCCTGTAGCGGCCCGGATACAGGGATATTGAGTGGGCGATGGTTTACACATACAGGGCAATCATAAAAAGTATCGGTGATTTCAGTCAAGTATAATATGAAGTGACAGTAAATTATTAAACAATGGTGTACGGGTCCACGGGGTTACAGAATCTGCTACTATCCCGCGCCTCATTAAAAGGCCGTCGGTGCCGATAGTGACGGCGATATCCGGAAAGATGATCAAACTTGAACAACAAGGAGAGGCCCTGTGAAGGCAGTGATTCTCGCCGGCGGATTCGGGACCCGTATCAGCGAAGAAAGCAGCATCAAACCGAAGCCGATGGTGGAGGTCGGCGGCAAGCCGATCCTGTGGCACATCATGAAGATCTATTCGGCCCACGGAATCCACGAGTTCGTGATCTGCTGTGGCTACAAGTCCCACGTCATTAAAGAGTACTTCGCCAACTATCATCTGCAGTGTGCGGATATCACCTTCGACCTGGGCAACAATGACATGGAAGTGCACAGCAACTGCGCGGAACCCTGGAAAGTAACCCTGGTGGAAACCGGTGACGAAACCATGACCGGTGGCCGCCTGAAGCGTGTACGGCGCTACCTGGGGGATGAAACCTTCTGTCTTACCTACGGTGACGGGGTTTCCAACGTGGATATCACGGCACTGATCGAATTTCACAGGAGCAAGGGTGGTCTCGCCACGCTCACCGCGGTGCAGCCGCCCGGTCGCTTCGGCGCATTCAAACTGGACCACGACGAATACCAGGTACCCTCGTTCAAGGAAAAACCGGACGGAGACGGCGCCTGGGTGAACAGCGGGTTCTTTGTGCTGGAACCAGGCGTTATGGACTATATCGAAGGTGACCAGACCGTCTGGGAACGCGAGCCCATGGAGCGGCTCGCGGTGGAAGGCAAGATGAACGCCTACCGGCACCACGGTTTCTGGCAACCCATGGATACCCTGCGCGACAAGCATGTGCTGGACGACCTGTGGCACAGCGGGCAGGCGCCCTGGAAGTTATGGTGAACGGAGCCGGGACAACGGCGGTTTTTACCTATCGAGCGAGGGCGGATTACGAATGAGCAGCCAGGGCAATCGAAGCGACAGCATAACCATCATTGAACCGACCAGTGCCTGGGAGTTTCCGGATTTCAGGGAATTGAAGGCATACCGGGATCTTTTTGCCTTCCTGGTCTGGCGGGATATCAAGGTACTGTATGCCCAGACCATACTGGGGTTTGCCTGGGCGGTGCTGAATCCGGCGGTGCAGATCATCGTGTTCAGCATCATTTTCGGACGCGTGGCAAAGATTCCTACCGACGGCATCCCCTACGTGCTGTTTTCTACCGTGGCGATTATTCCCTGGGCCTACATGTCCGAAGCGATGCGTGCATCCAGTCAAAGCCTGGTTTCCGGTCAGAACATGCTGGGCAAAGTGTATTTCCCCAGGATGATTTTCCCGATCACGCCGGTGCTGGCCAAGCTGGTCGATTTTTCGATTTCCCTGCTGCTGATCGCGGCTGTCATGGTCTATTACCAGGTGCCCCCGACCTGGAACCTGCTTTACCTGCCGTTCCTGGTAGCGCTGATGATGATCGTGCCTACCGGTATCGGGCTGTGGCTCTCCTCACTGGCGATCCGGTATCGCGACGTCAAGTTTGCCATGCCCTTTGTCATCCGCATGCTGATTTATTCGGCGCCGATCCTGTACACGGCATCCTCCATTCCGGAGCAATACCGGATGTTGTACTCGCTCAATCCTATCGTCGCGGTCATCGAAGGCTATCGTGCCTGCCTGCTGGGCTTGCCGATGCCATGGGAATTTATTATCCCCGGAACCGTCACGGCCGTGCTGCTGCTGGTGTTCGGCGCCATGTATTTCAACCGCATGGAACGGGTGTTTGTGGATGTAATCTAGCCCGCGATGACGTATGTCACGGAATGTAAAAGGGGTTCCCCGGGCCGGTAGGAATTTCGCCGTAATGCCATCTGTGGTATCCTTTTACGCCATAATAAGAATAACTCGTCGGAGAGCGGTGGTATGTCCAAAAGCAGTCTATGGGCTGTATTCCTGGTTTTGCTGGTCAGCGCGGGATCGACTCGCGCAGAGTCCGTGCGCGTCAACATTGGCGGCGGCGCCTATACCGATGTATCGGGCAAGCTGTGGAGCGCAGACAGCGGTTGTAATACCGGTATCCTGAATACCATCTCCGGCCCCATCCAGGGGACCCTGGATGAGCCGCTGTTTCTGACCACCCGCTGGGACGATTCCACGGCGCCGGAGATGACCTGCAGCTACCCGCTGTCACCGGGGCTGTACCAGGTCACGCTGTATTTCACCGAAAGCAACTCGAAAAACTTCAAGGTCGGTGCACGGGTGTTCGACGTGGACATCGAAGGCGTGCGCGCGTTTGACAAGCTGGATATCTACCAGCAGGCCGGTGCCAATACCGCGTTGCTCAAGACCACCACGGTCAATGTGACGGACGGACAGATCGACATCCGCTTCCTGCACCGGAAAAAGAACCCGCTGGTGAAGGCCATTGCCATTGTCCCGGCGGGCAATAACCCGCCGGTGATCAATACATCCCCGCTAACGAGCGCAACGGTGGATGCCCCGTACAGTTACGATGTGAATGTAACGGATGACGCGGGTGATACGCAGCAGTATTTCCTGGACGTGGCGCCGAGCGGGATGAGTATCGACCCCGACACGGGTGTGATCAGCTGGACACCGAACGCGGCCGACGCCGGCACACACCCGGTCACGGTACGGGTGCGCGACCAGGGCGGCCTGGAGGATACCCAGTCCTGGACCCTGACGGTGTCTGCTGCCGCGGGTAATAACCCGCCGGTCATCACCACCACACCGGTGCTTGCCGCCACGGCGGGCCAGTCCTACCGCTACGCTGTGAACGTCACAGACGATGTGGGTGATACGCAGCAGTATTTCCTGGACGTGGCGCCGACCGGGATGAGCATCGATCCCGACACGGGTGTGGTCAGCTGGGTACCGGGTTCCGCCGACGTGGGCCAGCAGTCCGTGACGGTACGGGTACGGGACCAGGGCGGCCTGGAGGATACCCAGTCCTGGACCCTGACGGTGTCTGCCGGCGTGGGTAATAACCCGCCGGTCATTACCAGCACGCCGCTACTCACTGCTACGGAAGGTCAATCCTACAGTTACGGTGTGAACGTCACAGACGATGTGGGTGATACGCAGCAGTATTTCCTGGACGTGGCGCCGAGCGGGATGGGTATCGATCCCGACACGGGTGTGGTCAGCTGGGTGCCGGGTTCCGCCGACGTGGGCCAGCACTCCGTGACGGTACGGGTGCGGGACCAGGGTGGCCTGGAAGATACCCAGTCCTGGACCCTGACGGTATCCGCCGCCGCGGGTAACAACCCGCCGGTCATCACCACAACGCCGGTGATTGCCGCAAAAGCCGGCACGCTGTACCGCTACGACGTGAACGCGACGGACGATGCGGGCGATACCCGGCAGTATTTCCTGGACACGGCGCCGACCGGGATGGGTATCGACCCCGACACGGGTGTGATCAGCTGGACGCCGGGTTCCGCCGACGTGGGCCAGCACTCCGTGACGGTACGGGTACAGGACCAGGGCGGCCTGACCGACAGCCAGTCCTGGACGCTGACGGTGGGCAGCGCGGATCAGCAGCCGCTGCGGGTCAATATCGGTGGCGCAGCCTATACGGATTCGGCCGGTAATCTCTGGGCAGCAGACTACGGGTGTAATACAGGTATCCTGAATACCATCCCGGGCCCGATCCAGGGCACCCCGGATGAGACCCTGTTCCTCACCACCCGCTGGGACGATTCCGCTGCACCGGAGATGACCTGCAGCTACCCGGTGTCGCCGGGCCTGTATGAAGTCACCCTGTATTTCACCGAGAGCAACTCGAAAAACTTCAAGGTCGGCGCGCGCGTATTCGATGTGAGCATCGAAGGGCTGCTGGAGTTTGACAACCTGGATATCTACCGGGAAGCGGGCAGTAACCGGGCCTTGCTGAAGACCACCAGGGTCAACGTAACGGACGGCCAGATCGACATCCGTTTCCTGCACCAGGTCAAGAACCCGCTGGTGAAGGCCATCCAGATCCGGGAAGTGCCGGTCGGGGCCTGTGCGGCAACACCGCGCACCCAGGCCTTGAACGGCGTGTTGCCGGTATCGGGAGGGAGCGGGGGCCTGCTGTTCAGTATTCCCCCCGGAGGCAACGGCACCCTGGGCACGGCCACGATCGTAGACGCGACCACCGGCCAGTTCCGCTACCAGCCGGATGGCAGCGGCTGGGGCAGCGACAGCTTCCAGTACCAGGTCGAGGGCTTGCCGGGTGGCACGGTCGTCAATACCTACACGGTGATCATTGAACCCAGGATGATGCCGCTGGGGGATTCCATCACCACCGGTGTTCAGGTCGGTGGCAACGAGCCTGACATCATCCCGACTGCAGACCTGCGGGTCGGCTGGCGCCTGCCGCTGTACAACGACCTGGTGGCGGAAGGCTATGCCTTCGACTTCGTTGGCGGACAGAACCACGGCTGGGGGTACAGTCCGTTCGATTCCGACCACGAAGGGCATGGCGGCTGGACGGCGACCGATATTGCCTGGGGCAAGACCGGCTACCCCACCGATGGCGTGCGCGCCTGGCTGGATGCCAATCCCGCTGACATCATCCTGCTGCACGCCGGCACCAACGGGCTGGTGGCCGGCGGTGATATCGAGGTGGAAGCCATACTGGACGAAATCGACCTGTGGGAAGCCAGCCCGGGCGGCAACCCGGTGACGGTAATCCTGGCGCAGATCATCGACCAGAACCCGGTCAACCCGGTGGTCAGCGAGTTCAATGCCAACCTGCTGGCCATGGCCAACGATCGCATATCCAACCCCGCGAATCCCGCCTACCCGGACCAGATCGTAGTGATCGATCAGCACTCAGCGCTGGTGTACCCGGATGACCTGCAGGACAAATTGCACCCGAAACCGGCCGGGTACATCAAGATGAAGGACCAATGGAAAGCACCGCTGAACCTGCTGCTGCCGCTGTGCCCCTGAATCAGGCTTTCTGAAACTCCGTATCCCAGTTCAGGAGCGGACGCACCACACCGGTGACTTCCCGCGCCCAGTCGCCGCGGGCTGAATCGCCTTCCATGCGGTCGATTACCTGGAAACTGACGGCTTCCCGTTCATAGAACTGGCGAATGGTCTGCGGTTCCATGGTGATCATGGCCGCGTTCACAAAGAAACCGCCTTCGGAAAGGAAATTACCGGGCACCCACGCGGTCGCGGTATAGCGCCCTTTGGGACGCCGTTTTTTACGCCACTCCGGTGACAGGTCAAAGGTTGAGAAAAGACACAGCCCCTCGTCATTGAGCAGGTTGAAGTGGGGCATCAGCGTGCAATGATCATCCAGGACCTCAAAGGTCATTTCAAATCCAACCGGTTTGCGAATATCGATCGCTGCCGTCGTCACCCCGTTTTCGTCCTTGATGCGCACGGCGTTTAAACGCGCAGCATCACCGCCAGGCGCCTTGCTGACATCTGTCCAGTGTCGTTCTGCCGCGGTATTGGTTCCGTCATGCAGGTACTGGGCGACAATCCTGTCGCTGGGCCCATCGGCCACCAGTTCGCCCTGGCTCAGCATGATCACACGACTGCACAGCCGGCTCACCGCCGGCATGTTATGGGAAACAAAAAAGACAGTTCGCCCGTGGCTGCCGACGTCCTGCATCTTGTTCAGGCATCTTTCCTGGAAGGCTGCGTCGCCGACAGCTAGCACTTCGTCGATAATCAGTATTTCCGGTTCCAGGTGGGCGGCGACCGCAAACGCCAGGCGTACGCGCATACCGCTGGAATAGCGTTTCACCGGCGTATCCAGGAATTTCTCGACACCGGAGAAATCGACAATCTCATCGAACTTGCGGTCGACTTCCTTTTTCCGCATCCCCAGGATGGTGCCGTTCAGGTAGACATTTTCGCGCCCGGTCAGCTCCTTGTTGAAACCGGTGCCCACTTCCAGCAGGCTCGAAGTGCGCCCGTGAATTTCAACCCGCCCCCGTGCCGGCGGAGTGATCTTGGACAGGATCTTCAGCAGGGTTGATTTGCCGGCGCCGTTGCGGCCGATGATGCCGACCACTTCACCTTTCTCCACCTCGAAGGAAACATTACGCAGTGCCCACAGGATGTTCGGGTCGCTGGCGGCACCGGGATTATCGAAGTCCAGGTCGTCGAAGGTGTAGAGAGAACGGTATTTCCGGTAGTTGGTCAGCGGGCTGCGTACGGCATTGACGACGGAGCGCAGCAGGGAGTCATCCTTGCTTTCCTTTGCGCCCAGCCGGTATACCTTGCTGACCCGGTCAGCCCGTATGGCGATGTTGTTCCCTGGCATGTTTTCCTCTGTCCCGGCCCCGAGGCGCGGTAGTGTACTCTGCCGGATATTGAACACGCAATTGAGAATCCGGTATCCGGTACGGCAGCTGTCCTCTGCCCTGTATCGACATCGGGCTACTAATCATTAGGCCCCGGTTGCCGCAATATCATAAATCTGATAGCTTTTCGCGGAACATCTTACCGGCCGGACAATGAAAACCCTGTACAGGATCAAGCGTGGCGGTGCTTCGAACAGGCCCGGCCCTTTGGCGCGACGCTGGATGCGCTTCTGGGGCCGTCTGGGAGGTCCGGGACCGTTGCGGCGCCTGGCCGGCCGTTTGGCGGCGGTCGCCGCACCACCGCACCTGGGGCAGGTTAGCCTGGCTCGCCTGACCCCGCGCGGCTACATCGATGCAGCCGCCACTCTCTATCACTCAGACCTGCGCCTGGGGCGACATGTGTATATCGCCGCCGGGGTGCTGGTGGTGGAAAATGAACAGGGCGGACCGGTGTCACTGGGCGATGAAGTTGCTGTGCACCGATATGCCATCCTGGAGACCGGCCGGCAGGGCTCGATCCGGGTCGGGGCGGGCAGCAGCATTCACCCGGGCTGTCAGCTCAAGGCGTATGTCCAGCCCATTTCTGTGGGTGAAGGGGTAATGATCGGGGCCAATGTGGCGATATATTCCTATGACCACCAGATGATGCCCGGCACCCCGATCCGGGAACAGGCGCTGGTTGCGAAAGACGCCGTGCTTATCGATGACGAGGTCTGGATCGGTACCGGCGCCATTGTTCTGAGTGGGGTAAAAATCGGCAAGGGTGCCGTGGTAGGCGCCGGTTCGGTCGTCACGCGGGATGTACCGGCCAATGCGATTGCCGCGGGTAACCCCGCGCGAGTGATCAAGTATCGCAGCGACCTGGTCTGATCAGGCAGGAAACATGGACAGTAACGCAAAAACACCGCTGGTTACTATCGGCATACCGACCTACAACCGCGCAAACGGAAACCTGCTGAAGGTGATCGAACGTTCACTGGCGCAGACCTGGAAAAACATCGAAGTAGTGGTGTCGGATAACTGTTCCAGTGACCGGACGCCGGAACTGGTGCAGGCCATCCGTGATCCCCGGCTGCGCTATATCCGGCAGGAGACCAATATCGGTCCCACCAACAATTTCAACTATTGCCTGGAAGTGGCCAGGGGCGAGTATTTTCTCCTGTTCCACGACGACGACATGATCGATGAGGATTTTGTCGAGTCCTGCATGGCGGTCATCGAACCGGGACATACCGTGGGTACGATTCATACGGGTGTGCGTGTGATCGATGAGCATGATTGCATTATCCAGGAACGGAGGAATGTGGCTGAAGGTCAGCCCATGGTGGAATTCATTCGCTCCTGGTACCGGGGGGTAACGGCGCTGTACCTGTGTAACACCCTGTACAATACCGCGGGCCTCAGGGAAGCGGGCGGATTTGTGTCGAGAAAAAACCTGTTTAATGACCTCATTCCCACTATCAAGGTGGGTTCCCGCTATGGGCGCGCGGACGTGGCGGATATCAAGGCCAGTTTCCGCCGCCATTCGGAAAATCGCGGATCCAAAGTACCGCTCAACGACTGGATCGAGGACTGTCAGCAGTTGCTCGACCTGACCTGCGAACTGTACCCCGGGGAATGCCCGGAACTGAGAAAGGAAGGGCAAAGGTTTTTTACCAAGAAAATGTATCGCCATTCCCTGCATTCGTCCTCGCGCATACAGCGGGTGCGGGATTACCTGCATAGTTACCGGGCATTTGACTACAGTATTTCGCCATTGAGTTTTTTCTACAGAAAAAAAATCAGACGCAGACTCGGCCTGTAAATGCGGATTGCCTACTTTCTAAACGAATTTCCCGCCCTGTCCCAGACCTTTATTCTGAACCAGATCACCGGAATGATGGATCGCGGTCACGAAGTGGATATCTACGCGAAATACCGGTTTAACAGCGATGCATGTCATCCGCAGGTGGAAAAGTACCGTTTGCTCGAACGAACGAGGATTTTCTCGGATATCCCCAGGGGCGGATTGCAACGGTTTGGGTGTGCGATCCGGCTCATTGTCGGCCGGGGCCTGTGGCGTTCCCCGCTGTTACTGGCCAGAGTGCTGAAAAGCTGGGGACGCGCCGGTGAAATACTGAACCTTCGCTCTATTTACCACGTGCTGGCCTTCGCTGACCGGCCTGCCTACGATGTCCTGCACTGCCAGTTCGGCACGCTGGGGCCGCTGGCATTAAAACTGAAAATGCTGGGTATCACGGACGGTGCCATCGTCACTTCCTTCCGGGGCTATGATCTTACCCGTAACGCCGAACGGAACCCGCGCTTCTATCGCCAGTTGTTTGCAACCGGTGCACAGTTTCTCCCGGTCAGCAGGAGTCTGGCCGACATGTTGCTGACCGCCGGCTGCCCCGAGGAGCGCTTGCATATACTGCATTCCGGTATCGATTGCAGCCGCTTCCGTTTTAGCGCCAGGAGGCGGGAAGCGGAACAGGTTACAAAAGTACTCAGTATCGGGCGCCTGGTTGAAAAAAAAGGACTGGTCTATGCCATAGAGGCCGTTGCCAATGCGCACCGCGCAGGCAGGAAGCTGCAGTACACTATTGTGGGAGATGGCGCGCTCAGGCCACAACTCGAAAGCCGGGTCGAGGCGTGTGGTATCGAACCGCTGGTGACGTTCAGGGGCTGGTGTGATCATGATGAGGTGGTACGGTTGATGGAACAGTCTCACCTGCTGGTGGCTCCCAGTGTAACGGCAGCGGACGGTGACCAGGAAGGCATCCCGAATGTGGCCAAGGAAGCGATGGCCACAGGTTTGCCGGTATTGAGCACCTGGCACGGTGGTATCCCGGAACTGGTGGAAAATGGCGTTACCGGTTACCTGGTTCCCGAGCGCGATGTCGAGGCACTGACAGAACGGCTGGTTCACTTTTGTGATGAACCGGGAGCATGGGCTGGAATGGGGGAAAGGGCGCGCGCAAAAATCGAAGCGGAGTTCGACCGGGAGCAGATCAATGACGAGCTGGAATCCCTGTATACGCAGGTCAGTCAGGTTGGTGGCTGAGTGGCCGCTACGCTGGTAACGGAAAAATCGGCCGGTAACGTATGCGATTAAGTGTAATCCTTGCCTGCTACAACGGAGAAAAAACCCTTGCGG
>JALSRZ010000005.1 GCA_026984515.1 Thiohalobacter sp. | reverse complement strand
CAGCTGGCCCTGGATGCCGAACAACTCGGCGACAGGGACCACGCCCTGGAGCAGCTCGGTGAGCTGATGAACAACTGTATTGCCTGCCATGCACAGTATCGGCTGCAGGCGGTAACCACGGACTGAAAGCCTTACTCTCAATGGCTATGCCGAGCCGGTCCTGATCCCTGCACTTCCAGGCTGGATATCTCGGTTTCCTCAAAGTAGTGCACAAAAGCGCGCCGCAGTCGTTCAGACCAGCAGTGATCCAGCATCGCGCCAACCCCGGCCAGTACCGACTCGATCTGTGCTTCGGTAACCTGCAACAGGTCGTAGCGGATATCAATGGTGTCACCTTCTATCCTGATCGATCGTATCCCCATCATGGCGTTGACCGCTGCGAGAACCTGCCGGGCCAGGTTTTCAGGCAACGCTTCATCCAGCTTGAGCCGCCGGTGTTTCAGCACCTCCTTTCCTCCCTGCGCCGGCGCCTTGCTGCCGGGATGGCCGATATACAGGTGCGGGTTGGCCAGAAAACGTTCCCGGCACTGGGTGGAGCAAAAAGCGAAGTGCATTTGCTGGTAGGTAACGGCATTCCGGTCCGGTGTAACCTGCATACCGCACACGGGGTCCCTGATCGTACCTTCCTGCCGGGGCGTATTCTGAAGCTCGCGGGTCTCCTGACTCATGGCCACTCCTCCTGCTGCACGTAACTTATCAATACGTAAAGTGTAGAACATGTACCCGACACACAGGTCAATCGGGGAATCCGGCCCGGGGCAAGCCGTTAACCGGACATTTCCTGTATAAATCTTGCCCTTTTCAGAAAAGCCACCAACCGGTCCCCGTGTTGCTCTACCGACTCCACCGAATCATGACGGCCACCATCGACCAGGATCAACTCAGGCTTGTGACCACGGCAGTGGTTCCTGATCGCCCAGGCATCCGTTACCGGCACGGTTTCATCCGCGCTGCCGTGTACCAACAGGACCGGGCACCGGACCCGACAGGCGGTGTTCATGGGCGCGATCTCCTCGTAGCGGTGCCCGATCACCCATTCCACGTAGCGCAATATCCAGCATTGCAGCAAGCCCGGAATCCTGAACCGGTCGAGATAGCGGTGCATCATCCACGCCGGGTGGGCAAAGGCGGAAATACTGATCACGGCACTGATATCAGTACGTCGGGAAGCCTCGAACAACACGGCAGCTGCCCCGACAGAATGACCCAGCAGACCAATCTGCGCAGTGCCTTCACGACGGCGGTTTTTGATCCAGTCCACGCCCGCACCGGCGTCCTCGGCGAAGCGTGGCAGCGAAGAATGGCCGGCACAATCGCTGCGGCCGTGATTGCGCGCATCCAGCAGGAGGATGTTGATCCCGGCCCGGTGCAGGAATACCGCCAGCGGCAACATCAGCTCCGCATTGCCACCCCAGCCGTGCAGGACAAGCAGCGAAGGGGCCGTGTCTGCAACCGGCAACCACCAGGCAAACAGGCGCCGGCCTTTTGCCACCCGTATCCATACTTCCTCGTACGCAAGGCCAAAATCTTCCGGGTTACCCTGCTCGACACGCCGAGGCGCGCGAAACCCGATATGCACCGCGATCAATACGATCGAGATAACGGTGGCTGCCAGAAATAATGAAATACCCAGGTAGTACATGCCACTCACCAGGGAACCTCTGATTCATTCATCATGCTGTCCAGTAACCCCGCCTTGTCTTCACTTCGTGTATTATCCCGTCAAAGAGTTGCTGAAGTCAGCCATGCGCACCCTGATTATTTTATCCGGCATCCTGTTGTCCGCTCTTGTTCTCTACCGGTCGCTGTGGCTGCCCCCCTCCGGCGAGCACGGCGCACCGAACCTCGGGTCCGAGTTGTCATCACTTCAACTGGACAGGCCGGTCGTCTTCGACCAGCAAGTACGGCCCGTGCTGGAACGGCGCTGTGTAGTCTGCCACGGTTGTTACGACGCACCCTGCCAGCTGAAGCTTTCCTCCGGCGAGGGTCTGCGGCGCGGTGCCAGTGAAGAACCGGTCTACAACCCTGCCCGCCTGTCCCCCATGCAGCCGACGCGCCTGTTCGTGGATGCCGGAAGTACTGCAGAGTGGCGTGCACGCGGATTTACCCCGGTTCTCAATGAAGGTCCGCAGAACCCTGCAAGCAACCTTGAAAACTCGGTACTCTACCGCCTGTTGCGGCTGAAAAAACAACACCCGCAACCAGCATCGGATCGCCTGCCGGAAGACTTCACCCTGGAACTCAACCGTGAACAAACCTGCCCGAAACTGGAATCGATGCATGCCTTTAGCCGGGACCATCCGCTGTGGGGTATGCCCTACGCCATGCCCAACCTGCCGGAGCAGGAATACCGGATCCTGGTTTCCTGGCTGGCGCAGGGTGCACAGACACCGGCACCTCCCGGCCCTTCCACCGCACTGTTACCGCAGATAGAACAATGGGAACAGTTCCTGAACCAGCGATCCAGGCGGCAACAACTGGTCAGTCGTTACCTCTATGAGCATCTGTTTCATGCTCACATCCACTTTGACGGATCACCATCACGGGAATTCTACCGCCTGGTACGTTCCACCACCCCGCCGGGACAGGCTATCGACGAAATCCCCACCGTGCGGCCCTACGATGACCCGGGGTCAGCGCCATTCTACTACCGGCTGCTGAGGTATCAGCCGAGCATCGTGGTAAAAAATCACATTGTGTACACCTTTTCCCCGCAGCGCCTCAAGCGCTACCACGAGCTGTTCCTGGAGCCTGATTACACGGTAGACCGACTGCCATCCTACCAGCCCGAGCTTGCCTCCAACCCGTTCAGGACGTTCATCGACCTGCCACTCAAATCCCGTTACCGCTTTCTGCTGGATGACGCGAAGTTCTTTATCGAAGGTTTTGTAAAAGGCCCGGTGTGCCGGGACCAGGTTGCACTCAGTGTCATCGAAGACCGCTTCTGGGTACTTTTTTTTGACCCGGAGCAAAGAGTATTCACCAATGACGCACAGTTTATCGGGAGTATGGCCACCGACCTGCAATTGCCCGCCGATCGCCGCAGCACACTGAACCTGTTGAGTATATGGACCGACTACTGGCAACGCCAGCGACGCTACATGGCCAGCAAGCAGGCCCTGTTTGCAAAGATCAACACACACGACATCAGGCACGCCATGAACTTTATCTGGGATGGTGATGGTGATAACCCCGCTGCCGCCCTGACCGTGTTCCGGCATTTCGACAGCGGCTCGGTGGCTTACGGACTGGTGGGCACCGAACCGGAGACCGCATGGATCATCGACTACCCGCTGTTCGAGAGGATCCACTACCTGCTGGTCGCCGGCTTCAATGTCTATGGCAATCTTGTCCACCAGCTGAACACCCGTGTGTATATGGATTTCCTGCGCATGGAGGGCGAAGACCATTTCCTGGTATTTCTCCCCGCCGACCGGCGCAAGGCCATACGCGACGCCTGGTACAGTGGTATCCGCAAGGATGTGGAGAAATTTTTCACTTCCCCGCAGGACTGGCTGCAGGTCGAATCCGTCAGCGGTTACCGTACCGATGACCCTGAACAGGAATTGTTCCGGTACATCGCGGAACGTATGGCCGCTGTACAACCCCGGCAGGAGGCAATGAACCGGTGCGGCAACCGGGTCTGCCGCGGCGCCCCCACTGACCCGCGCCGTGAAGCCGGCAGTCACGCAATGGAAGCCATCGCACAAATGCGCGGTGCCGGCTTGCATGCCCTTCCCGATGTCGCGCTTGTCAGGGTCAGGAGACAAGATCCGCGGCGAGACCTGGCCTACACGCTAATCCGCAACAAGGCGTACAAAAACGTTACCTCCTTCCTCGCCGATGAGCGTGAGCGTGAGCGCGCGGACATCGACCAGGACACCATGACCGTGGTGCCATGGATAGAGGGCTCCTACCCCAACTTCTTCTTCTCGGTTCCCGAGTCCGGCATCGAGGATTTCACTAGGCAGTGCGCCGCCATCCGCAATCACAGGGATTACGAACGATTTATCGATCGCTACGGCACCCGGCGCACCGACCCTGCATTCTGGGAAATGGCCGACTGGTTCCAGGAGGAATACGCGCGGAACCAGCCCGTTTACTCAGGTCTGCTGGACCTGAACCGTTACCAGAATCGCTGACTGCGGGCTAGCCCGCCGTATCCACCCCGCACCCGCCTGACGGACTTCCCACCTTGTCGGCGGTCACCGGCAACTGTTTGCGTGGATCGCTGAGTATTGCGTCCAGATAGGGGCGCAGCAACGCAACAGTCTGTTGCCGGGCATCCTGCATGGCTTTTTCCCCGCCCTCGGTCAGCGGCCAGCGCATGACCGGCAGCTCAGGCCTGAGCGCAATCACGATCGCGCCGCAGCCACAGGGGCAATGATGCAGTCCAAGCGCCCGCCCGGACAGGTACCAGGGCTTCTCCCGGAATACCAGGCGATTGACGACTTCCAGCATGGCCCAGGAATCCCTGAGTGCCCTGTCCAGCTCATGGTGAATACCAAAATGCTGAGAGACATGGTGCACAATGACCAGGTCGAGATGGTGCCGGCAACATATGGCATCGGTAGGCGCAAAATCGATCAGGGCGCCATCACAGTAATACTCACCGTCGATCCTGACCGGCTCATAGAGGATGGGCATAGCCGCGCTGGCCGTCATGCGCGGCGCAAGCTCGCCTTCGGAAAATACTTTTTTCTTGCCGCTGCCCAGGTTTACCGCCAGCACGTGGAACGGGTAGACACATTCCTCGAACATTTTTGCAGTAAGGTTGTCGCGGGTAAATTGCAAGGCGGCACGGGTATCTGACAGGCCGGTGTACCCGCGCCCCTTGCGGGCCGTCATTTCCCACAGGAATCTCGGCAGTGAATCCGGCGTCCAGAAAGTGCGACTGGTAATGCCCGGCAGGGTGTCCGCCCAGCGCTCCAGCGGGGTTCCGCTGGCCATGAAACCACCGACCAGGGCCCCGGCGCTGCAACCGGCGCTGGCCGACACGGGTATGCCCATATCCTGTATCGCCTGCATAAACCCGGTGTGGGCGTAGACACCGCGCACGCCCCCGGAACTCAACACCAGGCCAATGCGCGGGGTAGCAGGCCGATCAGGCGCTTCTGTCTGCATAGCCTCCCCTGCCCGGTCATATTCATTACGCAAACTGCGTGGAGGGTAAAGTATAGATTGCCGCTCCGGGCGGGGCAAAGCAGCTGTGTTCCAGGCCCGCCGGGATACACCTTCCTGAGGTGTGAGTTACTGACAGGCTGCAGGGGGAATAAATCTCCTCCGGAAGTTATCTAACAGGGGGCGTGCGCCAATGCGCCCGCACTCCGGGAAAACAGCCCGTTACCCTGATTGAGGAGAAAACCCGATGTTCCGCAAGCCAGCACACCTGTTGATCGCAACCGCCTTCGCCGCCTTCATGGCTCTTGGCAGCCGGCCGCTGTTCGCTGAAGAGTACCCGTTAGCGGAAAAACTGCAGCAATGCGAGACGGCGTTCAAGGAATCCAGAAGCAAAACCGCCACGCGGGAAGATGCCGCCAAAGCCCGCACCAGACATATCAAACTCATGGTGGAAATCCTTCAGCACCTTAACGAGCAGAATGTAGCCGCGGTTGACGAAGACCGGGTGCTCACTCCGGAAGAGCTCAGCAACAATGTCAGGGTAATGGGGCACCTGATCGAAATGCTCGCCGTTGATCACATGACACCGAAGTACGACTGGTCCTACGTGTACTGAATAACGCGTGCCGGCCTGATCGACAGGGCAGGACAGAACACGGGCATCCCTGCCAAACAGCGTACAACTCCCTCTCCGTTTGGGCTAAACTTGCTCCCGGAGACCCAGCAACGGAGCAGGGATGGAGGCGCCGCGTTCAGCAAGCCGTTTTCTGCCACGCAAGGCCTTTGACACATTGCTGTCAGCCCTGCGCGACGGGGGCTATGATTGCGCCGCCCCGGTTGTTCGCGACGGCGCCGTCGTCTACACACGATTACAGGCACACGATCTCCTGCCAAGCGGCATCTCGATACAGCAGGCACCGGGGCACTACCGGGTCGAATTCACCGACTCACCGCGCAACTTCAGCTGGGCCAATGGTCCGCAGGCACTGAAACCCTTTGTATTTACTGCGAGCGAACCCCTGTGGTCCGTGCGCCGCGACCCGGATGGCGAACTCCGTTTCACCGAAGCGGATACCAGTCAGGATCCGGTAGCAATCATTGGCGTGCGATCCTGCGACCTGGCCGCGCTCGCGCTGCAGGACCGGCATTTCCTGGGCGGCGATTGCGTGGACCCGCACTACCAGGCCCGGCGGGCGTCCCTGTTCCTGGTAGCGGTAAACTGCTCGCACCCGTCCGACACCTGCTTCTGTGTATCCACCGGGGACGGGCCGACCGCCAGTGACGGATACGACCTGCTGCTGGATGAACTGGATGACGGCTTTGTGATCCAGGCCGGCAGTTCGGCGGGACAGAACCTCCTCGAGCGGCTCCCGCTTGCCAGCCCCACCGGCAAACAGCTGCAGGACATCACCCGGCAAAACCTGCACGCGGCCGAGTGCCAGGCACGCCGGCTGCCCCCCGGCAACCTGGAACCGGCACTGTTTGCAAACCTTGATCACCCGCACTGGCAGACAGTCGCGGAACGCTGCCTGTCCTGCGGCAACTGCACCTCGGTTTGCCCGACCTGTTTCTGCTACCGTGAACTGGACCGTGGTTCGCTGGATCCGGACCGATCCGAACATGTCAGGGAGTGGGATTCCTGTTTCACGCAGGGACACAGCTACATCCACGGCGTGACGATTCGTGCCGGCACCGACCTGCGCTACCGCCAGTGGCTGACCCACAAGCTGGGCAGCTGGCACAGCCAGTACGGGCGCTCCGGGTGCGTGGGCTGCGGGCGCTGTATCAGCTGGTGCCCGGTCGGCATCGACCTGACGGAAGAAGTGGCGATGATCGTGGGTGGCGCATCATGAGCCTGGCCCTGCATGGCCCCGCGGCTGCGGAAATCATCGCTTGCAAACAGGAGTCAGCGTCGATTGTATCCCTTACCCTGCGCCTTAGCGACCGCGCGCTGGCCGACAGGTTTGAGTTTCAACCCGGGCAGTTCAACATGCTGTACCTGTACGGCGCGGGCGAAATCCCCGTCTCCATCAGCTCGGATCCGTCCTCACCGGACCCCCTGGTGCACACCATTCGAGACGTTGGCCGGATCTCGCACGGCCTGGTACGGCTCAGGCCGGGTGACCGGATCGGACTGCGCGGCCCTTTCGGACGCGGATGGCCGGTCGAGGATGCTTGCCGGCGTGATGTAATCGTCATTACCGGCGGTCTCGGCTGCGCCCCGGTCATCCCCGTCATCGATTACGTGATCCAGCGCCGCAGGGACTACGGCCGGCTGATCATCATGCAGGGCGTCAAACACAGCGACGACCTGATCTGGCGGGCGCGCTACGATGCATGGGCTGAACAACCCGACACACAGGTACTGCTCGCCGCCGACGTCGGCGACAGGCAGTGGAATGGAACCGTGGGTCCGGTAACCGGGCTGTTCAAGCAGGCACAGTTGCGAACCGGGAATAGCATGGCCTTCCTGTGCGGCCCGGAACCAATGATCCGCGCCTGCGTACAACAACTGCTTGAAAAAGGTTTGCCGCCGGACAGGATCTGGATCAGCATGGAGCGTAATATGCAGTGTGCGCTGGGGCAGTGCGGGCACTGCCAGTTCGGCGCCCGCTTCGTGTGCCGGGACGGGCCGGTATTCTGCTACGCCGATATCCGGCACCTGTTCGGCCGCAAGGGGTTCTGATGGCTGGCGCGAAAACCAGGGTCGCGGTACACAAATTCAGCTCCTGTGACGGGTGCCAGCTCGCCTTCCTGAACATGGGGGAAGCACTGTTGACCCTGTTTGAGCAGGTCGAACTCGTTCACTTTGCCGAGGCCGGACCGCTGAACCCGGGCACCGTGGTCGATATCAGCTTTGTGGAAGGCAGCCTGTCTACCGCCGCCGACCTGCAACGTATCCGTGCGATACGCGCCAACAGCGACTTCCTGGTCACCCTCGGCGCCTGCGCCACCGCCGGAGGCTTGCAGGCCCTGCGCAATATCGCAGACAAAGGTGACTGGGTGGCATCCGTCTATGCCACGCCGGAAACGATCTCCCTGCTCGAAAACGTCACGCCGATCAGCGCACAGGTGAAGGTTGATCTTGAAATCCACGGCTGCCCGGTCAATAGCCGGCAGGTCACCGCCACCCTGCGTTCGCTGCTGGCCGGCATCACACCGCTGGATGAACGGGACAAGCTGTGCCTGGAATGCAAGCGACGCCAGCACGTCTGCGTCATGGTGACACAGGGGATGCCCTGCATGGGACCGGTCACCCGCACCGGTTGCGGTGCACTGTGTCCCGGTATCGGACGCGACTGCTATGCCTGCTATGGAGCGGCTGAAAACATCAATATGTCTTCGCTGGGCAGGCATTTTTCCACCCTGCAGCTGAACCCGGCGCAGATCAGCCACCGCTTTGTCTCCTTCAACAGCGCCGACCCGGCATTCACACCGGAACCGGCTGCGGATACCGCGCGGGATGACTGAGCAACGCGACATCCGCATCCACGTCCCGGTACTTGCCCGGGTGGAAGGCGAAGGCGCGCTGCACCTGACTGTCCGCAATAACCGTATCGAAACACTGCAGCTGAACATCTACGAGCCGCCGCGCCTGTTCGAGAAACTGCTCGAAGGCCGCGAATACCACGAAGTGCCGGATATGGTTGCACGCATCTGTGGCATCTGCCCGGTCGCCTACCAGATGTGTGCAGTCACTGCACTGGAACAGATCTTCGGCATGCAAGGGAGTCCTCGTGTGCAGGCCATGCGCCGCGTGTTTTACTGTGGCGAGTGGATACAGAGCCATGCGCTGCATATACATCTGCTGGCGGCACCGGACTTCCTGGGCTTTGACAGCGCGCCGGAAATGGCCCGCGACTATCCCGACGAAGTGCGTCGGGGCCTGCGACTGCAGGCGCTGGGTAACCGCCTGATCGCCCTGCTCGGGGCCCGCTCGGTACACCCGGTCGGCGCCTGCGTCGGCGGCTTCCACCACGCCCCCGGGGCGGCGCAAACCGACGCCCTGATTGCCGAACTTGAACAGGCCCTGCCCGATGCCGCCGCACTGATCACCTGGGTAGCAGCGCTGGACCTGCCGGACGACCGCCAGGATTTCTGCAGCGTTTCCCTGCGACATGAGCACGAATACCCCATGATGCAGGGCCGACTGGTATCCGACCAGGGACTGGATATCCCCATCGAAGACTATGCGCAGCACTTTACAGAACACCAGGTTTCCCACTCAACAGCCTTGCACGCAACGCTGAAGGGCAAACCCTTCCTGGTGGGGCCGCTGGCGCGCATGAACCTCAACAGCGACCGCTTACCAGACAGCACGGCAGCCATCCTGGCACAGACCGGCATCCGTTTCCCCAGTGCCAACATGTTTCACAGCATCGTGGCGCGCGCGGCCGAAATCCACTTCGCCATCAGCGAAGCGATCCGCCTGCTGAAGTCCGTTACAGGGCCCGGCACAGTGCGAAGCGCGGTAACACCACGAGCCGGCACCGGCTACGCTTGCACCGAGGCACCGCGTGGCGTGCTCTGGCACCGCTACCGCACGGATGCAGAAGGGAATATCCGCAGTGCGCGCATCGTACCGCCCACCAGCCAGAACCAGGCTCGCATCGAACAGGATATCGCCCGCTCGCTACAGGCGTTCGGGCTCGACCGGCTGGAAGACGCCCTGCGCCTGCGGGCGGAAACCGTTATCCGTAACTACGACCCCTGCATCTCCTGCGCCACCCACTTCCTGAAACTGAAAGTGGACAGGCGCTGAACAGCACAATCACTGCATACCCGCAACGAGGTGAACCCGGATGTCAAAGACCAGAAAGAAACTGAAGCACGAAGCCGAATTACTGAAAGAGGCGATTCATGCCGGCATGGAATACGGCGAAAAACGCGGTGTGGTCGAATTCGAAGCAACAGATTCGGCCAATGAAAAGATCGAGTACATCTACAAGCTGCTGGTCCACGACCAGCGGATACAGCCACTGGCAAAGGAAAACATCTCCCTGCCCAACATGAAGCACAAGCTGGCGATCTGGTATTCGAAACAGCTGCCGGCCGATCACCCGTTGCTGAAATAACCGGACCCTGTCCGAAGGCCCCTGATCAATTCATCATACCGGCGAAATCTGCGCCGGAATATCAGGTACCGAATCAGGCCAGGGAACCTTTGATCCATTCGAAAAAAACCGTCATTGCGAACGTAGCGCGGCAATGAATTGATCCGGGGTCAAGCTGTGCTTCCCCGGTTCGTCTTTTCCAGCAAGGGAAACATCTGCTCGTTTTCGTAATCGGCCCGCTCCCTGATCCTGCGGAACAGTTCCCTGCTCTCGGCCAGCAGCGCCCCGTGCTCCGCATCGCTGACCGCCGGCTTGCACCAGTTGCGGACATAGCCGGAAAAACGCTTCCTGATCTCCCTGGCACTGTCATGGTGGTTTCTGGCGGTTGCACTGACCGAAGGGTCCTGGTGCCTGAGCAGTTCCGCGTAGACCGTGTTGTCCTCGAATACCAGGTGCATCCAGACCTTCTCCTTGAACCGCGACATCAGTTCGCACACATAGGGATTGTCGTGCAGGGACTTTTCTTCAATCAGCACCGACAGCACCGCGCACAGGTCTTTTATTTCCTTGTTCTGCTGTTTCAGCTCCTCCAGGGAATACATGCTTGACCACCTTCTTCCGATGCCTGATTGCTAAAGTATACTATCAGAGTCACTACGGGGTTTGATTCCAGTCAATGGACGGCAGAATGACCTGGCAAGGCCCGCTCATCCTGAACAATGCGGGTATAAAGAGGTATATGGCCACTGAAAATACACCTGCTGCGTCAATCCACATTCTCGGCGTCGGCTCTGCCCTGGGTGCAGACCAGCTGGGAATACTTGCAGTCCATGCGCTGGATGCAGCTGCTTTCCGGGAGCGCCACCCGGACAGGCGGATTGATATCGACGTGTGCCTGTCACCGGCCCTGCTGGCGGCGCAGTGTACTTCCGGGCAGCCCCTGATCCTGCTGGACGCATACTGTTCCGATGAGCCACCGGCCACAGTCAGGCGCATTTCCATCGAGGAGCTGGAAACGGTACAACGGCCTGCCAGCAGTCACGGGTTCGATATCAGGCAGGCGCTGGCATTGAGCCAGGTTCTGAACGGGGAAAACCCGCCGGTTTCCGTGATCGGGATATGCGTCGGCGCCACACCGGGGGCTATCGATTGCCCGGCGCCCGGCGTCATCCTGAACCGGGCCTTACCCGCATTGTTACGCACCATTGACCATACTATCCGGCACTGGCCGCCCGTCGGGCCCGACCGCCACGACGCTTGAGCGGCTTCCCCGTTGCCTGCCGGATTCGTCTTGCGCCGGGAGAATCGTTATCATAGCCCCCACACAAGTTGCAGCAATGGACCACCCTGCTTTATTCCCGCCAGCCCGACCATGACGTCCTCTATCCAATATCTTGAACCCTGGGAGTTTTCCCCTGCAGTCGTCCTGTTCTGCCTGCTGGCGGGCGGTCTCTACCTGCGCGGCTGGTGGCGCTGCCGGCGCACTGAGCAGCCGGTCGGTTACTGGCCACTGCTGTCCTACATGACCGGGGTGCTGATCATTTACCTGGTGATGCACACCTGGTTCGATTACCTGTCGCAGCACATGCTGTGGATCCACCGGCTCCAGCACCTGGTACTGCACCATCTCGGGCCCTTCCTGATGATGCTGGGCAACCCCGGGAAAGTCCTGCCCCATGGCATCCCGGCACGATTCACGACGGTGGTGCTGATACCACTGTGGCGCTCGGCACCGATCCGTCTGCTGTATATGCTGCTGCAGAACGCGGTGGTCGCTCCACTGTTGTTCGTAGGGCTGATCTGGTTCTGGCTGCTGCCGGACATTCACTTTACCGCCATGCTGAGCGCCGACCGCTACCAGCTGATGAACTGGAGCATGCTGCTCGACGCGCTGCTGTTCTGGTGGCTGATCCTCGATCCGCGCCCGCGGCATGCGGCGGGCCGGCTGGGCTACGGCGCCCGCATTGTTATCCTGACCCTGATCGTACCGCCGCAGATCCTCATAGGCGCGCACATAGCGCTGGCGAAAGTGTCGCTCTACCCGGTGTACAACGTGTGTGGCCGCGCCTGGCCGATCAGTCCGCTGGTCGATCAGCAGATCGCCGGTCTGGTAACCTGGATACCGGCCAGCATGATGAGCGTCATCGGGGTACTGCTGGTAGTACGACGCTGGATGGCGGAGAACCAGGAAACCCCGCTGCCGGCAGCGGAGGCGACCTGACATGACGGGTATGCGCCGGATACTGCTGACCCTGTGGCTGGTCCTGTACTGCAGCACATCCGGCGCGGCCGACCTCACGGCCCGGCAGGCCTGGATACGCCTGCTGCCCGGAGACCTGCCCGCGGCCGGTTACCTGGAACTGGTCAACAGCGGCACGAACCGTGTGCAGCTGGTCGGTGTGCAGAGCACAGGTTTCGGTGCGGTCGAACTGCACGAGAGTTCTGAACAGAGCGGTGTCGCCCGCATGCGCCGGGTGGACCGCCTGCAGATCCCGGCGGGCGGGACCCTGCGACTGAAACCCCGCGGTTACCACCTGATGCTGTTCAGGCCGACCGCTAAGCTGCAGCCGGGTGACAGGGTAACCGTGACGCTTGAGTTTTCGGACGGAACCCGCCTGCCGGTCGAGTTTCTGCTACGTGACGCCACCGGCCAGTGACACGACTCCGACACACACTGTGGGCAGCCGCCGCACTGTTGATACTGCTAACAGGCTGCGACCGCTCACCATCGCCCTGGGCTCTGCACGATATCAGCGGGCTTATGCCGCCACTGGCCTTTACGTTGCACGACGGCAGCGGGCAGACCCGGCATGCGGATGATTTCCAGGGCAAGCTTGTACTGCTGTACTTTGGCTATACCCACTGCCCGGACATCTGTCCCACCACACTGGCAAGACTGGTCAACGCCACACGCAAGCTGGGCGCCGCGGCTGACCGGACCCGTATCCTGTTTGTGTCGGTCGATCCGGCACGTGATACACCAGCGGTACTGCAACGCTACCAGCAGGCGTTCGGCCCGGGGGTCACGGCCCTGAGCGGAACCCCCGCACAGCTGCGCACCCTGACCCGGCGCTATCGCGTCAGCTTCGGCCTCGGTCAGCCGGATGCCGATGGCCGGTACGAAGTCTCGCACAGCAGCGCCGTATTTATTTTCGACCGTGACGGTGCCGCACGCCTGCTGGCCACCGGGACGGACAGCGCAGAAAAAATATCCACCGACCTGGAACGCCTGTTGGGCGATCAGGCACTCAACCCGCCGGCCGGCGAATCGCGTATTTCTTGACCTTGTACCAGAGCGAACGTTCGCTGATGTGCAACTGACGGGCGGCGGCGGCCATGTTGCCGGCGGAGATTTCCAGTGCCGCCAGGATCAGTCGGCGCTCCAGCGCTTCAACCTGCCGGGGCAGCGCCAGGTTGTCGGTCGGGGGCGGTGACGGGTTGACTGGCGAGGCCGTGGTTGACAGCTCAACCGGGAGGTGTGCGGGCTCGACAACGCCACCCTGTGCGAGGATCACTGCACGTTCAATGACATTGGACAACTCGCGCACATTCCCGGGCCAGTCATAATCCAGCAGGCGCTGCTGCGCAGCGCGACTGAGACCCGACTCGCCCAGCCCGCTGCTGGCGGCGAATTTCCCGGTAAAATGTCTCGCCAGCAGCGGAATATCCTCACGGCGTTCACACAAGGGTGGCAGCGCGATGTGGAAAACATTCAGGCGGTAATACAGGTCTTCGCGCAGGCGCCCGGTGTCGATCGCCTCGCGCGGGTCGCGGTTGCTGGCGGCGATAATACGGGCATCGATATCGACGGTTTCATTGCTGCCAAGGCGCTCGATGTGCTTTTCCTGCAGGGCACGCAACAGTTTCGGCTGCAGGTGTACCGGCATCTCGGTAATCTCGTCCAGAAACAGGGTGCCGCCATCAGCGACCTCGAACTTGCCGGCATGATCCCGCTGCGCGCCGGTAAAAGCACCGCGCACGTAACCGAACAGCTCACTCTCCAGCATACTCTCGGGCACTGCCGCGCAGTTCAGCGGCACAAACAGGCCGTCCCGGTTCGACGCCTGGTGAATGGCGCGCGCCACCAACTCCTTGCCGGTACCGGTTGCACCCGTAATCAGCACCGTCGAGCCAGTGGGCGCGACCTGCTGAATGGTGGTGTACAGTGCGCGCATGGGCGCACTGTTACCGATAAAGTCGGCCCAGCCCGCCTCCAGCTCATCGCGCAGGTAGCGGTTCTGGCGTTGTACCTGGCCGAGGCTGAGTACGCGCTTGATGGCAAGCTCGACCGTTTGCCGGTCGAAGGGTCGAATGATGTAGTCACTGGCGCCGTGCTTCATGGCATCGACTGCGGTCTCGACCGTACCATAGGCAGTCACGACAATAGCGGGGATTTCACACCCGCGCTCGCGCAGGGCATGCAGCAATGCCAGGCCGTCCATGCCGGGCATGCGCAGGTCGGTGATGATCAGATCGAACGCCTGTTGTTCGATCTGCTGCAGTGCCTCGTTACCATTGGCGGCACCGTCGGTACGATAGCCCATCTTGCCGAGCATGATTTCCAGCACGCGGCGCATGCGTGTTTCATCGTCGACCACCAGGATGCGTGCGCTTGTCATACCAGGGATGCCTCGTGCTGTACCGGTAAACGGATCGTAAAGCAGGCGCCACCCTGCGGATTGTTACTGACATATATGCTGCCACCGTGCCGGTCAACGATGTGCTGCACAATGGCCAGACCAAGACCGATACCGCCGTCACGTCGCGTAAAGAACGGTTCGAACAGCTGTGGCAGGTCACTGTCGTCGATCCCGGGACCGGTATCACTGACACGCAACACCAGGTGATCGCCTTCCTTACCCAGAGTGATAGTCACGCACTGTTCCGGCGGCAGGATCTGGATGGCATTCAGCAGCAGGTTCATCAGGATCTGCTTGCACTGTTCAGCATCCGCCTCCAGCCACGCCGGGGAATCCGGCATATCGGTGTGCAGGTCGATGCGGCGTGCTGCGGCCTTGCGCGCAAGCATATCGACCACCTCAAGCACCAGCGCACCCAGGTCAATGTACTGGAAATCCGGCTCGCGCGGGCGCCCGCATTCCAGCAGGCTGGTCACCAGGCCGTTGAGGCGTTTGCTTTCGGCCAGGATGAAGTCGACCATTTCACGCCCTTCAGCGCTGAGCGCCCGGTCTTCGCCCAGCACCTGGGCCGAAGAGCGGAGTATACCCAGCGGGGTGCGCACCTCGTGCGCCAGCATGGCGGCCATTTCACCCACGGCGGCAAGTTTACCGGCCTGCACCAGTTGTGCGCGGGAGTGCTCCAGGCGCTCGATCATGGCGGCAAAGGCGTGGTTCAGTTCACGTATTTCCAGTGCGCCGGAAGCCGGTGGCGGCAATAGCCGACGGTCGGCGGCATAGTGCCGCGTGAAACCGGCCAGTTGCTCGATCGGGTGGGAAAAGCGTCGTGCAATGCGACGCGCGACCAGTGCGGCGGCCAGCGCGGTTAACAGCAACAGGCCGATCATCCAGCGCAACAGCTGCCACACCGGGGCAAAGGCCAGGCTGGCAGGCTCAGCCACCATGACGTGCCAGCCCAGCCCCGGAAAGGACTGGTAACCCTTTGAGCGCGCAAAACCGGCAAGGAAATCCTGGCCATCACTGCCCAGCCCCGCGACTTCCTGCGCGGCATCGTCTGCCGACAACGCAGAAATGGGCAGGGCTTTATCCTCCTCCAGGCCGTAACGCCGTGCAGCCGGTGAAACCGCCAGCGTCCGGTTGTCCGCATCCAGCAACAGGGCGAAGCGGCTGCCGGGCCGCGGGCCACGGGCCTCGACCCGGCCCAGCAAGGCGCGGACCTCCTGCCAGTCGAGCAAGGCATACAGGGTGCCCAGTGGCTGACCGGTGAAACGGTTGTCGACCACGGTGCTGATCGGCATGACCACGGCGTCATCGGCGGCCAGGCGGATCGGCCGCGCCACCTGGATAACACCGCCGGCGAGCGGAATGGCCGTGGTTTTGCGCTCGTCGAAGGGTCGCTGGTGACCAATGTCCGCGGCGCCGCTGGCAGCGATCACTGTACCGTCCCGGTCGACAAACAGCAGCTTGCGGTACACCCGTCCATAGCTTTTCTGAACCTGTGCCAGCAGCCGCGCCAGCCGCTTGTCGACATCCCCTACGCCGGCATCCTGCATCACTTCCAGTTGACTCCAGCTCCACAGATCGTGCACGCGTTCAAACAACTCGGTGTCGAGACGTTGCATGAGTGCAGCCGCGTCCTGCTGCAGACTGGTGCGGATCTCGTTATCGAGTGTCTGGCGCGAGGCCACAAACGACAGGCTGGCAATAAAAGCGGCCGGCAGCACGACCATGGCGAGAAAAGCCAGTAACAGGGTTCGACTGATGGTCATGGGGAAGCGATGTCAGGGCGCTGCGCAGTGTATGATTTGGCGTCACTCATGTTACCTCTGCTAGCATAGCGCGATCAATTGATCAGGGAGGGTGCGGGCCAAAAGCCGGTGCAGTCCCGCCAGGGAACGTCTGAAACCATGCCTGTAACTCATACTGAGGGCTACCCGGTGCTCATCCGGACATACCTTCCAGTGTCCTTCCGGCGCAGACCGGACAGGAGCGCTTCGCCGTACACCCCCGGGAACGACCCGCAGGGCGAGCGAAGCGACTCATCCGGTCTGTCCCTGAAAACCCTGGATCCCGGCCTGCACCGGGATGACGGAAAACGAACCAGTCGCGGCTTACGCTGGTTGCCGGTCAGGGCGGCTGTCCGGGGAATAATCCGGTTGCTGCTGGTCGGCCTTTGCCTGCACGCCGGCAGCGTTAACGCACAAGCGGACAAGCGGCCGGGATTCCGTATCGGCAGCTCACAGCTGACTTTCGGCGGCTATGCCAGCGTTGTCTACGCACGCCCGGAAGGTGGCGGCGCATCAGCCAGCCTGCGTGACCTCAGCCTGTTTACCACCTGGGACAGCGGTGCCAGCTGGCGCGCTTTCTCCGAACTGGAAATCGGTGATGCCTTCTCGGTGGACAACGACAGCGCCGGCTTCAGCGATATTGAATTTGATGTGGAGCGGCTGTACCTGGACTGGCTCGCGGACAGCCACTTCAATGTACGCCTGGGCAAGTACCTGGCACCGGTCGGCCGCTGGAACCAGGTGCACGCCGACCCCCTGGTGTGGACGGTATCCCGCCCACTGGTTACGCTCGCGGCTTTCCCCCAGCACAATACCGGTATGATGCTGTACGGCGACGTCGATGTCGGCGCACACTGGCTCGAATACCAGGCCTATGCCGATTACTCCGATACGCTGGAGCCGCGCAGCGACAGGGACAGCGGCACCTCGGCCGATGCCACCCGCGTACCGACCCTGCAGTCACAGAACGGCGCCGGTCTGCGCCTGGTGGCACACCTCGATGCAGACCAGTTACAGCTTGGCCTGTCGGCCACCAATTTCAGGGCATCCGACCTCAAGGGGCGCCAGTCACTGCTGGGTATCGATGTCTTCTGGTCGCCCGGCAGCGTAGAGATCAGCGGCGAAGCCTACCGGCGTTTCGACACCGGCCGGGTGCGCAAGCCCTGGGGCGATTTCATCCAGCTGGTGTTTCCGCTGGCCGATCGCTGGTTCGGTGTGGCACGCCGGGAAGACTATGCCGACGCTGACACGAACGACGTCACCCGCCTGGGCAGCCTGGGTATCGCCTGGCGGCCAACCGCCAGGCAGGTGCTCAAGCTGGAATACCGCTTTGGCCGCCACAACCGCAACGTGGCACCCGACGCGGCGCTGGTATCGGCCGCGCTGCTGTTCTGATGCGTCGCTACACCTTATTACTGTGGCTGGCCTGGGTACTGCCCGCCGGGCTATCCGCAGCACTGGACAACGGCGATCGACCCGCACTGGCAATCATTGTCGCTGCCGATGCACCCGACCTGCCAACCGGACACACCCGCCTGGCCCGCATTTACCAGCGACGGCTTACACTCGACCGGCAGGGAAAACGGCTGGTCCCGGTGAACCTGCCGGCCACTCATGTGTTGCGGCGCACCCTGAGCCGGTTGCTGTTTGGCAAGACCCCGCAACAGCTGACCGCGTACTGGAACCGACGATATTTCGAGGGCGTCTCGCCGCCCTATGTCCTCGATTCCCAGGAGGCGGTACTGCGTTTTGTCGCCACCACCGCCGGCGCGGTCGGTTACGTGGCGGACTGCCGCGTCGACCGGCGGGTACGTGTGGTGGAACGGTTCCCGCTACCACACGATGCGAACCTGGAGGGCCTGTGTGTGGCACCGGCGAACCCCCCGCTTTCTGCAGGATCGCGCAAATAAAGTATGCATTTTTTGCAGCAGGGCGTGTGACAGATTCTCTATGTATTGCCCATCCTTTTGTTAAATATAATTATTTTAATATGGCCCAAGGGTTGCACTGGTTCCCGTGTCAGGCATTAGCCTGTTACACGGGAGCATGCAGTACTTATGGCTTTATCCAACCGGAATTCCAGCGACGACCCGGCTGACGCCACCGTGCGTCCGCTACTGTCAGAACCGCCACAGCCCCTGACCTGCCAGCGCTTCGATACCGGGAGCGCCGATCGTGATGCCATCCAGCAGTTCATTGCCGACAGTTTCAGCACGCACTACGGCGCCCGGGTCTCGACCTTCTACCCGCAACTGATCGGCATCGGCGGCGCACACGAACGAGTGGCGGCCGCAGGCTGGCGCAGTGCCGCCGCCGGTCCGCTGTTCTGCGAACAGTATCTCGATGCCCCGGTGGAAACCCTGCCCGGCACCGGTTTTGAAGCCGGCTGCCGGCGGATGGATATCGTCGAGGTCGGCAACCTCGCCCTGCGCGAAGCGGGCCATGCTCGCCTGGTGATCAGTATCGTTACCGCTATCCTCTACCGGGCCGGCTACCGCTGGGTGCTGTTTACCGCGGTAAAACCCCTGTTCAATGCCTTTCGCCGCCTCGGTTTACAGCCGGTGGTACTGGCGCCGGCCGACCCTGGCCGGCTGGCAGACGGCGGCCGATCCTGGGGCCGCTATTTCGACCAGGCGCCACGGGTATGTACCGGCAACATAGAGACCGGCTTCAATACCCTGCGCCATGCGATCACGCACCGGCAGCCGCATCTGCGAAGCCTCTGGAATACCGCCTGTGCGCTGGGTGAAACCGCCGGCCGCAACCTGCCTCCCCCGGCAGGCTGCGCACCACCGGCGCAAACCGGCTGCACGCCGGAACAACGCCTCGCCATTGCCGGCAAGATCCGCGCTTGAAGACCTTGCTGACAGCATTGCGGCACCACGCACATACGCAGCCGCAACACCTGGCCATTGACAGCGGGGAAGACCGTCTCGACTACCAGACGCTGGTAGCCGAGGTAGACGCGGCAGCACGTCACCTGAGTACCGCGCCTGTCCACCGTCCCGGCCCCGGGCAGACAGGCCCGGCGCCTCGGCCTTCGCCCGGCCGCCGACAGCGGGTCGGCCTGCTGCTGGACAACGGAGCGGCCTGGGTCATCGCCGACCTGGCATTGCTGCAGGCGGGCATGACCTGTGTGCCGCTACCGGCCTTTTTCTCGGCAACACAGCTGCGTCACGTGCTGGCGGATGCCGCTCTGGACACCGTCCTCACCGACCGGCCGGAACGCCTGCAGTCCCTGCTAGGTCGCCCCCCCGATGGCACACTGATCATCGGCAACACCTCGCTGGACTGTTTCAACCTGTCGACCGCTACCGGCCCGCAGCTGCCGGCCGGCACTACCAAAATCACCTACACTTCGGGCACTACCGGCGAACCGCGCGGCGTCTGCCTGGACGCTGTATCGCTGCAGGCCGTGGTCACCAGCCTGGCCGTTGCCGTGGACATACATGCCGGTGACCGCAGCCTGTCGCTGCTGCCGCTGGCGATCCTGCTGGAGAATCTTGCCAACGTATACGTCGCGCTGCAGTCCGGCGCTACCGCCTGCCTGCCTGCACTGCATGCCCTCGGTATCGAGGGCTCGGGCCTGCACGACCCGCAGCGCCTGCTGACCGCCATCGGCCACTGCGCACCGACCGCACTGGTACTGACCCCGGCGCTGCTGGAAGTACTGGTGACTGCCACTGACAGTGGCTGGGTACTGCCGGACACGGTGCGCTTCATGGCGGTGGGCGGTGCGCCGCTGCCGGCAGCCCTGCGGCAACGCGCCGAACAGGCCGGCTTCCCGGTATACGAAGGCTACGGCCTGTCAGAGGCTGCCAGCGTGGTCAGCCTCAACCGGCCTGGCGAGACCCGGGCCGGCAGTGTCGGTCGTCCCCTGCCACACGTTGCGGTGCACATTGCCGACGATGGCGAGATCCTGCTGCGTGGTGCGCTTTTTCTCGCTTACCTGAATGCTGCTCCAGCGGCTGCCGGCAAACCGGACTGGCTACACACCGGCGACCTGGGCCGGCTCGATGAGGATGGATTCCTGTACGTGACCGGTCGTCGCCGGGCAGTGCAGATTGCCAGCAGCGGACGCAACCTGGCACCGCACTGGCTGGAAACCGAGCTGCAACGTGAAACGACCATTGCCGCTGCGCGTATCGATACTGAAGGCAAAACCTCGGTCGAAGCGGAAATTACCCCGGCGCTCGGCACAACGGATGCGGCCATCAGTGCTGCGGTGGCACGCGTCAACCAACGCCTGCCGGACTATGCGCGTATCGCACGCTGGCGACGCGCAACCGTACCGGTAGCGCCTGATGGCTCTCCTGCCGGACAGGAACACAGGAATCTCCCCTCATGAGTCACTTCGAGGCCCTCATGACCGCTACCGCAGCGCAGCGAGAAGCGCTGCTGTCCATCCCCTTTATCGTCAAAGGCGCCGCCGGGCAACTCGGCCTGGACAGTTATATTGCTTTCCTGACACAGGCCTATCATCACGTGCGCCACACCACGCCGTTGCTGATGGCCTGCGGTGCGCGCATGCCGGCCGAGCGGGAATGGCTGCGCGAGGCCATGGCCCACTACATCGATGAAGAACTGGGACACCAGGAATGGATTCTTCGCGACCTCGCTGCCTGCGGTGCGGATACCGGGCGGATTCGCGACAGCCTGCCCGCGGTAGAAACCGAACTCATGCTCGCCTACGCCTGGGACCTGGTCCAGCGCCGCAACCCGGTGGGCTTTCTCGGCATGGTGCTGGTGCTGGAAGGCACCAGCATCCGCCTTGCAGGCACGGCGGCAGACAACATACAGCAGGCACTGGGCCTGCCGGACCAGGCCTTCAGCTACCTGCGCACCCACGGCGAACTCGACCAGTCGCACATGCAGTTCTACGCCGGCCTGATCAATCGCCTGGAGGCACCGGACAGTACCTTCGTTACACATACCGCGCGGGTGTTTTACCGCCTGTACGGCGACATTTTCCGCGCCCTGCCCCAACAGGAGGCCGGCGTCGCGGCCAACGAACAACAGGAGACCGCCTCATGAATCTTGCAGGTAAACACGTGGTACTGACCGGAGCTGCCGGCGGTATCGGTTCGCAACTGGCGACACTGCTGTCCGCGCGCGGAGCGCAGCTGTCGCTGGTGGATATCAACCGCGATGCGCTGAATACACTGGCGCAGTCGCTGACCATGGAACGCTGCAACGTAATCGTAGCGGACCTTGCCAACCCTGACGAATGCCGGTACATCATCGAAGCCGCACACCAGCACTTTGGCGGGATCGACGTACTGCTCAACTCGGCGGGGATACTTACCTTCAACAGTTTTGCCGCCACCCCGCCGGAACAGATCGAAAAACTGCTGGCCATCAACCTGACCGCGCCGGCACTGCTGATTCACCATGCCCTGCCTTCCATGCTGCAGCGTGGCAGCGGCAACATCGTCAATGTGGGATCGACCTTCGGCTCTATCGGCTTTGCCTGTTTCGGCGCCTATTCCGCCAGCAAATACGGCCTGCGCGGCTTGTCGGAAGCCCTGCGCCGGGAACTCGACGGCAGCGGCATCAATGTGGTCTACGTTGCACCGCGCGCCGTGAAAACCGCGCTCAATCCACAGTCTGTCTACGCCATGGGTAAAGCAACCGGCATGCACATGGACGAACCGGAAGCCGTCGCGCGGCGCATTATCGAGGCGCTGGAAGCGGAACGCCGGGATGTCTACCTCGGCTGGCCGGAAGCGCTGTTCGTACGCATCAATGCCCTGCTGCCACGACTGGTCGACCGGGCGCTGAAAAAACAGAGCCGCTCTGCGCGGCAGTTTTCCACGGGATCGGAATCCGCCTGAACAGGAACCAGTTGTCGAGGAGTGTCACCATGAACAAAATATTCGCATTTATCCCTGCAGCCGTATTATTACTGCTGCTCTGCTCCCCGTTCGCATCGGCACAGACCCCGGTCATGCCGGCGATACATGAACTCCAGCAAAGCTGGGATCACATCAAGTACGAGTTACCACCCAAACAACGCGAAGCCGCCTACAAGGCACTGGCCGAACAGGCGGCAGCACTGGTAAAAACCCACCCGGAGGCTGCTGAACCACGCGTCTGGCAGGCGATTATCCTGTCAAGCTATGCCGGCGAAAAAGGCGGTCTGGGCGCACTGGGCCTGGTCAAACAGGCCAAAGCCCTGCTCGAACAGGCGGAAAAGATAGATCCGCAGACCCTGCAGGGATCGATCTATGTCACGCTTGGCAGCCTGTACTACAAGGTACCGGGCTGGCCGATCGGTTTTGGCGACGATGACAAGGCACGCAACGCGCTCAACCAGGCGCTGATTATCGCACCGGACAGTATGGGCGCAAATTTTTTCATGGCGGATTTCCTGATCGACCAGGGCGACCGGCAGGCTGCGGTACCTTACCTGCAGAAAGTGCTCGCCGCCCCGGCAGTCGCTCAGCGGCCGGTCTATACGCGGGGCCGCAAACAGGAAGCGCGTCGACTGCTGCAGGAAATTACACCGCGGCAGGCACATAATTCATGACAACGGCGCTTTGTCATACCGGTCTGGTCACACTGTGTGCGCTGGCACTGGGCGCATGTGCTACACACACAACGATGGAAACAGCGGCTGCGGGCACCGATGCCACTGCCCTGTACCAACAGAACTGTGCGCGCTGTCACGGTGAGCGGGGCGGTGGCAAGTTCGGCCTGCTGATGAAACTGACGCAGGTGGATCTCACGGAAGAACAGATCCGTGAACGTATCCGTAACGGGCGCGGCCGCATGCCGGCTTTCGACAGGCTGAGTGATGCACAGACCACAGCGCTGGTACAACTGGTGGATTCCTTCCAGGACCCGTAATACTAGCCCGCATTTCTCACCGACTTCCTGCTGCGGCGGCGTCATGCCGCGCGGTCACGAATCAGTCAGGGTTCCCCTAAATGATCCGCCTGCTTCCGGGTGACTGCGCACATCAGCAGATTCTTGGGAGCGGATCGTCCTCCAGCTCTTCGAGAATACGCTCACCGCCCAGCTCGGTTTCCAGTACCACGTGCACATTGTCTGCGCATAGCTGTCCGATGATAGCTGCATCCTCACCTGCGGGGACATTTTGCCAGGCCTGCAACAGTGCGTCAGCATGCGCGCTGTCGATCACAGCGACCACCCTGCCCTCACAGGCCAGGTACAGCGGATCGTAACCCAGCATCTCGCACACCGACTGCACAGGATCACGCACCGGGACCTGCGGCTGCACAAGACGGATACCCAGGCCGGTAGCCTGACACAGTTCGTGACAGACCGTTGCCAGGCCACCCCGGGTCGGGTCACGCATAAAGCGCAGACCCTCGAAATCGAGTGCCGCACTGGTCAATGGCAACACACTGGCGGCATCCGAACGCACGTCACCGCGCAGGCCGAACTGTTCACGCGCCAGCATCACCGCAATACCATGATCGCCGACCGGGCCGCTCACCACTAGCCGGTCACCGGCGCGGATGTGCTGCATGCCCAGTGCCGGGCCCGGCAGCCGTACACCGATGCCGGTGGTAGCCAGGTACAGGCCGCCACCCTCGCCACGCCGTAACACCTTGGTATCCCCGGCCACCACTTCCACCCCGATCGCGGCGGCAGTCCGGGCCAGCGAGCCGATCAGGCGGTCGAGCAGTTCGATTTCCATGCCTTCTTCTATAAAGGCATTCAGACTGAGATAGCGCGGCAGGCCGCCGGCAACCGCCAGGTCATTGGTGGTGCCATGCACCGCCAGGGAACCGATATCACCACCGGGAAATTCCAGCGGCTGCACGGTAAAACCATCGGTGGTAAACAACAGCTCACCCTCCTCCAGCGACAAACCGACCGCGTCAGCCCGCGTATCGAGATCCGGATTGGACAGGTGGCGCGCAAACACGTCATCGATCAGTTCGCGCATGAAGCGGCCGCCGTTACCGTGGGCAAGAGAAATATGGGTGTCCTGCATGTGTATTTCCTGTGGTCTCAAGAACTCGGGTTTCGGAGTTCATATTGATAAAATCCGGTAATAACCCGCTCCGGGTTCAGCCCGCTCCTGCGGGATCAAGGTCGTGGACTCCGAAACCCGGGTACTCACAATGGCAAACACCTTAGGGCCTGTTAACACTATGCGAACAGGACCTAATCAGTGCTTGCGCGCTCGTCCAAACTCGATGACCTGCCCGAAACACAGTCCCGCATCGTTGATCGGAACACGTTCGCCCAGGCACACTTCAAAGCCTTCAGCCTGCAAGCACGTATACACCCGTTCGGTCAATACCCGGTTCTGGAATACCCCGCCGCACAAACCGATACAATCGACACGCCGTTCCTGACGAATAGACAGTGCCTGCCGCACCAGCGCTTCCGCCAGGGTTGCATGCACACGCTCCGCCTGTAGCGTGGCGCTGTCCCGGTCATCCAGCAGGCGCTCAATCAGCGGCTGCCAGTCGCTGACCCACAGGCCGCTGTCATCGCGCGCCAGCGGTAATTCAACCGCTACACCGTCTGTCTGACAAAGCGCCTCCAGCTGCATCGGACCCTGGCCTTCGAAGCTGGCAGTGGTACAGACGCCGGTCAGTGCCGCTGCCGCGTCGAACAGGCGGCCGACCGCCGAGGTCTGCGGGGCATTCAGGTGGCGTTGCCAGGCATGGTACAGCAGGGCCTGCTCATCCGCGTCCACTACGTCTCCCGACCAGGGTCGACCGATCTCCCAACTGACGGCGGCGGCACTGCGCCAGGGTTCGCGTGAAGCCCGGTCTCCACCCGGCAGCCTGAACGGACGCATACTGGCCACGCGCTGCCACTGCCCCGGACGGCCGGCCAGTGCCTCGCCACCCCACAGCGTGCCGTCTTCTCCGTAGCCGACACCATCCCAGGCAAACACCAGCCAGTGCCTGTCCACGTCATGCTCGCCTGCCAGTGCGGATGCGTGTGCGCGGTGGTGGTAAATGCGGGTCAACGGCAGCCCGCATTGCTGTGCCCAGCGCGTGCTGGCATAGCCGGGGTGTGCATCACACACTACCGCCCTGGCCTGCACCGCATACAGGGACTGCAGATCCTCGATCAACCCGGCAAAAACTTCCCGGCTACGGGCCGAACCCATGTCACCAATGTGTGGTGAAACCACAGCACGCCGATCCCAGGCCAGCGCCACGGTATTTTTCATGTGCCCGCCGACCGCAATGAGCGGTTGTGACAGCGCAAAAGGCAGCGCCAGCTCCAGTGGCGCACAGCCCCGACCGAGCCGGATCGGACGGGGTTTTCCCTGCAAGGTACGGTACACTGGATCATCCGCCGGCCGCACAATTGGCCGGTTGTGGTGCAGAAAACCCGCAGCGACCCGATCGAGGCGTTGTTGTGCCGCGCGGTTATCGGTCAGTACCGGTTCACCGCTGATATTGCCCGAGGTGGCCACCAGCGGGCCACCGAAGTCATTCAGCAGCACATGGTGCAATGGACTGTAGGGCAGCATAACGCCGACTTCCCGCAGGCCGGGTG
>JALSRZ010000004.1 GCA_026984515.1 Thiohalobacter sp. | reverse complement strand
CGGGGCCGGCCTGTTGCTGGCGGCCGGCCTGACTGCCCCAATGCCGGCGCTGGCAGACAGCGCCGCTGACATCCGGACACTGAAAGAACAGTTACAGCAAACCCGGGATATGCTGGAAACGATGCAAAAACGCCTGCTTGAGCTGGAGCGCAAACAAAGCGAACAGCAGGAAGCGCAGGAACAGACCCGGACTGAAGTCAGGCAACAGGCCGAGACCGTTGCCGCAGTCGCGGGTTCGGCATCCGCAGGCAGTGCAGCTTCACCCAATGCCTTTAATCCGGAGATCAGCGCCATACTGAACGGCAAGTACCAGGTATTCAGCCGGTCACCCGATGGCTTTGCCATCCCGGGTTTTCCCATGGGGGATGCGGCCGGGCCGGGTGAGCGCGGTCTCTCGATCGACGAATCCGAGCTGGATGTCGCCTCCAATGTGGACAACCTGTTCTATGGCAGCCTCACCATTGCACTGGACTCCGGCGGTGGCGCCGATGTCGAGGAAGCCTTTCTCCAGACACTGGAAATGCCGCTCGGGCTCACCCTCAAGGCCGGGCGTTTCTTTTCCGGTATCGGCTACCTCAACCAGTTCCATACGCACCACGACGACTTCATCGACCGTCCCCTGCCGTATCGTGCTTTTCTCAATACACAATACGGTGATGACGGTGTTCAGCTCAAATGGCTGACACCCACCGATACCTTCGTGGAACTTGGCGGCGAACTGCTGCGCGGCGATACGTTCCCCGCCGGCGGTGCGGCCCACCGCGGCGTGGGCACCTGGAGCGTATTCGCCCATAGCGGGGGCGATGTGGGAATCAGCAACAGCTGGAAAGGCGGCATTTCCTACCTGCGTTCGAGTCCGCATGACCGCAATGCGTTCGACAACCGGGACAACAAGGTCGGTGACTTTTCCGGCAACAGCCGCCTGTGGCTGGCGGATCAGCGGTATCTGGTTCTACCTGCTGTTTGCCATTACCGTTACCGCATCGGTACAACTGGTCGGGGTCTACCTGGTATTCGCCAGCCTGATCATCCCGGCACTCGCCGTTCTGCGCCACAAACGCAGGCGCCTGCTGGCGAGCTACGCACTGGGCGCCGGCGGGTATGCAGGTGGGCTGGTGTGCTCGGCGCTTTTCGATCTGCCAACCGGTGCGGTCATCGTTTGCGTGATCGCGCTGCTATCGGCAACCTATGCCAGCCTGTGCAGAAGGCAATGACACACTGCCCTCCTGCCCATAGCGCCTGAAAACCGGCGGATTCCAGCATCCTGACGGTGACGCTGGTATACTACGCACTCTTTTTAACCATTTGCCCATGCCCATGAAAACACTGGAACAACTCCTCGAAGAACGCATCCTCATCCTGGACGGCGCCATGGGCACCATGATCCAGCGCTACCAGCTGGACGAAGCCGGCTACCGCGGTGAGCGGTTCAGGGACTGGCCGACCGACCTCAAGGGCAACAACGACCTGCTGTCACTGACCCAGCCGCAGATTATCAGCGACATCCACAAGGCCTACCTCGACGTCGGTGCAGACATCATCGAGACCAACACCTTTAACTCCACCACCGTGTCGATGGCCGACTACGGGATGCAGGACCTGGTCTACGAAATCAACCTGGCCTCCGCCCGGCTGGCGCGCGCCGCGGCCGATGAGTTTTCCACCGACGACAAACCGCGTTTCGTGGCCGGCGTACTCGGCCCCACCAGCCGCACCTGTTCGCTCAGTCCCGATGTCAATGACCCGGGGTTCCGCAATATCACCTTCGACGAACTGAAGGAGACCTACTACGAGGCCACCAAAGCCCTGATCGAGGGCGGCGCCGATATCATCCTGATTGAAACCATTTTCGACACCCTGAACGCCAAGGCCGCCGCGTTTGCGGTAAAGACCTGTTTTGAAGATATCGGCAAGGAATACCCGGTGATGATCTCCGGCACCATCACCGATGCCTCCGGCCGCACCCTGTCCGGGCAGACCGCCGAAGCCTTCTTCAACTCCATGCGCCACGTCAAGCCGATTTCCATCGGTTTCAACTGCGCGCTGGGCGCCAAACAGCTGCGCCAGTACGTGGAAGAACTGGCCGGCACCGCCGACTGCTATGTGAACGCCCACCCCAATGCCGGGCTGCCCAACGAATTCGGCGAATACGATGAATCGCCGGAAGAAATGGCCCGGGAACTCGGAGAATGGGCCGGTAGCGGCTTCCTGAACATCATCGGCGGTTGCTGTGGCACTACGCCATCGCACATCAAGGCCATTGCTGAGGCGGTGTCAAAGTTCCCGCCGCGCAGGAAAATCGAATACGACTTCACCCTGCGCCTGTCCGGCCTGGAACCCTGCAACATTACCGAAGACTCACTGTTCGTCAACGTCGGTGAACGCACCAACGTCACCGGCTCGGCCAAATTCAAACGCCTGATCCTCGAAGAACAGTACGACGAAGCCCTGGATGTCGCCCGCGAGCAGGTCGAGAACGGCGCGCAGATTATCGATATCAACATGGACGAAGGCATGCTCGATGGCGAGAAAGCCATGGTCACCTTCCTCAACCTGATCGCCAGTGAGCCGGACATCTCGCGCGTGCCGATCATGGTCGACTCCTCCAAGTGGCCCATCATCGAAGCCGGCCTGAAATGCATCCAGGGCAAGGGCGTCGTCAACTCCATCAGCATGAAGGAAGGCGAAGACGCATTTATCGAACACGCAAAACTGTGCCGTAAATACGGCGCAGCTATTATCGTCATGGCCTTCGATGAAACCGGCCAGGCCGATACCAAGGAACGAAAGATCGAGATCTGCACCCGCGCCTACAAGCTCCTCACCGAGCAGGTCGACTTCCCGCCGGAAGACATCATCTTCGACCCCAACATCTTCGCCATCGCCACCGGTATCGAAGAACACAACAACTACGGTGTCGACTTCATCGAAGCCACCCGCGAGATCAAACAGACCCTGCCGCACGCCAAAGTCTCCGGCGGCGTCAGCAACGTCTCCTTCTCGTTTCGCGGCAACAACCCGGTGCGCGAAGCCATCCACGCCGTATTCCTCTACCATGCCATCAAGGCCGGCATGGACATGGGCATCGTCAACGCCGGCCAGCTCGCCATCTACGACGACCTGCCGACCGAGCTGCGCGAGGCCGTCGAGGATGTGGTCCTCAACCGCCGTGACGACAGCACCGAACGCCTGCTCGACATAGCCGAAAAATACCGCGGCGACGGCAGCACGGCCGAGAAGGAAGAAGACCTGGAGTGGCGCGGCTGGCCGGTCGTGAAACGCCTCGAACACGCACTGGTAAAAGGCATAGACACCTTCGTCGAAACCGACACCGAGGAATGCCGCCAGCAATACGAGCGTCCCATCCAGGTCATCGAAGGCCCGCTGATGGACGGCATGAACGTGGTCGGCGACCTGTTCGGCGAAGGCAAAATGTTCCTGCCCCAGGTGGTCAAAAGCGCGCGCGTCATGAAAAAAGCCGTCGCCTGCCTGCTGCCCTACATCGAAGCCGAAAAAGACGAGAACAGCCAGGCCAAGGGCAGGATCCTCATGGCCACCGTCAAGGGCGACGTACACGACATCGGCAAGAACATCGTCGGCGTGGTATTGCAGTGCAACAACTTCGAAGTGATTGACCTCGGCGTGATGGTGCCTGCACAGAAAATCCTCGACGCCGCCAAAGAACACAACGTCGACATCATAGGCCTCAGCGGCCTCATCACCCCCAGCCTCGACGAAATGGCGCACATGGCCAAAGAGATGGAACGAGAAGGCTACGAGATCCCGTTGCTCATCGGCGGAGCAACCACTTCACGCGTACACACCGCCGTCAAAATCGAACCCGGCTACCACGGTACCACCGTGTACGTGAAAGACGCCTCACGCGCCGTCGGTGTCGCCCAGAACCTGCTCAGCGAAGACAACAGGGAACCCTACGCGGCCGAAATAAAAGCCGAATACGAAAAAGTCCGTGCAAGGCACGCCGGCAAACAGCGCAAGACCGAATGGCTGACCCTGCAACACGCCCGCGCCAACAAGACCCCCCTCGACTGGGAGCACTACACCCCGCCGGCACCAAAAACCGGCGGCATCACCGTATTTGACGACTACTCGCTGGAAGAACTGCGCAAGTACATCGACTGGACACCATTCTTCAAAACCTGGGAACTGGCCGGCAGCCACCCGAAAATATTCGACGACGACATCGTCGGCGAACACGCCCGCAACCTGTTCGACGATGCACAAAAAATGTTGCAACAGATCATTGACGAAAAATGGCTGCAGGCCAAGGCCGTGTTCGCCCTGTTCCCCGCCAACCAGGCAGGCGACGATGACATCGAAGTCTATAGCAACGAAGACCGCAACAAAGTGCTGACCACCCTGCACCACCTGCGCCAGCAAAACCAGAAACCCCCGGGCCGCCCCAACCAGTGCCTGGCCGACTTCGTAGCCCCCAGGGACACTGGCCTGAAAGACTACATTGGCGCCTTTGCCGTCACCGCCGGCATCGGTATCGACGAACACGTGCAGCGTTTCGAAGCCGACCACGACGATTACCACAGCATCATGCTCAAGGCCCTGGCCGACCGCCTGGCGGAAGCCTTTGCAGAGCGGTTGCACGAAAGAGTGCGCAAGGAGTTCTGGGGCTACGCCGGCGACGAAGCACTCGACAACAACGCCCTCATCAAGGAACAATATCAGGGCATCCGCCCCGCCCCCGGCTACCCCGCCTGCCCCGAGCACACGGAAAAAGCCCTGCTGTGGGAACTCATCGACCCGGTCGCCAATGCCGGGATCACCCTGACCGATCACTTCGCCATGCTGCCCACAGCAGCGGTCTCCGGCTGGTACTTCAGCCACCCGCAATCGAAGTATTTCGGGGTTGGGAAGATTAACCGGGACCAGGTGGAGGACTATGCGCGGAGGAAAGGGATGACTCTGGAGGAAGCGGAGCGTTGGCTTGCACCGAACCTTGGATACAATCCTGAAGAGAAGGTTGCCGCAAACGGATAAATAATAGCTCCTGGATTCAAGTCATAAGTGCAAAGATTTTCATAAATTCCTGACCGAAAGTGAGCAACCAGTCCTTTTCGCTGGCGCTGGAGTGTCTGCAAAAGCAGGCGTACCGGTCTGGGGTGAGTACAGCAGCAGGCTGGAGTATTTGTTGATCCGCTGAGGAAGCAGGATTAAGCGGCTTCCGTAAGCGCTGCATGAATAACAATCTCATCATAGGGAACGGTTAACACACCCTTTTCACCCTTCTCGATCAAACCCAGTTCTTCCAGCGCACTGACATCAGTATGGATGTTTTTATAATCCCTGCCCAGTGCCTGCGCCAACTGACGGGTATTCAATGTACCTTGACGCTCTGCCACGTAACGCAGCAGTTCAAGACGTTTTTCCGTGATAGCTGAGAACAGGTCTTTGATACTGCCGAAGGACAGCCGTGGAGTTACCTTCTTGCCGGCTTTGGCTTTATGCCAGGTATCAATGGCTGCATTCAGTGCGTCGCTGGAACGCATGACTTCAATTTCTATACGCTTCATGGTCACCACTCCCAGCCCGCAAGTCGGACGCAGTCGCTGCGAAAATCTTCAACCAGCCCTTCAACAGACTGGAAAGGATAAGGCTCTTCCCGGGCGCCATAGTGGCGATGATCACCTTTACCGGCCTCATTGCCGATTGTCGTAACGCACAAAACAGCTTTCAGCGGTACCGCAAAAGAACCGGTATTTAAGGCTATGCGGTCTTGCCACGGAGTTTTCCGGCAACTGCCAGATCACCATTTCAACGATCACATCACCACGGACTTCCGTATGGTAGAACAGCTTCCTTGCGCTCATATGGTCTTATACGCCATAACTATATATGGCGTCAAGCACCATAATTTATTTAG
>JALSRZ010000003.1 GCA_026984515.1 Thiohalobacter sp. | reverse complement strand
CAGCAGGCTTGACCCGGCACGGCCATCGCTGGATGCGGTCGGGCCGCCTGAACCCAGCACGATCACTGCAAGATCCGCTTTTACCTTGTCTACCGGCAGTACCGCCTTGTTTTCGTGCCTGTATTCGTATTCTTTATGGCTTTTTCCGTAACCTTTGTCACTGACTGCCACCGCAGCCTGCGCCAGTACCAGCCCGGAAACAACCAGTGTTAACATACCAATGAGCTTCTTCATGTTGGGTTCCTTGAGATTGTCAAACGTTCCTGGGAATGCTTCAGGAAGCCTCTGATTCATTCAAAATTCCCGTCATTGCGAGCACTCCACTACCGCCTGCGCTACGCTACGGTCGCGCAGCTCGGCAATCTCATACCATGGAATCAGACGCCTGGAGATTGCCGCGTCGCTTCGTTCCTGGCAATGACGAACTAAATCAGAGGTTCCCTGATTGCAAACCGGGCGCCCATCACCATACGCAGGTACCAATACAGCAGGGTGAAAATCACGACAGGTTTACCGGGACGATTGTTACACGATCAAACCACCAGGATCTGTACCTTTGGTTGCTCGACATGCTGCGTATTCACAAAGACCCATCTGAACAGCCGAACCTCTTCGATTCCTGCGCGCATAAAAAAACCCCGCTCACGCGGGGTTCTCTATACACCTGGCCAGGCGGCGGGTATTTATATACCCAGCTTGTCCTTGATGGTCTGCACGACCACATCACTGGATGTGGCATTTACATTCATCAACAGGCCTTCCTTTTCGTAGTAGGCAGCCAGCGGCGCTGTCTTTTCATTATAGGTCTCGAGGCGCTTGCTGATGGCTTCCTCGGTTTCGTCCTCGCGCTGGATGACCGGGCTGCCGCACTTGTCGCACACGCCTTCCACTTTGGGCGGATTGCTCTTGATGTTATAGATCGCCTGGCACTCAGGGTTGGAGCAGGTACGGCGGGTCGTCAAGCGGTCGAGGATGACTTCACGCGGCACGTCCAGGTTGACGGCCATATCCAGCTTGACACCGATACGGTCCAGCAGCTCTTTCAGCGCCTCCGCCTGGGGGATGGTGCGCGGAAAACCGTCCAGCAGGAAACCACTGGCACAATCGGATTCCTGCAGGCGTTGCTCCATGATCCCCATGATCAGGTCATCGGGCACCAGGTCACCGGCCTTCATGAAAGCGTCGGCCTGCTTGCCCAGTTCGGTTCCGGCCTGCACCGCCCCTCGCAGGATGTCACCGGTCGAAATCTGCACCGAACCGTCGACAGCCGTCAGCAACTTGGCCACTGTGCCCTTACCTGCGCCAGGCGCACCTAAAAGTATCAATTTCACGAACCCTACTCCTCTGATTGAATTACGAATTTTCGGCGGCCGGCCCGGTCCAGCAGCCCCGCGCAAGGGTCGCTATTCTGCGGCAGTGCGGCATATCAATCAATCCATTAGACAAATTATTAATTATCATGGATATTTAACCCCGCCCGGTCCCGGACCGGAGACCGATCGCACGACGACCGGCCAATTTCTGCCCCTGGAACGCTTGACCAATGAATGCCGACCCGAACCCGACCGGAACCTCCCCCGTACACTCCGTATCCATGTTTTCGTCCCGCTGGTTCAGGATCACGCTGGCCACCCTGGTCCTGTTTGCCACCATTCTGATAACCACTCCGCTCCTGATCGAACGACTGGCGGAACAGTGGCTGGAACAACACGGCGGAGAACAGGTCGAGGTGCAGAATGTCGATTTCAACCCGTTCACCGGCATCCTGCGGCTGGAGAATGTCAGCGTCCAGGTCGAAGACCGTACGCCCCTGTCCTTTGCTACAGCAGAACTGAACCTGGCGTGGCTGCCGCTGTTTCACAGGCATATCCGGGTTCAGTCCGTCGAGCTGACGGGATTCCGGATGCTGGTGCGCAATGAAGACGTGTTACGCATCGGTGGCATTACCCTGCCAGTCACCGGACCGGACAGCAGCGGCGACCCGCCTGCCAATGAACCAGTGCACTGGGCGGCCGGTATCGACCGGCTCGGCCTCAACGACTTCACCCTGCTCTACCAGGACCGCAGGATCAACAGCACGGTCTATATAGACAGCTTGCAGCTCGACAACCTGACCCAGTGGACCCCCGAACAGGCTGCCAACCTGGATTTCCGGGGCCGTATCAACGACGCAGCGCTGACCCTTAAAGCAAAGCTGGCACCGTTTTCCGCAACGCCGGCATACACCGGCTCATTGTCCCTGCAGGACCTGCAGTTGTCTGATTTCGAGTCGCTGGCCAGACCCGCGCTGGAAAAACTTGCAGGCCTGGTGTCCCTGGACGGGGATTTCAGCATCGAACAACAGGGTGAGGCACTGCACGTCCGGCACCAGGGCACACTGCTTGTGAAGGCGGCCGGAGTCTCCCACCCGGATGCCCGGGTCGCCAACCACAGTTTGGCGTGGACCGGGACTACCAGCGCTAGCATCCCGCTGGACAGCACAGCGACCCTGCAACTGGAGAACCAGGGTAAGCTGGATATCGGGCAACTCACGCTGGAGTTACCGGCCAGACACATGGAAGCACGGCAGAACCAGCTGGTGCTGGATGGCAACTTCGCCTTCAGCAACCCGGCGTCCGGACCCGCGTTCAGACTGCAGGCCGATATCGACATCCTGCAACCAGACCTGGAATCGCCCGGAAAGAAAATGGATATCGTCAGCGCGGACCGTTTGCGCATCCGGCAACTTGAACTGGATGAACAACCCCGCTTCAAGGCCGGACAGATTACGGCGGACGATCTGAATATAGGGCGTAGTACCGACACCTCCGGGCACGAGGACCCCGCCTTCTACCGGGCCGGCCACTTGCTGATCAGCAATGTCGCCTATGGAGAAGGCGCCGCGTCCATCGATGCCATTCACGAAAAAGACGTGCACGTGCTGTATCACCGGGACCGGGAAGGCAACTGGCGGGTCAACACACTGCTGTCCGTGCTGCTGGGCGAAGAGAAAGAACCGGCAAGCGGTTCCGGCGAAGAAGCCGCAGGAGGCACTAGCGAAAATGCCGTCTCTGCAGGCACACAGAACCGGCTGAGGATCGGGCGCATCGACTTTACCAATGGCAGTACCATGACGATTCTCGATGAGGCCGTAAAACCACCCTTCAAGGAGACAGTAACGTTCAGCAAGCTGTCGCTGGACAATCTCGACAGCGGGAAACCGGACCAGGCCAGCACACTCAAGGCCGACGGCAAGCTGGGCAAACATACCCGCCTGTCGGCGGGCGGAATCGTCAAACCGTTCCTGCAACCCCCGGGGCTGGACCTGAAAGGCCAACTCTATGCCATGGATCTTCCCCGCCTGTCCTCCTACACACGCGACAGCCTGGGCGTGCTACTGGACAGTGGCAGCCTGGACGCAGACCTGGACATTAAAAGCGAAAAAAACGTCACCAAGGGCAAAGCAGTGCTGAAACTGCACCAGCTCGAACTGATAAGCGTCGATAGCAAGGACAGTCTGCAGAGCAGTATCCCGGTCCCGTTGAACGTGGCCCTCGACACCCTGCGCGACAAAAACAACACCATCGAACTGGAGATACCGTTCGAGGGAGACGCCAGCAACCCTGAATTCGATGCCAGCGATGCGATCCGCCAGGCCTTTGCCACGGGACTTAAAAAAGGGGCTGCCAGCTACCTGAAATACGCCCTGCAGCCCTACGGGACATTGATTCTGGCGGCCGAGTACGCGGGCAAAGCCGTCACCCGGGTACGCCTGAAATCCATCGACTTTGAGTCCGGGAAGTCCGACCTGGATGATAGCGACCGGGATTACCTGGCAAAGGTTGCCAACGTCCTGCACGACCGTCCCAGGCTGGCCATCAAACTGTGCGGGGTGGCCGTCAGTCAGGACGCGATCTATTTCCAGCAACAGGCAAATGCGGGCAAGCAGAAAAAAACCGACCGGGAAACTCCTTCCAGGGAGCCCGTCATCGATACCGGAAAACTGACCGAACTGGCCGACCAGCGCGCTGCACGGGTTAAGAACTACCTGGTGGACAAATTCAAGGTGCCCGCCGATCACCTGGTGGGTTGCCGCTCCAGGATCGAAACCGAAAAACCCGAAGCATCCGCAAGGACTGAGCTGCTGATCTAGTGTACTGTAATGCCCTGAATGTGCATTCAGGGCATTACAGTACACCAGGGCCTGTTAACACTATGCACGGAACAACCGTCAAAGGCGCAGTAGCCGCCGGACACGCGGCAACCGCTGAAGCCGCCGCCTTTGCGCTGCGCGAGGGCGGTAATGCATTCGATGCCGCTATTGCAGCCCACTGGACGGCCTGTGTTGCCGAGCCTGTGCTGACCTCCCTCGGTGGCGGCGGGTTCCTGCTGGCACAACAGGCTGGCGGTCATACCGGCATCTACGATTTCTTCGCCCAGACCCCACGGCAGCGGCGACACCCGGCTGATATCGATTTTCACCCCATCCATGCCGATTTCGGCACCACTCAGCAGGAATTCCATATCGGTTATGGTGCCGTCGCAACACCGGGCACGGTGCGCGGGCTGTTTGCCATCCACCGGGATCTTGGCACCCTGCCGATGCCGGTACTCCTGCAACCCGCGGTAGAACTGGCCCGCAACGGCGTTTCGGTCAACCGTTTGCAGGCCTATATACTCAACGTTGTACGACCGATCTACCTGGCCACTCCCCGGGCCGCACAGCGCTATGCAAGCCGGCAGGACAGCAGCAGGCTGGTGGGAGAAGGCGAAACGCTGTACCTGCCCGAACTGGCCGATACCCTGTTTGCACTTGGACTCGAGGGGGAGGAGCTGTTTTATGACGGTGATATTGCCGGCCAGATCGAAGCGGCCTGCCGTGACTCGGGCGGCCACCTGCAGCGGCAGGACCTGGCCGCGTATCGCGTCATCCGGCGTAAGCCGTTACGGATCAAGTACCGGCACAGTGAATTCCTGACCAACCCGCCGCCATCGTCCGGTGGCCTGCTCATCGGCTTCGCACTTCGACTGCTGGATCGAATCGGCAGTAAAGGTGCCCCTGTTGATTCGATAGAAGGTATCTCGACACTCGCCGAAGTCATGCAGGCCACCAATGAAGCGCGCCTCGAAAGCATCAATGGAAATCAACTCGACGAACAGCTGCTCGACCCGGAATTACTGGACCGCTACCTGGAGCAGGTTGCGGGACGGCCATGTGCTTTCCGGGGCACCACGCATATCAGTGTGATCGACCGGGAAGGCAACCTTGCCGCGCTGACCAGCAGCAACGGAGAAGGCTGCGGACACCTGCTCGGTGACACCGGGATCATGCTGAACAATATGCTGGGCGAAGAAGACCTGAACCCTGGCGGGTTTCATGCCTGGGCGGAGAACCGGCGCCTCACATCGATGATGGCACCGAGTGTACTGCACCTGGATGACGGGCGTATGCTTGCACTTGGCTCCGGCGGCTCGAACCGTATTCGTTCCGCCATACTCCAGGTGCTGCTGCGTATTGTTGATGAAGGCCTGCCACTCGAAGAAGCCATCGACCGGCCCCGTATACACTACGAGCAAGGTCTGCTGAACATGGAAGGCGGGTTTGACGATGCCGTGTACCGGCAACTGCAGGCCGGCTTCGAACAGAACCACCGCTGGCCGGAACGCAACCTGTTCTTTGGCGGTGTGCACGCAGTTTCCCTGCGGCAAGGAGCATTCGAATGCTGTGGCGACCGCCGCCGTGGCGGGGTCGCCTTTCGAGTCGACGGCTAACCCGCATTTCTCACCGACTTCCTGCTGCGGCGGTGTCATGCCGCGCGCTAAGCGGCGTTCACTCGGTCGGGCTGCTCGACATCGTGTCGACTATGCCTGCGCGGCCCTCGGTCGCGAACGCCGCTTATCACACGACCTGCCACCGCCTCGCTACGGAACCC
>JALSRZ010000002.1 GCA_026984515.1 Thiohalobacter sp. | reverse complement strand
CGCTCCTCGGCTCGAACCTCCGACCGCCTGGTTCGTAGACACACCGCCTGGATAATATATCTATCTGATAATAATAGTTTTTACTGAATTATAATTCCCAACAAATTTGCTCTAAATAGCCACAAATGCGCTTATTTGGCTGTAAGTGGGGTACGTTTATTGGGAACTGACTTGTGCTGTGCCACGAAGGATTTCGCTGAATAACCTATTTTACGCTCGACATAATAACCTATTAATGATACAACTTAATAACCTGTTTTTAATACAGCACAATACCCTAGGTTAAATACAACGCAAAAACCGATGAAAAGCGTGTAGAACATGGCAGCACCCTCAGAAAAACTGGCCCGATCGCTGGAAGCTTTGAAAGCGCTTCAGGATCGTGGCGTGGTCGCGATCCGCTCAAGTGACCTGGAACGTACCGACCGGGAACGTCTTGTTAAGAACGGTTTTCTGCAACCCGTCATGAAGGGGTGGTACATCCCTTCCCGCCCTGACGAGGTGGCCGGTGAAAGTACCGCCTGGTACGCCTCATTTTGGGGTTTTTGCAGCTCGTATTTGCATGAGCGTTTTGGTACCGACTGGTGCCTGTCACCGGAGCAGTCCCTGCTACTGCATGCCGGTAACCGCACCGTACCGCGCCAGCTTTTGGTCCGTTCGCCCAAGGGTGATAACAAGATCACAGAACTCCCCCATAACACATCACTCCTGACGGTCCGGTACAACATGCCGGACAAGCGGGACATAGAAATAAAAAATGGCCTCAATCTGTACGCCCTGGTGCCAGCCCTGGTTGATTGTACACCCAGATTATTTCAGCAACATCCGACCGATATTCGCGCTGCGCTGTCTATGACTTCTGATGCCTCTGAAATCCTTGCCAGGCTTCTTGAAGGCGGGCACACCACCATTGCCGGGCGGCTGGCGGGTGCCTTTCGTAATATTGGCCGTGATCGTATTGCAGACGATATTGTGAAGACGATGCGTGCTGCCGATTATGACGTGCGGGTATCTGATCCGTTTGAAACACAACTGCCTGTCATTCTATCTGGCAGAGAACGCTCGCCTTACGTTAACCGTATCCGCCTGATGTGGCATGCCATGCGCGAAACGGTCATAGAGCGTTTCCCGGAAGCGCCGGGGATTCCTGAAGACATCAAGATGTACCTGCAACAGGTTGACGATGTTTATGTCACTGACGCCTATCACTCCTTATCCATTGAAGGTTATCGCGTCAGTGCTGAACTGATTGAGCGCGTGCGCAATCAGAACTGGAATCCGGACAATAATGAAGAGGACCGGGAACAGCGCAATGCCATGGCAGCACGCGGCTATTATCAGGCCTTCCAGGCCGTCAAAGAAAGCGTCATAAAGGTTCTCAAGCACGAGAACGCCGGCAGCGTTGTCGATGATGACCACGGCACATGGTACCGGGAACTGTTTGCGCCCAGCGTTACAGCGGGCATTTTGCAACCTGCTGACCTTGCAGGCTACCGTAATGATCAGGTCTATATCCGCCACTCCCTGCACACACCACCAAACCGGGAAGCGGTACGTGATCTCATGCCAGCGCTTTTTGATCTGATCAAGGATGAAGATAACCCGGCTGTTCGGGTTGTACTGGGACATTTCATGTTTGTGTATATTCACCCTTACATGGATGGCAACGGACGCATGGGACGGTTTTTAATGAATGTCATGTTGGCCGCCGGCGGCTATCCGTGGACGGTCATTCCTGTAGAAGAGCGCGACGCCTATATGGAAGCACTCGAAGCCGCCAGCACCACCGAGGATATTGCTCCTTTCACCAACTTTCTTGCTACGCTGGTCGGAGCCAACCTTGAAGGAAAACCAGGGCCAACGGTGCCCTGATCGCCAGCATGAGACTGCGAACAAGGTGCGCGGGGAAACTCTCGCAAAAGTTACGCACTGGTGTTATTGAAGCCAAGGGCGGTTGCTGCAAGTGTTGCAACCGGGTGATTCAGAAGTGAAAAATGGCGCGCCCGGAGAGATTGATTCCTCACTACGCTCGTCACCCCTGCGGGGCGCCTTCGGCGTCTGTCGTCGCGCTATGCGCTCCTCGGCTCGAACCTCTGACCGCCTGGTTCGTAGCCCGTTTAGGCGGGCTATAATTGTTTACTAATCAGTTACTTGTGGCGCTTGCCCAGCCCATACCGTAGTTGAGTAATCAATCACTTACGGTTGACTGTGCTTTCAAGTTAGCACAAATCCAGCACAGTCCTGATTTCACCGATTGTGCCGCTTATAGTTTTGGCTATAATAGCCGTTATGGATATTGAAGCTATTTTTGAGGCGAGGTTTTATCTATGAAAGCAGTGACAGCAAAAGATGCTAAAAACCGGTTTGGTGAATTGATGGATACGGTACAGCGGGAACCTGTCAGTATTGAAAAACACGGCAGGCCGGTTGCTGTGGTCCTTTCTGAAGTCGCGTACGAAAAAATGAAACTGGAGCATCTCCAGGCCATGCTCGCGGTCGGAGAAGCACAGCTTGACCGTGGCGAAGGAATAGACGGGGAAGCATTCTTCGCGGAATTGCGACAGGGGAAATATGATTAATGTCATCTTATCGCCTTTCACCGGAGGCCAAAAAGGATCTCCTTGCGATCCGTGCTTACACCCGGAATAAATGGGGCCACCAACAGGCACAGAATACATCGATGCTCTGGAGAAAAAGTGTACGCAGTTAGCCCGGAGTCCGCACATCGGCCGAGAACGATCAGAAATAAAATCCGGGTACAGAAGCCTGGCTGAAGGAAAGCACATTATTTTTTACCGTGTGGGTGATGGCGGTATCGATATCCTGAGAATACTGCACGGGCGCATGGATATTGAACATCGCATGGAGTAAACAAGTAAGGACACACTTGGATAAAACGTGGAACCCTATCAGACAAAATGGAAATCCGTGCTACGCCAGGCGCGTGATACGGGTAAAGCCGGACTATTTCGCATTAACCGAAACCGAACGTGAACAGTACCGGCTGAATTTGAATACGGAAGATGACTTCCGTATCCGGCAAATCGTCATTAAGGACTTATTCGGTATTGTGGCCAACACCACTGAGGAACTGGACGCTATACAGGACACGTTCGATGACGGTCAGTACCTGTTGTTGAACAGCACCCTGTTACCCTTGCAGGGCATCGGTGAGGATGATTTCTTCCTGAATGAAGTTCTCCCAACGGATGTCACGCTGCTCGATTTCGACACCGTAGGGGATTACGCACGTGACGACCATCGTTTCCAGGAACAGGCACGCAAACAGGAGAATGCTGACTATGAAATACGCGCCTACCGGGGAAACATTCACCGCTGTTGGGCAAGGTTAACCATTGACGGTACTTTTCATTATGCCGACATCAGCTCCCTTGCAGGGTATGTGACCGACAAGCTGGACGAAGTCGGCTTTGAGCGGATTGACGAACTCATTCCCTGTCACTATGTCGATGGCCCGGAACATGGCAAACGGGATGACAAGGGATTCGTCTATGACAAACGACCCGATGCCGGTGGACTGGAAGGCCAGTTGCAGGCACTGCGGGATCGTTACTACACCTATATGGGAGAAAGATACGACGCTCTGCTCGATCAATTCAATACATCAGCCACCTGCGTGTACCTGCGGGATCGAACCCGCCATAACGAACCGCACATGGATTTCGTATTTTCCAACGCAGCCGCACTGGATGCCGTACGTTTCCGGTATTTTGTCCGTGACTGTCAGCGTATCGCCGGCAATTCTGCGGAATTTGATCGTCTGGTCGAGCAGGAGACCCGTCTCGCGCTCGATTTTCTTGCCAGCACGTACAAGGACATCATGGACAACTTCGATCCCACGGTTGTGAAGTTACGCAGGAAGCGCAAGATTATACTGGCAAACGAGAAGCTGAAAGATCTGTTATGAAACACGGGTAGACGACCTGGTTTTTCACCCGAATTACTGCCTGGCAAATCAATCATGCACCGAGAGTCATAACCTGCTGATTGCATGACAAATGTGATGCTTGCGCACACCAGAGCACCTGGTTCCGCTTAGCACAAATCTGGCACAAAAGAGAACGTGAGAAAATAACAAGCAGCGGCTTTTATTTCACAACTACTTGTTATTATTGAATAATTATGGCGCGCCCGGAAGGATTGATTCCTCGCTGCGCTCGTCACCCCTGCGGGGCGCCTTCGGCGTCTGTCGTCGCGCTATGCGCTCCTCGGCTCGAACTCCCGACCGCCTGGTTCGTAGCCCGTTGACGCGGGTTATAACTGTATATTAATCAGTCACTTGCGGTGCTTGCCCAGCCCATACCGTAGTTGAGTTATCAATCACTTACGGTTCAGTGTGCTTTCAAGTTAGCACAAATCCAGCACAGTCCCGTCCCACTATTTTGATCGTCCACTTCAGTAACCGTGTAGACGATCGATATACAATGATGTATATTGATTGTCTATACAACAGGAGACTATCCCGATGGCTGAAATACAGAACCGTGCAGCACCGATTAATATCCGTGCACGCACAACGCAGCGCAACCTGATCGACAAGGCGGCCGCGATACTCAACAAGAATCGCTCGGATTTTATGCTGGAAGCTGCCTGCCGTGAGGCCGAGAACGTCTTGCTCGACCAGCGCCTTTTCCTGGTCGACGACAAGGCCTGGCAGGCATTCGAGACACTCATTGATGCGCCCGTCAAAGACAACCCCGCGCTGCGCAAACTGTTACATGACAAGGCCCCATGGGAGAAATAACGGGGCCGGAACCGATTACCGAGACTCACCTTATTGAGTCGTTCTCGTGCGGTGTCCCGGTGCTGGATGACTGGCTTAAACGCCGCGCGCTCAAGAATGAGGTTTCCGGCGCATCCCGTACCTTCGTCATTTGCCAGGATAAGCAGGTCCTCGGTTATTACACGCTGGCCACTGGCAGTATTGAACATCGTAATGCTCCAGGGAAAATACGCCGCAACATGCCGAAACCGATACCGGTCATGGTGCTCGGAAGGCTCGCCGTCGACCAGCGGTGGCAGCAGACAGGCCTGGGGCGCGGCTTGCTGAAAGACGCTCTGTTGCGCACCCTGTCGGTTTCAAGACAGGCAGGCATCCGGGCATTACTGGTGCACACCCTATCGGAAGAGACAAAGCACTTCTACACCCGTAACGGCTTTATCGAATCTCCACTTGACCCAATGACCCTGATGATTGCGCTGCAGGATGCAGCACATTGTCTGTAAGGACACGCCCGGATAAAACCGTGGAACCCCATCAAACAAAATGGAAATCTGTGCTACGCCAGGCTGTGATACGGGTAAAGCCGGACTATTTCGCATTAACCGAAACCGGGCGTGAACAGTACCGGCTGAATTTGAATACGGAAGATGACTTCCATATCCGGCAAACCGTCATCAAGGAATTATTCGGCATTGCAGTCAACACGACTGGGGAACTGGATGCCGTACTGGACACGTTCGATGACGGTCAGTACCTGTTGTTGAATAGCACCCTGTTACCCTTGCAGGGCATCGGTGAGGATGATTTCTTCCTGAATGAATTTCTCCCAACGGATGTCACGCTGCTCGATTTCGACACCGTAGGGGATTACGCACGTGACGACCACCGTTTCCAGGAACAGGCACGCAAACAGGAGAATGCTGACTATGAAATACGCGCCTACCGGGGAAACATTCACCGCTGTTGGGCAAGGTTAATGATTGATGGCGATTTCCATTATGCTGACATCAGTTCCCTGGCGGGCCATGTCACCGACAGGCTGGACGACGTCGGCTTTAAGCGGATTGACGAACTCATTCCCTGTCACTATGTCGATGGTCCGGAACATGGCAAACGGGATAACAAGGGATTCGTCTATGACAAACGACCCGATGCCGGCGGACTGGAAGG
>JALSRZ010000001.1 GCA_026984515.1 Thiohalobacter sp. | reverse complement strand
CTCTACTTCAATCTCAACGCGCTGACCCGCAAGGTGAACCGTATCTGGGAAGCCGAATTCCGCCAGACCGGCCTGTCCCCGCCTCACGCCTACCTCATGCGCCTCGTGCTCGATGAGCCTGGTCTTTCCCAGAAGCAACTCGCTGATGCACTGCACCTGGACCCGTCAACGGTGACGCGTTTTGTCGATGCACTGGCGGCCCGCCACCTGGTACGACGGGATACCAGCAGCAGCGACCGGCGGTCCGCCACCGTGTTCCCGACCCGGGAAGGAAAACGACTGCAAAAAAAACTGGAGAAAATCGGCGAGGCGTTGTTCCAGACACTGCGCAAGCGCCTTGGTGACAAAGCTTTCCGACAGCTGGTCAACAGTTTGCGGGAAACACGAAATGTGCTGGACGATACAAAGGGAAGCCCGTCATGAAACTGTTCTATTCCAGAACCTCGCCCTACTCCCGTAAGGTCAGGCTGGTGATCCATGAAAAGGGACTCATGCAGGCTGTCACCTGCGTAGCCTGCAACCCTTTCGAAAACGCGCCTGACCTTGAAGCAAATAATCCACTGGGCAAGGTCCCCACGCTGATCCTGGAGGATGGAACACCCCTGTACGACAGCCCGGTGATCTGTGAGTACCTCGACACCCTGACCGCCGACCGGCTGTTGCCGGCGTCCGGCATGGCGCGCTGATCGGTCCTGCGCTGGCAGGCGCTATGCGACGGGATACTCGACGCCGCCTATAACATTGTTATGGAGCGACGCAGGCCGGCGCAGGCGCAATCCACTGACTGGATCACACAGTGGGAAACCCAGATCCGCCGTTCGCTGGATGCCGTCCACGACAGCATGGGCACACTGCCCGAACGTATCTCACTGGCGCAACTGTCACTGGGTGCCTCCCTGGGTTATCTGGATTTCCGTCTGTCCGATCTGGGCTGGCGCCATCAACGCCCGGCGCTCACGGCCTGGTATGAGGATTTTTCCGCTCGCGATGCCATGCAACACACACAGCCTGAATAAGAGATGCCAATATGACTGACCATAAAGAGCCGCCAATGACACCGGACCCGGCTGACATCCTTTTTTCGCCGGCCACTCGTGCCGTTCAGGCGCACTATGGCTCGCGTGACAGCATTGCGCGCCTTGAGGCGCGTGGACACTGGAAATCCCGTCTGTCGGAAGATGTCATGTCCTTCATTCGAGCCCGGGACTCGTTCTTTTTCGGAACCTCAAGCCGGGAAGGCCGACCCTATATACAACATCGCGGTGGCCCACCCGGTTTCATCACTATGCCGGATCGGGCAACACTGGCATGGCCGGAATTCAAGGGTAACCGCCAGTACATAACCGCCGGCAACCTCTCTGAAAATAACCAGGCCTTTGTCTTTTTCTTGGACTACGCATTACCCCGCAGGATAAAACTCTGGGGTCGGGCTGAAATTATTGAAGACGTCGACACCCTGATACCGGACATACGCACCAGTCCCTGCTACGCAAAAGTCGAGCGCGCGATACGGTTCACGGTAGAAACCTGGGATGAAAATTGCCGGCAGTACATCCCTGACCTTTCGAAGAAAACCGAGGACAACGGATAAATTCAAGCGCATACCTGTCTCAGTGTCAGGCGTTGCCCCGTAAGGTAAAGATATTAAACACGTTTCCCGAACAGCAGGCAGCACGTACCAATGCTCTATCACCGTCTCAGAATCCTCTGGCAACTGAAGTTTAACCCCGATCAATTGTTTCATCAGATCAATCAGTTGGAGTGGTATAGAACGGCTTTGCTGGATTGGGCGAACACACTACCGATCAAACACGGCATGTCGCTGCTTGAAGTCGGCTGCGCCACGGGGGTACTCAGCCGACATCTGGTTAAAGCTGCTTCCGTTACCGGTCTGGACCGGTCAGCAACCATGATCGAACACGCCCGGCGAAATAACCGGGATAATGACATCCGCTTTGGTGTCGGCGACATCATGGCGTTGCCTTTTGCCGATCAGCAGTTCGATTGCACACTCGCTGCTTCGGTCATCAATATTGTGTCAGACCCTCAGCAGTCACTGTGTGAGATGCGGCGTGTAACCGTAAGCAAGGGCTGTATATCGGTACTTGCGCCCGATGCCTCCATGACGAACCGGCAAGTCCATTCGCTGGTCGCTACACTGGGTTTGACAGGTTTCCCACGGGAAACACTACTGACCTGGCATCGGCTTGCGCCGAAGGTATCGACCGATGACCTGTGCATCTGGTTTGCAACTGCCGGTCTGGGCAGTCCAAGGATACGCTCGCATTTACGGGGCATGCTGGTTTCGGTAACGGGGAGTCCAGATTAATAATTGCCGTTCCAAAACAGATGACTATGATCCTGTCACTATTGCCGTACATCCCACGGCTGTTGCCCCCTGAACTTTTCCTTCAGGAAATCCACGAACACCCGCACCTTGAGCGGAAGATAGCGGCGCGAGGGATAAAGCAGCCAGGCGGCTGCATCAAAATCCGTGGCACTAACGTCATAGTCCGACAGCACACTGCGCAAGCTGCCATCCTGCAGCTCGCGCCAGACAATCCAGCGCGGCAGCAGGGCAAGCCCCATTCCGGCCAGAGCACACTGCTTCAACGCCTGGGCATTGGAAATGGCGCAACGTGCCTGTACCACCACATCGGAAATGCGTCCCTGTGCGTCACGGAAACGCCAGCGGGAATCGAACCCGGACATGGGAAAAACCAGGCAATCACGCCCGGCCATCTCTTCCAGTGACTGCGGCGCACCCTGACTGTCGAGATAAGCCGGGCTGGCGCAAACCACAAAGCGCATATCGCACAAGCGGCTGGCAACAAACGCCGAATCCTGCAGCGGCCCCAGTCGCAGCGCAATATCAAAGCGCTCGGCCAGCAGGTCATCGATACTATCCGACAGAATGAGTTCGAAGGACAGATCGGGGTACAGCGCTGCCAGTTCCGGCAGGAACGGCACGATAGCCAGTTGCCCGAAACTCACCGGCGCGGTAATACGCAAACGTCCGCGAGGTTGATCGCTGATGTCGACCGCCATGGAGCGCGCGCGCTCCAGTTCATCGACCACGGGCTCGATGCGCGAAAAATACAACTGACCGGCCTCGGTAGCCTCGATCCGGCGGGTAGTGCGCTGGAACAGGCGCGTGCCCAGATCGTCTTCCAACGCGGCAATCGCCCGTGAGATCGACGACGGACTCACGTCACGGTCACGTGCCACGGCGGCAAAGCTGCCCCGGCGCATGACGTCAACAAAAACCTGAAGATTGGCCACGTCCATTCGTGCAGTATACGCAATATTTAATTCCGTAGCAGGGTATTTATGCGCATATCGGCAAGCTATAGGCTTGCCTCACGCTCATCCACGACGAGGACAAAATCATGTCAAGACTACTGCGCATTGACGCCAGTGCCCGGCTGCACGACTCCCACTCCCGTGAAATTGCCGACTATTTCCAGGCCCGGTGGCTGCAACAGCATCCCGACGACGAGGTGGTGGTCAGAAATCTCATGCACAATCCGGTGCCGCACATCGAAGCTGCGACCATCACCGGGTTTTACACGCCCGCGTCCGAACATGACGCCGCCCTGCAGACCGCTACGGCCCTGTCCGACCAACTGATTGAGGAACTGATGTCGTCAGACATCCTGCTGATCAGTACACCCATGTACAACTTCTCGACTCCCTCGGCGCTGAAAGCCTGGGTCGATCAGATTGTTCGCATCGGGCATACCTTCAACTTCGATCCTGAGAAAGGTTTTACCGGCCTTGTGCAGGGCAAACGCGCTGTTGTCGTAACAGCCACCGGCGCTGTGTTTTCCAACCCGGCCATGTCGGCCTTCAATTTTCTGGAACCTTACCTGCGCACCCTGCTGGGCTTTCTTGGCATCACTGACAGTCATTTCGTCTCAATAGAGGGCACCACGACAGACGAAGCAGCGATGGAAAACAGCAAACGCACAGCCCGTGAAGACATCGACCACTATATTCTGGGAACAGCCTGAAACAGGCGGTCAGGCGATTCAAATCATGACTCGAATTACTGTACTGGGCCTGGGTGCCATGGGTTCGCGGATCGCCGTAAGACTGCTCGACGCGGGACACACCGTCACTGTTTTCAACCGCACGGCAGAGCGTGCCCGGCCCCTGCTCGAAAAACAGGGCATGGCTATCTCAAACTGTGTTGACTGGCTCAATACCCTGCCGACAACCAGCCCGGCAATGAAAGCCATGGGGCAACTTATGGCTGCACGGTCATTCGAGCCTTTGTTCCCGATAAACCTCGTGGAGAAAGATTTCGGGTATCTGGACTCTCTCGCAAAACAATCGTCTACAGACGCACCTTTGTCTGTAATGGCGCGGGATATCTACCGCCGGGCCAGCCATGCCGCGTACGGTGATACAAACATCAGCGGCGTGATTCAGCTGTACACCAACAGGTAATCGTCCCGGAAATCCGTTTATCCGACATGCATACACTCAGGAGAAGACACATGACACAAAGTAACTTCGTACAACACAACCTGCTTCCCGCCAGCTTCGCACTGGCCCTGAGCGTGATACCGCTCCACTCCGGTCACGCAACCGAAGTGACGGCCGCCATTCCGAACTATGCCAAAGAAGTTCAAGTATTGGAGAAAAAGCTGTACACCGGTGAGAACGCACTCAAAGCAGACAAGCAGGATCTCGACGTCATGAACCAGGCTGCCTCGAACCTGGCCGCCAACATGCCGAAACCGGGCCTCACAATCGGTGAAAAAGCACCTGACTTTTCCCTGAAGAACCCCTACGGAGAGACCGTCCGACTCAGCGAGCAACTACGGAAAGGTCCTGTCGTGCTGGTGTTCTACCGCGGCGCCTGGTGCCCCTACTGCAATCTTCAACTTCACGAGCTGAAAGACACGTTGCCTGAAATTACAAAATACGGCGCGACCTTGATCGCGGTAACGCCACAACAGCCTGATAAATCACTGGGTCAGATCGAAAAGAACGGCCTTCCATTTGAGATCCTGAGTGACCTGGATGACCAGGTCGTCAAATCCTACCGGCTGTACTGGGAAGTCTCTGACAAGCTGGATGCCGCCTATAAACACAGCTTCGGCCTGGATATCGCGGCGTTCAATGGTCCGGGACGGCTGGGCCTGCCGGTGCCGGGAACGTTTATTATCGATCGAGATGGCATCGTGCGCGCTGCGTATGCAAACACCGATTACAAGAAACGTATGGAACCGGCCGATATTCTCGCAGCCCTGCAATTGTTACCGCGATAAATTCGGGTAAGGCATTTCTCAAGAGACGGCGATCCTGGCACGTTACCAGGGTCGGCCATTTTTGTGCGTGAACCGCCATTTGCCTTCCGGTAACTGGATGGCCTTGAGATCATCGTTCGGGTATTCCACCGCGTCACCTTCGCTGCGATCACCAATCTCGATATAGGTGGCGCGCATAGCGGATCGATTGACCAACTGGGAAGCTACCCCGCTTCCTGCCTTGAAGCCGTAGCAATCGCCGGCTTTCATGACGTACTCACGCTCATCGAGAATCAAGGTCAGTTCCCCTTCCAGGATAAAAACAAATTCATCCTGTTTTGAATGGTGGTGAAGTAATGCAGAAACCGAACCCGGGGCAAGCTCCGTTAAATTCACACCGAAGTTACTCAGGCCGAAGTAATCCCCGAGTTTTCGCTTCGTTCTGCCTTCCACCAACGCCGCAAATGGCTGTGGATAAGCGGTTTTCCTGTCCGAAGCGGGAATCGACTCTGCGGGTATCGGTATAAAGTGCATTTCGGTCTCCTGAATCATGAGCCCTGTATATTCCGGATCAACCAGGTTTTTCTTGGCAGGCACGGGATCTCACCAGCGAACGCCCCCATAAACACACATGATCGATTGCTTCGGGCTGGATCATCCGGCCTGCGTTTCCCTGGCGACCCTGTCAGCAAAAGCCTCGGCCAGGCGGGAAAATACCGGGCCGGGACAATGCGGTAACGGACGTCCGTCCACTTCGCGCACGGGGATCAATTCAGCCCCCGTACCGGTCAGAAAACATTCATCGGCGGTATACAGGTCATACGGTGTCAATGCACACGCAGTCACCGGCAAACCATCCCCGGCAGCCAGCGCCATGACCACGCCCCGTGTCACACCTTGCAGCGCGCCATCCGTTGGCTGTGGCGTAAAGAGATGGTTGTTGCGTACGGTAAAGATATTTTCCGCGCTCCCCTCGGCAACGTAGCCATTCCGGTTCAGCAACACGGCCTCATCGGCGCCCGCCTGACTGGCCTCCATTCGCGCCAGAACATTGTTCAGATAGTTAAGGCTTTTGATACGGCCATCGAGCCCATCTGCGGGCAGGCGGCGTGTCGACGCAACGATCAGCCGGACGCCCTGCCTGCGCTGACGCTCATCGATCATCGATAAACAGTCGGCGATCAGGATCACGTTGGGATGCGTACAAGGCTCCGGGTTCAATCCTAAAGGCCCGGCGCCACGGGTCACAATGAGACGAATATAACCCTCCGGTTCTGCGAAGGCAGCGATGATATCGGCGACAGCCTGTATCAAGGCTTCCTGCGGATACGGTACCGTCAAACGAATAGCCGCTGCTGAATCCATCAGGCGTTGCAAGTGTTCCTGCAGGCGAAATGCCTTCCCCTGGTAGAATCGGATACCCTCAAACACACCATCGCCATAGAGCAGCCCGTGATCGAACACAGAGATACTGGCCTCACTGCCCGGCATCAGCCGCCCGTTTATCCAGCATTGCGCCCGCTCAGACATGGAGCACGCCTGATAGCACGGTGACCGCCTGCCCCGACAGCATGACTCGCCCATCCTGTCCCTGCAGCTTGAGCAGACCACCCCGGCCTGACACCTGTAATGCCGTCAGTTCCTGTTTGCTCAACCGGTCACGCCAGAAAGGATACAGGGCGCAATGCGCGGAACCGGTCACCGGATCTTCATCGATGCCTGCTGACGGTGCAAAAAAACGTGACACAAAATCAACGCCCGGATCATCCACAGGCGCGGTCACAATCACACCGCGCATGTCGATTGTTTTCAACCGGGAGAAATCCGGCGCCAGGTCCTGAACTTCAGCCGCTGTTGCGACCGGCACCAGATAGTCCAGGCGATTGCGATAGACGGTCGCCTGACCGATGCCCAGCGCGGACAGCAAACCCTCGGGCGCCGCTACGCGGCTAACCGGTTCGGCAGGAAAATCCAGTGTCATCCAGCCGACAGTCTGATTCGCCTGCAAGCCGCCGCTTAGTGTCTGGAAGGCGATGGTTGTACCGGCTTCCACCTTGCCCTGCGCCCACAACACATGCGCTGCGGCCAGGGTGGCATGGCCACACAAGTCCACTTCGACAACGGGTGTGAACCAGCGCAGCTCAAAGCCGTCTTCCACAGGCCTGACGAAAGCCGTTTCGCTGACATTCATTTCCGCCGCAACGGCCTGCATCCAATGGGCATCTTGTGGTGTCTCAACCAGGCAAACCGCAGCGGGGTTCCCTGAAAATGCCTTCTCTGTGGTAAAGGCATCCACCTGAAAAAGTGGGAAATTGTTTTGTTGAGGCATTCATGGACTCCTGTTATCCAATGGCGCTGACGACAACGTGCCGACCGGTAACTTCCGGCCAACTGCCACAATGGCGACCACCAGCAAGGTAAGAATCATCGCGCGACCATCAAGGTGTTCACCCAACAGTAGTGCCGCCGCGATGAGTGTCATAAACGGTTGCAGCAGCTGTATCTGGCTGACACGCACAATCCCGCCCAGTGCCAGCCCCTTGTACCAGAAAACAAAACCCAACAATTGACTGCCCAGTGCCAGATAGAGAAAACACAGCCAGGCTGTCAATGGGATGTGCTGTAGCCCGGATGGTGCCTGTGTGACCGCAGGAATCAGCAGGAATGGAAAAGCCAATACCAGGGCCCAACAGATCACCTGCCACCCACTCATCTCCCGGGAAAGTCGACCACCCAGTGCATAACCAATCGCCGCGGCAACAATGGCACACACAAGGAAAATATCACCTGTGAGCAATTGCATGAAACCCTCCGGACAGGCGAAACGTATCACCACAAGGCAACCCGCTATGCCGGTTAACCAGAATCCCAAAGATGGTTTTTCGCGTGTCAAAAGGACACCGGCGAAGGCGGTTACTAACGGCAGTATGCCAACGACGACCCCGCCATGAATGGCAGGCAGTGTTTCCATTGCCATGGCAGAAAACAGCGGAAAACCGATCACCACACCCAGCGATACGATGATCAACTGTACAAACTGAACCCTTGTCGGCACAGCTACCCTTGCCGCTACGAGCAAAACGCCGGCCACCAATGCCGCGATCACAGACCGGCCAAGACCCACAAACACCGGATCTAAATACATCACGGCATAACGCGTCGCGGGCAGTGTCAATGCAAACACGGCAACGCCTGCAAAACCTGCTGTCATGCCCTGTGTTTCCTTTTTCATCATACCTGCAGACCGGCCTCTGGTTGACAGGCCTATAGCGTAAACGGCACACTTCAGGCAGTACAGATTCAGAGTCTGTAAATATACATCGGTACAGTCACGTCAATTTATAATCTGTACTGGCTCGTGCACTGCCAATCTGTATCGCTCTCAGCTTTTGAGGCCTGACTTCTGGACACGCTCTACGAACATATTGCACGGCAACTGACCGACCGCATCGATCAGGGCCTGTATCTGCCCGGCGACCGGATACCGGGTGTGCGCAAGCTGAGTCAGCAGTTCGGGGTCAGCATTTCCACCGTGGTACAAGCGCAGCGTCTGCTGGAAGACGAGGGACGGATCGAGGCGCGCCCCCGTTCCGGCTACTACGTGCGGACACAACCCTGGCCCGTCCCGGAACTGCCTGCGCTTTCCCGTCCCGCAAAAAGACCGACACCGGTCACCGGTCAGGAACTGGTTCTAAGCCTGGCGCAGGCCACGAATGAAGCCGACTTCGTGCAACTGGGCGCCGCCGTACCGCACTCAAGTTTTTTACCGACGCGAGCGATCCAGCGCTCGCTCTCCTCCATGGCGCGCAAGTATGGTAACGAACTTTCCACCTACCAGTTCCCGCCCGGTAATCCGGAACTACGACGGCAGATCGCACGTCGCATGGCCGAAGCCGGTTGCCGGACGCATCCGGATGAGATCGTTATTACCAGCGGATGTCAGGAGGCCCTCTCGCTTTGCCTGCAAACCATCGCAAAGCCCGGCGACGTGATCGCCATTGAGTCACCGGCGTTTTACGGGCTGCTCCAGGCGATCGAGGTGCTGGGTATGAAAGCGCTGGAAATTCCGACCGACCCGCAGACCGGCATCAGCCTGGCCGCCCTTTCCCTGGCACTCGAAAAGTGGCCGGTAACAGCCTGCGCGCTGGTGCCCAACTTCAGCAATCCTCTGGGCTGCACGATGCCGGATGAAGCCAAGCAGGCACTGGTGGGCTTACTGGCGCAGCATGATATTCCGCTGATCGAGGACGATATCTACGGCGATCTGGGGTTTGACAACACGCGTCCGCACGCGGTCAGCGCTTTCAGCGATAAGGCTTCTGTACTCTACTGTTCATCATTTTCCAAAAGCCTGTCACCCGGACTCAGAATCGGCTGGGTCATTCCCGGCAAATACCGGGAAAAAATCGTCTACCGAAAATATGTCTCCAGCCTTGCCACATCGACCTTGCCGCAATATGCGATAGCCGATTTTCTCAAACACGGTGGCTATGATCGTTACCTGCGACAGGTGCGGCGCGCGTATCAACGGCAAGTATCGATGATGATCCGCGCCGTGGGAAAATACTTTCCGCAGGAGACCCGGGTGACACAACCGCGGGGCGGGTTCGTGATCTGGATTGAATTACCCGATAAAGTGGACTCACTGCAACTCTGCCAGCGTGCGCTTGAACAGCGTATCAGCATTGCACCCGGCCCGATATTTTCCGCCACCCGGAAATATTGCAATTTCATCCGGCTCAATTGTGCACAGCCGTGGAACGATGCCCTGGAGAGCGCAATGATTGCGTTGGGGCGTATGGCACACGAACTGATGACACCAAACTAAGTAGCCGGGACCCTAAGCAATGGAGTACCACGCGTCATCCCCTCGCATCAATCTTATAAACCAGCTCGTCGAGACGATTACCGGACAGTGACGCCCGCTGACCTTCAGCCATGACAATACCACCCAGTGACTCCGCAATATTTCGACTCGGTATGTTGTTTGTCTCACTGGGCTTGAACTCACGGGGACCATTGATCAATTTCTCAGCGACGTTCTCGCCCGGATTTCTCACCGGGCTCCGTAACGAGGCGGTGGCAGGTCGTGTGATAAGCGGCGTTCGCGACCGAGGGCCGCGCAGGCATAGTCGACACTATGTCGAGCAGCCCGACCGAGTGAACGCCGCCTGGCGCGCGGCATGACGCCGCCGCAGCAGGAAGTCGGTGAGAAATGCGGGCTAGTCACAGGCGTGGAAACCAAATACGATGGAGGGATCGCCGGCTACGTTCCAATTTGCGCCACAGTTTTTATTGGGGCTTCGAATCCTGTCGGCGGTTGAGTGCCACGCTTTAGCCTATACGGAACCGACACTCGCAACCCCACCCTTTTGAGCAACAAATCGCCAACCACAGACCCGAGCCGAACCCCTGCACAAAGATCCGTATAACTGTTTGTTTATTATTAAGAATTTTCTAAAATGGCGTCCCCAAGGGGAGTCGACCTTATCCCCCAGTTACAGGCGCACTCAAGAATACTCAACGTCTAGTTATTGATCAATAATCTACATCATACCTCAGAAAAGAAACAAATCTAAGTTACACCCCCCTCCAGGGTAGTCATCCAGTGTTTCCCGGCAAATGTGCAACAGGATCCAATGTTCTATCGCACCTTGCCAATTTTTGAACGCTTTCTTCGTCACATCGGAGAAGCGTTCCAAAGCCAGCCACAATACTACATCGCGTTGTTTCAACGTCGCCCATCAATCCGGGGAAATTAACGACTGTGCCAAACTTTTCCTGTGCTGAATATAGTACACGGGGTCACTAACATTCCCATGTGTGAAACCAGGGCAGGATCTATCGTGGTTTCAGCATATCGCCTCCAATCTCGAAAATTTGACCATGACACATACTGAAAAACGGTAACCCCAATGCGCACGGGTAATATTTACTACCAGCGTTAATCCCAGTTGAGTACGCTGCCAGTCTGGTACTCGGTGACCCTGGTTTCAAAAAAATTTTTCTCCTTCCTGATATTGGACTGCTCATCCAGCCAGGCAACGGCGCAGACGGCACCGGGAAAGGGCTCTTCCACGCCCAGCTGACGGGCCCGTCGGTTGGCGATGTAGCGGAACTGGGCAATGTGGTCATCTGCTGAATAGCCCAGCATGGGTTCGCGCAGGATGTAGGCGGCATAACCGGCCTCGGCCGCATCGGCTTCATCCCACATATCCCGCAGGGTACCTGCATCCAGCGTAAGACTGTTTTCCAGGATGATCTGCTTAACGGTGCGTATACCGAAGCTGCAGTGCATGACTTCATCGCGCATGATGTACTGCAATTGTTCGGCAGTACCTTTCATCAAGCCGCGTCGCTGCAGGGCGAAGACGGGACTGAACCCATTGTAGAACCAGCAGCCTTCGAACACGGCGCTGAAAAATATATAGGCCATGACAAACTGGTCCAGTTCTTCACGCCGGTGCAGATCGATGTCGGGACGCAGGATGGAGTTCAGCCAGCGGTTGGCGACTTCGATTTTATGATGGATCTCGGGCACCACCCGGTAGCGGTTGTAGATCTCGCCCTGTTCCAGGCCGAGGGTTTCGATGCAGTGCTGGTAGGTCCAGGTGTGCAGTGCTTCCTCGTAGACCTGCCGGGCCTGGTAAATCTGCAACTCCGGCGCGCTCATTTTCTCCATCACCGCCAGGCCGATGTTGCGCATGGCGAGGATATCCGAGGTAGTCAGGTAGGCCAGCACATTTTTGTATACATGGCGCTCGGCGGGCGAAAGCTTGTGATGGTAGTCCTGGAGGTCCTGCGCCATGTTGATATCCAGCGGGGTCCAGTGATTTTTATTGGCGTTGAGAAAATATTTCCAGGCCCAGGGGTACCTGAACGGCGCCAGCTGGTTGATATCCGCCTGACCGTTGATTACGCGTTTGTCTTCGGCGCGCACAGGAGCGACTGAGGACGTACCGGCTTCGGCTCCGGCCTGAATACTTCCAACCGGCTTTTTCCTGCCGGCCAATGTTTGCAGTGTCTGCGTAACCGCGGCCGGATGCGGTTGCGTTATTTCAGCCACACGGCGTGCACTGTCCGGATTTCCTGTCGCTACACCCAGCGGATCATCCCAGCTCAGCATCATTTGTCTCCTCGTCATGTACGTAAGGGAAGCTCGCCTGGTGCACCTCCGCTCAATTCATTTCTTGTCATCCCGGCACAGGCCGGGATGACGCTTTCATCAGGGCTGTGCTTACTGGCAGGCTTCACAATCCGGATCCAGGATGGAACAGGCGCCGGCCTGCGGTGCTTCACCTGCCGGGGTGACTGCGACATGGGTGTTTTCAGCCGTCGTCTTCTCAACATGGGTGGCTCCCAGCGTGCGCAGGTAGTAGGTCGTTTTCAGACCACGCACCCAGGCCAGCTTGTACAGTTTGTCGAGCTTTGCGCCACTGGGTTCAGCCAGGTACAGGTTCAGGGACTGTGCCTGGTCAATCCACTTCTGCCGGCGGCTGGCGGCTTCGATCAGCCAGCGTGAATCAATCTCAAATGCACAGGCGTATTTCTGTTTGAGCTCGGTCGGTATCCGGTCGATGGGGACCACGGAACCGTCGAAATACTTGAGGTCGTTCACCATCACCGGGTCCCACAGACGGCGCGCCTTGAGATCGCGCACCAGCCAGGGATTGACTACGGCAAATTCACCGGACAGGTTGGATTTCACAAACAGGTTCTGGTAAGCCGGTTCGATCGACTGGGAAACGCCGCAGATATTGGAAATGGTCGCCGTTGGTGCCCCGGATATGCGCGCCCAGACCACGTACCCGGGTCCAGTCATTGCCCAGCCCGCCGGCAAATTTGGATAACAGCGCATTGTCGCGGATCGCACTGTAGATACCGCCCAGTTCGTCGGGTACGGTGGTCAGGTAACAGGATGACAGCTGCGGCCGCAGGGTGCCGCTGTTGAACAGCGTCGGTGTCGAACTCATAAAATCGAATGACGACAGCAGGTCATAGAATTCGATGGCGCGCGCTTCGCGATCGATTTCATGGATCGCCAGTCCCATGGCTACGCGCATAAAGAAGGTCTGCGGCAATTCGAGTCGCCGCTCCGCATTGTGAATGAAATAACGGTCGTAGAGGGTCTGCAGTCCCAGGTAGGTAAACTGCCGGTCGCGCTCAGGCCGGAGCGCGCGGGCCAGGCGTTCCAGATCATAACCGCCCAGTACCGGGTCCAGCAGCTCCAGCCCGACCGCGCGATGGACCAGGTCCGGGAAGCGCTCCCGATAAAATTCAGGCAGCCCGGCAGTCTCCTCCTCCCCCGGCAGACCCAGGCTGACTTCGCGCCGCAGGGCATCCAGCAACAGATGCGCAGCGACCAGGGAATAGTCGGGGTCCTGCTCGATCAGCACCCGCGCACTGAGCGTCAGCGCGGGACCGATTTCGGCTGCGGGCATACCGTCGTAGACACTACGCAGTACCTCCTCAAGCACCCGTTCAGCACTGACATCTTTAAGCCCGCTGCAGGCCTCGGCGATGACCTGCTCCAGCTGCCCGATGTCCAGTGGTCGCCGGCTGCCGTCGGGCTGTTGCAGGTGGATTTGCGGTGGGTCCGGTTGCGCCTCACAGTCCGGTGACGCAGCAGCGCGAAGCCGGGCGTGTTCTTCACGGTACAGCACGTAGGCGCGCGCCACCTTGTGATGACCGTTGCGCATCAGGGCCAGTTCGACCTGGTCCTGGATGTCTTCTATGTGCACAGTGCCACCGTCCGGCAGGCGGCGGAACAGGGCCTCCATCACTTCGCGGCTCAGTTGTTCGACCGTCTCGTGAACCCGGCTCGAAGCGGCTGCCGTGCCACCTTCCACGGAAAGGAACGCGCGCGTAACGGCGACCTCGATTTTGGACACGTTGAAACGGGTCAGTTTGCCGTTGCGGCGGATTACGTCGTACTGGTCAGACCACCCGTCAGGGTGGCCCGGTTCAGCCTGGCCAAAGTCGGTTTGAGGTGGTGCCGAACGGGTCGGCGGATTGAGTGATGATTCCGTATGCATGGGACCCCCAGTAGTGCGTTGACGCGGGGCCCGCGAAAATCAAGGGCGGTGAACAGCATGCCACCCTGTGACCTTGACGCGAGGCCTGGGTATCGGAATCCGGTGGATTCCCGCTCCGGCAGGTATTCGGACTTCGGGGTAAAACCGCTGGGGTGCCCCGTTACCGCTGCGCGACAGTCCCGGATTCTCACCGGGTTCCCTGTGTTCTCAACCACTACATGTTGTGGTTGGCCGTAGCTTCAGCACAAGATATCGCAGGTAATTCCGGATGGCGACTGAAATTTTGCTCGCTCAGAAAGATATCTGTCCGCCACCCTGACGCGCCAGCGTGACAAAATCCTGCACGTAGACCGACGCAAAATCCGTCTTGCGAAGCGCGGCATACAGAGTACCCTTCATGCCCCGGCGTCCAAGCGGCCGGGTGGTGAACTGGTTGGCCGCTGCCACCTCGCGTAACACCCAGTCGGGCAGCACCGCCACACCGCGCCCGCTGGTAACCAGCAGCAGGATGACCGAGGTAAGTTCAGACTGACGCACTGCGGCCGGTTCAATTCCCGCGGGTTGCAGAAAGCGGCTGAACACATCGAGGCGCTGACGATTGACCGGATAGGTGATCAGGGTCTGTTCAACCAGGTCAGTCGGCTGGATGCGGCGCTTGCGGGTCAGTGCATGATCAGCCGCCATCACCAGCAAGGCTTCGTACCTGAACAAAGTCGCAAATTTCAGGTCCGCGCACCTGACCGGGTCGGAACTGATCACCAGGTCTACCTCGCCTTTGCGCAGCGCAGGCAGGGCCTCGAAACTGACACCGACACGAATATCCACCTCGATCTGCGGCCACTGCTGACGGTAGTGACTGAGTACCGGCGCCAGCCATTCGAAACAGGCATGGCATTCGATGGCGATGTGCAGGCGCCCCAGTTCCCCGCGCGCCACGCGCTGCAATTCATGTTCCGCACCCGCTACCAGCGGCAACACCTGCCCGGCCAGCTCGATGAGTCTGTGTCCGGCCGGCGTCAGACACAAAGGCTTGCTGTTGCGGAGGAACAGCTGCACGTCGAAGTGTTGCTCAAGCGACTTGATCTGGTGCGACAGCGCTGACTGGGTGACGTGCAGGCGCTCGGCCGCGCGCGCCAGGTTGCCGGTCTCCCGGATGGCAAGCAGGCTGCGCAGGTGGCGGAGCTCAAGATACATAATGAATCTCTTTCATAGTTTTTATTACTATTATGAGTTTTACTCAATTATATCCAGTCCGCATACTGCCTGGCAATCGAGTGATCTGACACAGGAGCGGACATGACCATCATCCACAGTTCGGGATTCCCCCGCATCGGCGCGCAACGCGAGCTGAAACAGGCCCAGGAAGCCTACTGGAGCGGCAGAATCGATGCCGACCGGCTGGAACAGAGCGGCCGCGAACTGCGTGCCCGTCACTGGCAACTGCAGGCCGATGCCGGCCTGGACCTGATCCCGGTGGGCGATTTTTCCTGGTATGACACCCTGCTGGATCTCACTGTGACACTGGGCGTGGTGCCGGCACGCTTTGAGTGGTCCGGTGGCGAAGTCGACCTGGACACAGTTTTCCGCATGGCGCGCGGTCGCGCACCGAGCGGTACTGCCGCAGCGGCCTGTGAAATGACCAAGTGGTTTGATACCAACTATCACTACATCGTACCGGAGCTGGAAGCGGAACAACGCTTTGCCCTGTCGTCGCAGCAACTGTTCGTACAGGTAAGCGAGGCGCAGACCGCTGGCCACCGGGTGAAGCCCGTGTTGCCCGGACCACTGACCTGGCTATGGCTGGGTAAAACCAAAGGTGCCGAGTTTGACAAACTGTCGCTGCATGACGCGCTGCTACCGGTGTACAGCGAACTGTTGCATCGCCTGCAATCGCTGGGCATCGAATGGGTACAGATTGACGAACCGATCCTGGCACTGGATCTGCCACCGGCCTGGCGCAACGCGTTTGAATCCACCTATTCCCGCCTGCAGACCCCCGGGCTGAAAAAACTGCTGGCCACCTGCTTCGGGCCACTGCAGGAGAACCTGGAGCTGGTCACTCACCTGCCGGTGGAGGGCCTGCACCTGGACGCGGTACGCGCGCCACAGGAACTCGCCATGGCCGTAGACAAACTGCCCGCGTACAAAGTACTGTCAGTGGGCATTGTCGATGGCCGCAACATCTGGCGCACCGATCTGGACACCGCACTGCTGCAGCTCGACAACCTGCAGCAACGCCTGGGTGAACGCCTGTGGCTGGCACCGTCCTGTTCGCTGCTGCACGTACCCGTGGACCTGGCGTCAGAGACCGCTCTCGACCCGGAAATCAAACCGTGGCTGGCATTTGCGGTACAGAAGCTGGAAGAACTGTTTGCCCTGAAGCAGGCGCTGGATGGCAATCTGTCCCGGGTGACCGGAGCCCTGTCCGCATCACGCCAGGCGGTTAACGCAAGGAAAAATTCCGGCCGCACCCACAACCGCGCTGTACGCGACCGGATTGCTGCCATCACGGGGGATCTGTCCCGCCGTAACCGTCCCTATGCCGAACGCGCCGGCATCCAACGCAGTGCGCTTGATCTGCCGCGCTATCCAACCACCACCATCGGATCGTTCCCGCAAACGGCGGAAATCCGGCGACTGCGGCGCGATTTCAAACGGGGCATTCTGGACAGCAACACCTACCGCAACCGGATACTGCGGGAAATCGAGCAGGTCATCCGCAAGCAGGAGACACTGGGACTGGATGTGCTGGTACATGGCGAAGCCGAACGCAACGACATGGTTGAATACTTTGGCGAACAACTGGAGGGATTTACCTTTACTGCCAATGGCTGGGTGCAGTCCTACGGTTCGCGCTGTGTAAAACCGCCGATCCTGTTTGGCGATGTCAGCCGCCCGCAGGCGATGACCATTGACTGGATCACGCACGCCCAGTCGCTGACCGACAAACCTGTCAAGGGCATGCTGACCGGCCCGGTTACCCTGCTCAACTGGTCATTCGTGCGCGACGATCAGCCGCGGGCCGCCACCTGTTTGCAGATCGCACTGGCCCTGCGTGATGAAGTACTGGAGCTGGAAGCCGCCGGCATCCGCATCATCCAGATCGATGAGGCGGCGTTACGCGAAGGTTTACCGTTGCGCAGACAGGACTGGCAGCGTTACCTTGAGCGGGCGGTGCACGCCTTCCGGGTGACCGCATCCGGCGTCGCCGATGTCACCCAGATTCATACCCACATGTGTTATTCCGAATTCAACGACATCATAGAATCCATTGCCGTCATGGACGCAGACGTGATCACTATCGAGACCTCGCGTTCCGACATGGAACTGCTGGATGCCTTTGAGCACTTTGACTACCCCAACGAAATCGGTCCCGGCGTCTATGATATCCATTCGCCGAACGTTCCCGAAACCGGAGATATCGTGGCATTGATGAAAAAGGCGGCGCAGCGCATACCGGCTGAACGCCTGTGGATCAACCCCGACTGCGGCCTGAAGACCCGTGGCTGGCCGGAGGTCGAGCGCGCGCTCAGTAACATGGTAAACGCTGCTGACATACTCCGAGGCTGACTATTTTTAGCGGGATAAAGTTAATACAGCGGTCAACCCACACGCCAATTAATTAAACGCCGCCCACGGACCCATCAAGCGCATGTGACTCCGATACCGGGGCGGCGCGAACTCAATAACCTCATCTTATTCATTTACCAGAGACCGCACATCCTCCCAATATACCGCGCCTTGTTGTAAAAGGACCCGGAATTCAGCCGCCACGACGGGCGGGCTGAAATAGTAGCCTTGAATGATACGTACGCCGCGTTCGCGCAGGAATCCAAGCTGCTTCTGATTTTCCACCCCTTCCGCGACGATACCCAGGCCGAGACTCCTGGCCATGGCGATAATAGCTTCCACCAGCGCCTCTGAATGACGATCGACCATAATATCTTTCACAAAACTTCGATCAATTTTCAGAACCTGCAGCGGAAAGCGTTTCAGGTAGCTGAGCGAAGAATACCCGGTACCAAAGTCGTCCAGAGATAGCGTAATACCCTTGCCTCTGAGCCGGTTCAGTATTTCCAGCGGTTCGCTGGTATCCTGGATCAACAGACTTTCAGTGATTTCAAGTTCGAGCCGGTCTATCGGAAGTTTACTGACTTCAAGAGCCTGCTCGACATCACTCAGCAATCTGCCGCTGCGGAACTGGTGGGACGATACGTTAACTGCAACATGAAGCTTACTGTCTGATAAGGTGCTCCACTGGACAGCTTCCCTGCACGCTTCATTGATGACCCAACTACCGATAGATCCGATTAAACCAAGATTCTCCGCCAGCGGTATAAACTGGTCGGGTGGAACAGACCCGAGCGCCGGACTATTCCAGCGCAATAGTGCTTCCGCACCAACGATCCGACCGCTGACCGCATCCACCTTGGGCTGAAAAACCAGCGCCATTTCACCATTTTCCAGCGCCCTGCGCAGATGCCCTTCCATTTCCAGCCGCCGTTGTGCAGCGACACGCATTTTGTCGGAAAAAAACTGGTACTTATTGCATTCGTTTTGCTTGGCATGGTGCAGCGCCGTATCTGCATATTGCATCAGCTCATCTACCGAAGCACCATCATCCGGGAACAGACTGATACCGATGCTGGTGGACGTATAAATTTCGTTTGAGCCGATCGAAAATGGTGACTTGAATACGCCCACCAACTTGCTTGCAACCCGCTCGACCTGCTCCACCCGTGTAATTCCTTCAAGCAACACCAGGAATTCATCACCGCCAAGACGGGCCGGGATATCGGATTCACGCAATACGGAACGAATACGTCCCGCTGCTTCTTTAAGCAAAGCATCCCCGGAGTTATGGCCCAGCGTATCGTTGACTTTCTTGAAATCGTCCAGATCCATGAACAAAAGCGCCACTTTGGTGTGAGCTCTTTTGGCACGGGAAAAGGCATGCTCGATGTGAGGCAACATAAAAAAGCGGTTGGGAAGATCGGTCAGTTGATCGAAGTTGGCTTGATGGATGAGCTGGCGTTTGGCCTCATCATGCTCGGTAACATCGAGCGCAGTAGCGACAATTACCGGCGGCGACTCCGTCAGGGACAGCTGGAGTCTCACCTCCACAGGGTAGCTGCTACCATCCTTGCGCCGATGCCGACCGTGAAAATAAACGGACTCCTGATCACCTGCATGCATGGGCTCCAGCAACTCATCGAATGCATCCCTGTCCAGGTCAGTCAGAATATCCAGTAAACTCCGCGCTTCTATTTCCTGCTCACTGTACCCCAGATGCTGTAAGGCACCCCGATTGACCTGCAAACATTGCAGCGTATCCATATCCATGACATAGATCTCACTGGAACTGTCGTTAAGGATACGTCCGAGGCGATTACCCAGACGATTTTTTTCCTGTGCCAGATGCTCCGCGAGCACCTGGTTCTCGTAACCCAGCACCAGGGATGCGATGACCTTGCGAGACAGATTCCTGCTGGCTCGCATCAGCAACGCAATATAGATCAGCGTCATCACACCTATCGCTATATGCAGCCGATCATCATAACCGACTGATATAACGGCCGCCGGCAACAGGGTCGCATTGATATAAAGAAAAAAGGCGATGTAGTCGGATATCAGAACAGTGAGAGCACCCGCTGATATTCCCGCCAGCACAAAGATGCTGAATGTCTGATAAGCAATAGTCATCTGCTGGAAAAACAGCACGGTGGTACTGCCCAGCACCAGTCCGGTTGCCAGAATTCCCAGCCGGAAACGGAGGCACCAGTGGCCGATATTCGCGGATGAAGGCTTTGCTCTTGTGAACTGCCGAGAATTGATTGCCCTGCCAAGTAACACGACCGCCAGGGCACTGTACCAGACAAGCAGGCCCTCTGAATCCTGCTGGGTTGATAGAACAAACGCAAACGCTGCCATGACGACCAGCGTCGCCAGGATACTGTGGCCAGTCTCGGAGTAAAGAATATTAATCCGGTCAACCTGGACGCGCTGCTCGCTATCGAATGTTATATTCGACATGATGCTCAATCCAGGTGGGTGCCTGGGCCATCCGCACAAACGGCGTCTACAGTTTTAGGTGCAGGCAATTGTTTTTCCGGGCTAGCGGGGAGGCCCTCCTGCAACATCTCCTTCACCTGGGAAGATGCGATAATCAAACGATTCTCGATGAGCCTGTTCAACAGAGCAAGAAGGTGTCCCAACACGATATGAGGGTCGTCTTCAGCATTGCGGTAACGCTCGATTTGCCCTGCCAGCTGCTTCATGCGTTGCCGCGCAATGTCATTATCCGCAGTACGTATGAGCTGGTTGATTACGGCCTTGCGACGCCGCTCAAACTGAGCCGGATCGGACTCCGCCAGTGCGCGCCAGGCGGTAAAATCAAATGCCCCTGTCTCTTTCATCCCACGATCTCCTTCCCGGTACGATTTTACTCACCCTGGTTCAACAGACTCTCCAGTGTTTTCGCCAGTTCCCTGGGTTCAAATTTTGCAATATAGGCATCGGCGCCTACATCCTTACCCAACGCCTGGTTGGCCTCGGCGCTCAAGGATGAATGCATAACCACAGGAATACCTTTAAAGCGAGTATCGCCCTTAATCTTGCGGGTAAGCACATAGCCATCCATCTCCGGCATTTCAATGTCTGTCAGAACAAGGTTGATGCGGTCGGCGACCTTACTTCCGCTGTCTTCGGCCTGCTCTGCGAGTTGCTCCAGCATCTCCCACGCCTCTTGCCCATTCGCGGTAGCAATAAAGCCAAGCCCCATATGCTCAAGTGTACGGCGTATCTGGCCACGCGCGACACTGGAATCGTCCACAAACAGGATATTCGCATCGCTTTTATTCGAGGACCCGATACCATCGAATACGGATTCGTCATCGTAAAAGCCGGCGGTTTCCGCTAATACCTTTTCAACATCCATGATCATTACCAGGCGATGGTCCGGTAGTTCGGTAACGGCTGTAATCAATCCGGCATGCTGGTTCGCCAGCATGGAAGGTGGCACATTGATATCCTCCCAAGCCAATCGGTGGATACTGTCCACGGAGTGCACCAGAAAACCCTGTACGTGTTTATTGTATTCAGTGACAATCAATATACCGGGTTTGTTCTCCCCCGGAACACCGCAAAACTTTTGCAGGTTGATGATCGGCACCGTCTCGCCGCGCAGGCTGGTCATTCCCTCAATGGCGTCAGGCATATCCGGTGCCCGGGTGATTTCGGGCACGCGCATCACTTCCCGGACTTTGAAAACATTGATGCCGAACACTTCTTCGCGGCCGCTATCGGTATCTGTACCCAGACTGAATAACAAGACTTCCAGTCGATTGGTCCCGGCAAGCCGGGTCCGCCCATCCACGGTACTCATCAAGCTCGACATGGCTGTGCTCCTAGACGTTAAACTGGCTGACAATACCTTGCAGCTCTGTTGCCATACGGGCGAGGTCCTGGCTGGCCTCGGATGTTTGTGCTGCCCCGTTTGCGGTGTCATTGGCCATATCATTTATTTGCACAATGTTACGGTTGATTTCTTCAGAAACAGCACTTTGTTCCTCAGCCGCACTGGCGATCTGGGTGCTCATATCATTGATTTTCGTAACTGCTGTGGCGATCGTTGAAAGCGCCGCACCGGATTCGGTCGCATGCGTTACGACGGCACGCGCTTGTTCGCGACTTTTCTCCATGACCTGTACCGCCCGCTGTGAACCGGACTGGAGTTTTTCGATCATCTGGTTAATCTCTTCGGTAGACTCCTGGGTGCGACCTGCCAGCGTGCGCACTTCATCAGCAACCACGGCAAAGCCCCGACCCTGTTCACCGGCACGAGCAGCTTCAATAGCGGCATTCAACGCCAGCAGGTTCGTCTGTTCGGCGATACCCTTGATCACATCCAGCACCGAATTGATGCCTTCACTTTGCTGCTCCAGATCATTTATGGTGGCAGAAGCCTGTTCAATCTGTTCAGCCAGCTGCCCTATCTGGCTGACCGCCTGTCCGACAACCTGTTGACCGCTCATGGTATGCTCGTTTGCCTCACTGGCCGCACTGGCTGTATGGTTAATGTTCTGTGCCACTTCCTGTACCGTGGCAGTCATTTCATTCATGGCCGTGGCCACCTGCTCGGTTTCAGAATGCTGGCTCTGGATAATACTGCTGGTCTGCGCGGTAACCGCTGACAGCTCCTCTGACGCTGCGGACAATTGATCCGTGGTACCGCTGATCCGGGAAAGCATGTCCAATAACTTCTGACGCATACCATTCATTGCTGTCAGCAGTTCGCCGATTTCATCTTTGCTATCGACATCGATGACCTGGGTAAGATCGCCCGAAGCCGTAACAATCGCCTTGCGGATCGCGCTGACAATGAAGTTGGCGATAAACAGACTGAGCAGCACACCGGTAACAATGCTGACCAACGCGATGATAGTGAGCATCGTCAGCGCCGATATTTCCTGTTGCTCCGCCCGTTCAGCGCTGGCTTCGGTAAACTTCCCGACTTCAGTCACTAAAAGCTCTAGCTTCCTGTCCAGCGCGCCTTGTTCTTTTTCCACTTGCTCGATAATCTGCTCAATTGCATGATTTTTCCCTTCGGCGAAGCTGACAAATACAGACTGGACATGGCTCACATAGTCGCGATGTGTTGTTTCGACAGCGGACAGCATCGCAGCTACCGTTTCAAATTCCGTCGCTGCTTCTTCCGATGTTTTACCCAAAGCCGCCTGGACCAATGCTTCGGCACCCCGGAAGTTCTTTTCGATATGCTCCGTACCTGATTCAAATGCCTGTATGGCTTCACGGAAAGGTGCAGCCGCCGTCTCTTCCTGCTGCAAAAGCACGCCGTAGCGTATCGCTCGCTCAAATTGTATAGCCTGTTCCAGCTGACCAGTCATAACAGTGGTGAATTTCTCTGTCAGCGGGATATCCTGCTCGGCGATCGCAGTAATTTCTTCGCCAATGACCTTCATGGATTGATGGGCATAAAATGAGCTGAATCCCAGCAACATGAGCAGAACACCTGCGTTGCCCAGTATTTTGGCTTTTACCGACAGATCCTTGAATATGTTCATCGTTATCTCCTTGTTAAAACCTGGGCTGGTCAGATACCAGCACATCACGCCAGTGCACCTGTTGCAGCGGGCGGGCATTCCGGCCAATCAATTGTGTAAATTTCCGGACTTGTTCATCCGCTACCTCGATTGGTGTTGTCATCACGAACCAGTTGACATTTTCACTACATGGCGGAGTGGTTAACGAACCACCATAGTGAAACACTTTGTGGTTTTCAGGCAGCAGATCCGCTGCGTTGAGCGTCGCACCTGTTCCGCTACTGACTGTGTTGAGCGTTGACGGCACATATTCAAGCAGCTTTTGGAGCGTAGGGTTGCGCTTGCCAAGCTTCAGGAATATGCCGACTACGGCAAGGTTACCATTAGCATTCCTGTGTACCAGGTGTACTTCCATGGGAAAGCGGCGCCCGTCCCGTGCATGCTCACTCGGCGAGTGAAAGTGAAACTGGAGCAACTTATAGGGCACGTCACCAACCATCAGGGTACTGTCGTATACCGGTTTGGTTTTTAACGGATAGAGGCTCCCGCCAACGGTTATGGTCGTATCGCCGATAGCTGTATTGTAATTAGCTTGCAATGTATGACCGTTATTCAGCACGTGCAGATCGACAGGTCGATACTGAAAGTCCAGCGGATACAGCGCTTGCGGCAGCGCATCACGAATATCTACCGGAGACTGACGTTTGCCGCTGCCGCACAGTGCGAATTCAGCAGCCATCCCCGCCCAATGGGACGGACCGACCTGGCCGCCATAACCCCAATGCGGTGCGTGGCGGGTTGCATCTTCCTGAGAAAGCTCACAATTTCCAGTCACCGGGATTGCCGCAGCGACCAGAAGCATCGCCCCGACATACCATGCGGTTTGTTTTCGGTTGCAAACCGGTCGTCCGCGTATGACGTGCAGACCATCCATCGGCGTCCCTGCCGGAACGGGTATAACGCTAGTCCCTTCTATCTTCATCATCCCGATTACCTGTTTTTTATTTAAGGTTTTGTTTGCCGTCAAATTTTTTTCTACTCTTACATAACGCCATACGCCGCATATTCTTTAAGTCATTCGGATTCACATAGACTTATGTTCATGCCTGATATGTGTTCCTGCAGTCAGCGCCGTTCATCTGGTCTGACCGACAAACCGGTCAGAGGTATGTTAAGCCCCGCTCTACTGGTCCCTGGTTTGCGACGAAGTGCAGGAGTACGAAACTGCTCCGGCACATGGGTCGCGTTCAGATCGATGCAGGCGCATTGCCTGAGGACTTGTCGTTGCGCAAGTCGGCCTGGATGGCTTCTTCAACTACGTGGTGCCGTCTTCGAGTATTTTGACCACTCCGACGAAATCGTGCCAGGTGTCTACGATTTTCACTATTAAATACAGCGGACCTTGTCCTTACTGTTGAGTGTCGCGATCGCGCGTCACCAAATTAATGACCGGCGTTTTGATTCCTTATATTGTCTGCCAATGGAGACAGATTGTCGTAGTCCCTGCAAACGGCGTCTTTGTCGATTTGCGTTAACCTCCTGTTATAGATATTTTTAGTGGATCTGGCATGAGTGTTGCTGGAGTCAGGAGCGTACGCTTCGTTAATTGAAGCGATCAACCAAGGGGATAAAATGATGAAAAAAGTTGCACTGTTTGCGGCCATGAGCTTGGTGAGCTCCATTGTATTCGCCGGCGATGATGCACCGGTGAAATTTAACGACGTCGACACGAATCAGGACGGACAGATATCCAAACAGGAGGCCGCTTCCTTCGCATCGTTCGAGTCAACGTTCGACAAGGCGGATACAAACAAAAACGGGAAACTCGACTGGAAAGAATTTGCACAGGGAACCAACCCCGAGAAACGCAAAACCAGGTAAGTTGTAGATCCCATCCCCGGTCCGGTTGAGGACCGGACCGGGACAAGGGCCAGGTATGCACCCTTCCCTGTCCAAGTTTCCACGCTCGGGGGTTGAAAGAGATAGTCTGCCTGAACTCGGCAAGTTCTATCAAGCACAGACCCTATCCAACGAGGAGCGTCGCTATGAAAATACAATATCTGGCTTTTGATGTACTACTGATTTCTGACAAACCTGTCATTGATGCAGCCACTGCTGATAACCGGGAACAACCCAAACGTATCGATCCAGTCCTGGATCGACGGCGCAGAAAATGCCTCAGCGAACTACAGGAGGACAGGTTAAATAGACATTACCCGGGCGACCGCCTGTGATGGCGGATCGCCGGGCCTTTTTGAAAAGCTGATCGTATCGTATCGTTGATTTTCTGCTATTTTAAATCCGGGTTATTCAAAGAAGTTTCTTCCAACCCGTAGTCGGATGATTTTCGTGTCAGCACCTTCGATACCAAAGTCATTGTCATTGACCAGCACCAGTTCTCGGCGCCCTGTCCTCGCAAGGCCTTCCACTTTCGCCGGCAGGGCACCGGGCGGCAGGTCGATGGCCGAATCGAGCGCCAGGTCCTTGCTCAGCGGCGTGATGTCAATCGCGCCAGGGTCGTCGATCTGTTCCAGCGAAGGCGAGGTAAACTCACTGTCCCAGCGACCGCCGAGGATATTGCCGGCTGAATGCAGCGACACACGATACAGTTTGGTCGTATTGCTGACACGCTCAAGTATCAGCAGCCGATCATCCGCATAGGCCAGCATTTCGCTTACCTTGACCTTGCTCTGTTTGTCCGTGTTGTCGGCCAGAAAGGTTTCCGGCAGATCGATGACGTACACATATTCGCCGACCAGTGTCATGGTTTTAAGATCCAGCTTGAACAGGCGGACATGACGAGATGTCTTGTAGGCGGATTTGTCCGGGTTGGCCAGCGGACTCTGCAATGCGAAATAGAGGTGGGATTCATCAGGCGAAACAGCGACCGACTCAATACCCCTGTTCAGCTTGCGTTTCGCGAGGATACCCGGCAGAACACCTTTGACCGGGTAATCCGCACCGGCCAGGTCGGATTCAATACCCGCCGGCACCAGCCTTTCAATCACTTCACCCCCCG